>NZ_JBEYIL010000001.1:796962-1182147 GCF_040635845.1 Streptomyces sp. NPDC006872
CGCGCCCCGGGGTCGTACTTCTTCAGCGAGGCCTGCACCTCGGCCGCGTACGCGCCCTCCCACCACGGGACCGTCTCGACAACCGGGGGCCGCCCTTCTGTATGCGCCTATGCGCCGACCTTCTGCTTCACCTGGGCCAGCGACGGGTTCGTCAGCGTCGAGCCGTCCGGGAACAGCACGGTCGGCACCGTCTGGTTTCCGCCATTCGCCTTCTCCACGAACGCCGCGGAATCCGGGTCCTGCTCGATGTTGATCTCGGTGTACGCGATGCCCTCGCGGTCCATCTGCTTCTTCAGCCGCTGGCAGTAGCCGCACCACGTGGTGCTGTACATCGTCACAGTGCCCAGCATGTCTCTTGTGCTCCTTCGACGGGTCCGGGGGGCGAGCGGTCGGGTGGTCGCAGAGGGAGAACGTACTTGAAAGGGCCACCATTCCCGGGACGCCTCCGAGGTGCGAACGGCCGGAGGTGATGTCCGCCGCATTAGTACGACTGCGAGGGCCGCCTGTGGACAACCGTCCCGCCCGTCTCCGCCGACCTGGCAGCATGGCCATGTGACAGCAGCAACGCACTCCCCCCTCTTCCCGCAGGCACCGGACTCGGCCGACGCGGTGCTCGACGGGCTCGACCCCGAGCAGCGCGAGGTGGCCACCGCCCTGCGCGGTCCGGTGTGTGTGCTGGCGGGAGCCGGTACCGGCAAGACCCGGGCGATCACCCACCGCATCGCCTACGGTGTGCGCGCCGGCATCCTGCACCCCTCCAGCGTGCTCGCCGTCACCTTCACCAACCGCGCCGCCGGGGAGATGCGGGGCCGCCTGCGTCAGCTCGGCGCCCAGGGCGTGCAGGCCCGCACCTTCCACTCCGCGGCCCTGCGACAGCTCCAGTACTTCTGGCCGAAAGCGATCGGTGGCTCCCTGCCCCGGCTCGTCGACCGCAAGTTCCAGCTCGTCTCCGACGCGGCCGCCGCCTGCCGCCTCCGTCTCGACCGGGGCGAGCTCCGGGACGCGATCGCGGAGATCGAGTGGTCCAAGGTCACCCAGACCGTCCCCGCCGACTACGCCCTGGCAGCCGCCAAGGCGGGCCGCGAGATCCCCCGCGACCCCGCCGAGATCGCCCAGCTCTACTCCGCCTACGAGGACCTCAAGCGGGAGCGCGCCGTCATCGACTTCGAGGACGTCCTGCTGCTGACCGTCGCCGTCCTGCAGGACCGGCACGACATCGCCGAGCAGGTCCGCGCCCAGTACCAGCACTTCGTGGTCGACGAGTACCAGGACGTCAGCCCCCTCCAGCAGCGCCTGCTCGAACTGTGGCTCGGCGACCGGGACAACCTGTGCGTGGTCGGGGACGCCAGCCAGACGATCTACTCCTTCACCGGAGCCACCCCCGACCACCTCCTCGACTTCCGCACCCGCCACCCCGGCGCCACAGTCGTCAAGCTGGTCCGTGACTACCGCTCCACCCCTCAGGTCGTCCACCTGGCCAACGGCCTGCTCTCCCAGGCCCGCGGCCGCGCGGCGGACCACCGCCTGGAGCTGATCTCCCAGCGCGAACCCGGGCCCGAGCCCGGCTACGCCGACTACACCGACGAGCCCGCCGAGGCCGAAGGCGCGGCCCGCCGCATCCGCGAGCTCCTCGGCGCGGGTGTCCCGGCCGCGGAGATCGCCATCCTGTTCCGCACCAACGCGCAGTCGGAGACCTACGAACAGGCCCTCGCCGACCTCGGCATCCCCTACCAGCTGCGTGGCGCCGAGCGCTTCTTCGACCGCCCCGAGGTACGCAAGGCGATCGCCGCACTGCGCGCCGCCGCCCGCTTCGGCGGCAACGACACCCTCCTCGAAGACACCGTCGACCTGCCCTCCCAGGTGCGTGCCGTCCTCTCCGGCGAAGGCTGGACCTCGCAGCCGCCGGCCGGCTCCGGAGCCGTCAGAGAGCGCTGGGAGTCGCTGGCCGCGCTGGTCAATCTCGCGCAGGACTTCACCGCCGCCCAGCCCGGCGCGACACTGGCCGACCTGGTCGCCGAGCTCGACGAACGGGCGAACGCCCAGCACGCCCCGACCGTCCAGGGCGTCACGCTGGCCTCCCTGCACTCGGCCAAGGGCCTGGAGTGGGACGTCGTCTTCCTGGTCGGCGTCGCCGAGGGCATGATGCCGATCAGCTACGCCAAGACCGACGAACAGATCGAGGAGGAGCGCCGCCTCCTCTACGTCGGGGTCACCCGGGCCCGTGAGCGCCTCCATGTCTCCTGGGCGCTCTCCCGCTCGCCCGGCGGTCGCGCGAGTCGCCGCCCCAGCCGCTTCCTCGACGGCCTGCGCCCCGGCTCCGGCACCACCGGCGCCCGCGGTGGCACCGGCAGCGTCGGCGGCGCCGGAGGCATCGAGCGCGGTTTCACCGGGGCCGCCGCGGTCGGCGGCCGCGCCGCGCCGCGCCGGACCCAGCGCACCCCGGCCCGCTGCCGGGTCTGCGGGCGCACCCTCACCGACGCCGGCGAGATGAAGCTGATGCGCTGTGAGGACTGCCCCTCCGACATGGACGAGGGGCTCTACGAACGGCTGCGGGACTGGCGGGCGGTGCAGGCGCAGCGCGCCGGCCAGCCCGCGTTCTGCGTCTTCACCGACAAGACGCTGATGGCGATCGCCGAGACCGTCCCCGAGGAGGAGGGCGAGCTCGCACGGATCCCCGGGGTCGGCATGCGCAAGCTCAACCGTTACGGAGCCGACGTCCTGGCCATCTGCGCAGGCCACGACGTCGGAGGGGACGACGAGAAGGAGTGACGGGGGACTGACGGAGGACTGATCCGAACTCGTCGAAAAAATAGTTTGCGCATGCCCCAGCAATCCCCATAGGTTCTTAGACACGGGAACGGCGGCCTTCTCGAAGGCCCTGATTCCGTGCTGTACTTGCATATCCGACGGACTGGGTTCACCCCCGGTCCCCCGAGACGCCGAGAGGAGGCGATTCCAGTGATCATCACCAACAGCAGCTCCACCGCGAAACTGAACGATCGCTCGATCGTCTCCGCGTGCATGCTCGGCACCTCGGTCCTGGGCACCGGTCTGTCCGGCATTCGTGCCGACCGGTCGGCGTCCTCCTCCGCTGCTCCCGTGGGCCTTCCCGTCCGCGAGCGCAATGAGCGACCGACTGAGGCACTGGAAGCAGTAAAGGCAGAAGCGCTGACCTATGCCTTTACGGCAGCCGGTGCCGGAAGCCGGAAGCAGACGACGCAGCACCACCAGATGTGGGCCTTCCGTGGGCCAGAACCCTGGAGTGATCCAGCCTGATCGACTCAGGCCGGCGCCTTCAGGGCCGCGGAACCCCATCCGGGATCCGCGGCCCTTCTGTTTTCCCCGAACAACGGGGACGACGGAGCGAAGGGGCCTCGGGACAAGAAAAGAACCCGGTACCCAGCCGACAACCGGTCCCACAGGACCGGACCGACCAGACGAGGAAGACGAACCGTGCAACTCGAAGCGCACGCCCCGTCCGTACCGCCTTCCGAAACGATCCCCCCGCCCGGCCTCACGGAGGACTCCACCTTGACCCCGCTCACGGCGCTCACCGCGCTCGACGACGCCATCGAGAACCTCGGCGTACCCGTCCCCTGCCGTTCCTATGACCCGGAGGTCTTCTTCGCCGAGTCGCCGGCCGACGTCGAGTACGCCAAGTCCCTCTGCCGCACCTGCCCGCTGGTCGAGGCCTGCCTCGCCGGCGCCAAGGAGCGGCGCGAGCCCTGGGGTGTCTGGGGTGGCGAGCTGTTCGTCCAGGGTGTCGTCGTCGCCCGGAAGCGGCCGCGTGGTCGCCCGCGCAAGAACCCGGTCACGGCATGAACACCATCGCAGGAACGATCGACCGCCCCCTCACGCAAGACCCCAAGAAGCAGGCCCCGATGAAGCCGATCACCAGCGAGCCCGCAGGCTCCGCGACCGAAGACATCACCACCACCGGCGCGTACGACTCGCGCCAGAACAGGACACGGGAGATGCAACTCATCCCAGAAGCCCTGGCTCGTGCGCATATGCACGACCGACTGCAAGAGGCCGAGCGGGAACGTCGGGCCGTGCGCCTGGCGACCGCTCGCCGGATGCAGCGCCGGGCCGAGCGCGCCTCGATGCGTGCTCGCCGGGCGCTCGCCATCGCCGTGATGCAGTAACCACGCCCACCTGAAGCGGTGGCCTCCCGACAGGGGAGGCGAAGCTCTCCCCCGCGGGGGCCGGTCCGTCCGAACGGACCGGCCCCCGCGGTGCGTTGTCCGGGCGATCCACCGCGGACTGGCGGTGAGGTACGTCACAGTGCGGTGGGCAGGGTCACTCACACCTGCCGGCTCACACCTGCCCGCTCACGCCTCCGCCACCGACTCCTCCACTTCCAGGGCCTCCAGAGCCTCCAGGGCGTCCTCCGGGAGGAACCCGGGCAGCCACTCCTCCAACTCCTCGCGCAGCCGGACCGTCGCGCCGAGCTGGCACAGCACACCGATCGTGCTCAACGTCACCCGGTGTATCAGCAGATAGGCCGGAGGCAGGTTGAGCTGCTTGCCCAACTGGTGGGCGGGGGAGCGGGGGTCGGCGATCCTCGCCGCCTGGCTGCGCATCCAGCCGCGGGTGAACGTGAACTCCTCCACCTCGGCCGGCTCGATGATCGGCAGCAGGTAGTCGAGGACCGCGTCGGGATCCAGCTCGATGGAGTCCTTGACGAAGCCCTCCGTACAGAGGAGTTCGTAGACCGCCTCCGCCTCCCCGTCCAACGTCATGCGCAGGGACTCACCGATCGGGTCCGGCAGACCGCCCGGGAGCCGGTCCACCGTGCCGAAGTCCAGGACGCCCAGGCGCCAGTCGTCCTCGCCGTCCGGACCGCCGGGCAGCAGGCGGAAGTTGCCGGGGTGCGGGTCGGCGTGGAGCAGGCCGGTGCGGGCCGGGCCGGAGAAGAGGAAGCGGGACAGCAACTGGCCGGCGCGGTCGCGCTGTTCCCGGGTGCCGTCGGCGATCACCTCGGACAGGGGCACGCCGTCCATCCACTCGGTGACCAGGATCTGGTCGCGCTGGTGGACGACCGCCGGGACCGCGAAGTCGGGATCGTCGGCGAACTCCTCCGCATGGGCGTGCTGGGCCTGCGCCTCGAGGCTGTAGTCGAGCTCCTCGGAGACCCGGTCCTTGAGCTCGGAGATCAGCGGCTTGACGTCCATACCCGGGATGAGCGGGCCCAACAGCCGTGCGAAACGGCTGAGTTGGTTCAGGTCCGACAGCAGGGCCTCACCGGCTCCCGGGTACTGGACCTTGACCGCGACCTCCCGGCCGTCGTGCCACACCGCTCGGTGCACCTGGCCGATCGAGGCCGCCGCGGCCGGTTTGTCGTCGAACTCCAGGAACAGCTCGGACCAGTCCTCGCCGAGCCGCTCCGCGAGCACGGAGTGCACCGTGCGGGTCGGCATCGGCGGCGCCGCGTCCTGAAGCTTGGTGAGGGCCGCCCGGTAAGGGCCGGCCACCTCCTCGGGGAGGGCGGACTCGAAGACGGACATGGCCTGCCCGAACTTCATCGCGCCCCCCTTCAGCTCTCCCAGCACCTTGAAGAGCTGGTCGGCGGTGCGCTGCTGCAGCTCGCGGCTGACGATCTCCGCGGACTCGCCCACGATCCTCTTGCCCAGACCCCAGGTCGCCCGCCCGGCGAAGCCGAGCGGGAGCGCGGCGAGCTTGGCGGTCCGGGTGACCGCCTTCCGGGGAAGATCAGACATGCGCCCTCCAAGTCCCAGCCAGCCGCGCCGCGTCCGTCGTACGGCGTAACCCCTTCGAATGCCGTTGCTCCCCCATTGTCGCGTGCGATGCCTGGTACTCGGAGGTGTGTTCCTGCTTACCTTTCCCCGCGGCCCCGCACAGACAGGCGGAGTGGGGCCATACCGGTCGCGCATGCCACTGGAGAGTGGGGACGGAGACCTCCCAGCGGGCGCCCGCGCTCGACGGGGTCCGGCCGTCGAGGAAGGCGAGCGCATGGGCCGCCGCCAGCCCGGCGACCGTCGTGGCCAGTGTCAGGTCACAGGCGCGGGCCGCGCGCCGCTTCCCGGAGTGCCACTGGGAGACCAGCCGAGGCCAGGCCGGGTCCCGGTCGGTGCGGTCCTGCTGCAGACAACCGGCGCAGCCCGTCTCACCCGGCAGCACGAGCGGGCCGACCACGCCCGTGCCCTCCACGACCCCCGCGTAGAGATGCGGTGTGCCCGAGGCGATCAGCGGCTCCGCCGCGGAAGGAGCGGGCGCGTGCACCGACACGTCGTCACGTGGAGCGATGATCACCAGGGAGTGGCCGGGGGTGTCCGTCCCGGCCGGTGATCCTGTCTTCCTGCGGGGTGGGCGGCCGGGGGCGGCGCGGCGCACGGCGCGGCGAGCGGCCTCGTCCCGACGCTCGCCGACCGCCTCGGCGGGCAGGCCGCCCGGTGCCACGTCCGCAGGCTCCACCAGGCCGCCGTCGCGCACATCCACCTCGCCCACCCCCGCTCCCGACAGCAACGCGGCCAGCACCGCGCCGACTCGGCCGGCGCCCCGTACCTGGACCCGCAGCCGGCCTCGGGCTGTCAGATGCTCCATCGCGTCGCCCGGTTCCGAGGTGATCAGGGACAGTGCGGCGAGATCCGGGCGCAGCCGGTCCATGACCTCTTTCTTCTCTCGCAGCGCGGAGGCCTCCGGCCCGCCGCCGCGCGCGTCGTCGAGCAGCCCGGCCCGTGCCAGCCGCTCCACCAGCCGGTCGACATGGCCGTCGGGCAGATCCATGCGGCGGCCCTCCTCGCGCAGGAGCGCGAGGCCGCGGGTGCCGTCCAGCAGATCGAGGAAACTGCCCGTCGCCGTGTCCACCGGGCCGAGTGTCAGCGCGTGCGCCGGTGTCATACCGAACTGCACCGTGTTGAGGTCACGCCAGCCGCGCCGCAGCGCGGGCTTCACCATCGGATGCATCAAAGGCCCCCGTATGCCTGGAATCTCCCCGTCGGGTCGGCGGAGCGGGGGCGTGGGGGTGTCCTCGCTCCGCCGACGAGTGCCAGCATGCCCGGGACCGCTCGGGCGTGCCGAAAGTTGTCCACAGGCAACGGCGTTCGTCGTACAAATCCGTCGTACGAGGCAAAGGCGGCGGAGGAGATCGGAAGCGAACCGTCCCGGAGTCGGGACTTCCCCCGTGTGCAGCGGGTAACGTCGGGGCGTGTCCGCCGACCCACTGCACCGCGCCGGAAGCCCACAGCGCAGCGCGACGAGCCAGCCGCCGAGCGGCTCGGGGGCGAGCGCGATCGAGGTCCGCAGAAGCGCCCGTCGACGTCGGACGGTCTCCGCGTACCGCGAGGGCGATCGCACCATCGTGCTCATCCCTGCCCGGATGTCCGAGGCCGAGGAGCAACGCTGGGTGAGCGTCATGCTCGACAAGCTCGCCGCCCAGGAGAGTCGGCGGGTGCCCGGCGACGCCGAGTTGGCCGAGCGCGCGGAGCGACTGTCGGCCCAGTGCTTCGGCGGCCGGGCCCGGCCCACCTCGGTCCGTTGGGTGACCAACCAGAACACCCGCTGGGGCTCGTGCACACCGGCCGAGGGCAGCATCCGTCTGTCGCACCGTCTGAAGGGCATGCCCGAGTACGTCATCGACTACGTCCTCGCCCACGAGCTCGCGCATCTGCTCGTGCCCGGCCACGGCCCCGACTTCTGGCGGCTCCTGGAGTCCTACCCGCGCACCGAGCGCGCCCGCGGCTACCTCGAGGGCGTCGTAGCGGCCGAACGGCTGCCCCACCCGCCCGGCGCGGGCGGGGAGTGACCTGCGGCGCGCGCGGAGCGAACCCGGTCGGTATCAGGTGACGCGGGTTGTGTACCGGGTCTGTACCGACATCGTGCGTTGTCAGACTTTGCCGTTAGCCTGACGCGACGCACTCACACATCGGGATGGGGGACGGTCGTTACGCATGCCCAGGGAATTCCAGCGCGGCCACAAGGCCAAGATCAGTGACCTCACCGCGGGCACCGATCTGTACGTAGGCGTGCAGATCACCGCTCCCGGCCTGACCTTCGACATCAGCTGCTTCGGCCTCGACGCCGACGAGCGGCTCTCGGACGACCGGTACTTCGTCTTCTTCAACCAGCCGAAGTCCCCTGAGGAGTCCGTCCAGCTCCTGGGCGCCCAGGCGGGAGACACGGAATCCTTCCGGATCACTCTGGACCGGATCCCGCAGCAGATCCGCAAACTGTCCTTCACCGCGACCCTCGACGGCGCCGGACAGATGTCGCAGATCAACCCCGGCTACATCCGCATCGTCGCCGGCGGCGAGGAAGTGGCCCGCTACGCGTTCAACGGCTCGGAGTTCACCACCGAGCGGGCCGTGATGCTGGGCGACTTCTACTTCAAGGACGTGTGGCGGTTCGCGGCCGTCGGACAGGGCTTCGACGGCGGCCTGGACGCGCTGCTGAAGAACTTCGGCGGCGAGGTCGCCGAGGAGGAGGCGCCTGCCGCACCGCAGCAGCAGCCGCAGGCCGGGGCGGCTCCCGGTTTCGCCCCGCCCGCCTTCGGCGCACCCTCCGCACCCGCCCCGGCCCCGGTGCCCGCTCCGCAGCAGCCGCAGCCCGCTGCGCAGGGCTTCGCGCCCCCGCCCGCAGCGACTCCGCCGCCCGCCCCGGCCCCCGCGCCGTCGATGCACGCCGCGCCGACCATCGTCGCGCCCCTGACCCCGCCCGGCGGCGGCCACGTGCCGCCCCCCGCCCCGGCACCGGCTCCGTACGGCCAGCCGCCCCAGCAGCAGCCGTACGGCCAGGGCCCCGCGCCGACCGCGCCCATGCCTCCCGGCTACGGCCAGCAGCCCCAGGCACCGCAGGCCCCGCCCGGCTACGGACAGCCGACCCCGCCGCCCGGCTACGGTCAGCAGCCGCCGTTCGGGCAGGTCCCGGGGCAGCAGGCGTACGGCGTGCCGCAGGGCGCGCCCCAGGGCGGCGCGGGTGTGACCGCCGCACTCCAGCAGTTCAAGGAGACGCCCACCGGACAGCGCTGGACGCCCCAGACCAAGAAGATGATCCGCGTCGACCTCGCCATCGGCGGCCAGCCCGTGCTCGCCCGCCAGGGCAGCATGGTCCTCTACCAGGGCAAGGTCGACTTCAGCTACAAGGGCGCCGGGTTCGCCGGCCGGATCGTCGGCAACGCGACCGGCCAGGAGATGCAGCTGATGCGCTGCACCGGCCAGGGGCAGGTGTTCCTCGCCGAGAACTCCACCCAACTGCACCCCATCGAACTCCAGGGCGACGCGATCTGCGTCTCCTCCGAGAACGTCCTCGCCTTCGACGAGAGCCTCCAGTACGAGGTCCGCCGCGTCGAGGGGCACGGGATCCCCGGCGGCGCGCTGTTCACGATGCAGTTCCAGGGCACCGGCACGATCGTCGTGAAGACGCACGGCACGCCCGTCGTCCTGCCGGTCACGCCCACCACGTTCGCCGACTGCAACGCCGTCGTCGCCTGGTCGGCCGCCTCCCAGGTGGTCGTCTCCAGCCAGGTGCGGATGCGCCGCAACGCCTACCCGGGCGACACCGGAGAGAGCGTCAACCTCCAGTTCCGGGGAGCTCCCGGCAACTTCATCGTCGTCCAGCCGTACGAGGTCTGAGGGAGCCCGTCATGAACCAGCCGCTCGCGGGCTACGCCCCCGCACCCGTCACCGCCCGCATGGAGAACCACGGCAACCACATGCTGAAGGTCGCCATGCAGACCGGGAACGACCTCTTCGCGCGCGTGGGCTCGATGGTCGCCTACGAGGGCTTCGTCCAGTACGAGCCCAACCCGCCGGCCGTCCGCCAGATCGCCCGTGACTGGATGACCGGCGAGGGCGCGCCCCTCATGAAGTGCACCGGCGACGGCCTGCTCTACCTCGCCGACTACGGGGCGAACGTCGTCGTCATCCAGCTCAACGGCGACGGCATCTCCGTCAACGCCACCAACCTGCTCGCCTTCGACGCGCACCTCACCTGGGGCGTCGAGCGCGTCAAGGGGCTTGCGAAGTTCGCCGGTCAGGGCCTGTGGAACACCAAGATCTCCGGGCAGGGCTGGGTCGCGCTGACCTCGCGGGGCAAGCCGATCGTCGTCGACTGCGGTGGCGGCGAGGACGAGACGTACGTCGACCCCGACGCGCTCGTCGCCTGGTCCCCGAACCTAAAGGTGAAGGGCAAGCGCAGCTTCAAGGCGCAGTCGCTCATCGGCCGGGGCAGCGGCGAGGCCTACCAGATGGCCTTCTCCGGTCAGGGCATCGTCGTCGTCCAGCCCAGTGAGGACAGCACCGACCGCCTCCGGGTCCGGGGCTGAGGGGGAGCCAGAAACGCCATGCAGAGCCCACTTTTCGCGCACAACGACTCGCAGACCCAGGAACGCTGGAGTCTGCAGAACAAGCAGATGCTCCGGGTCACCCTGGAGGGCCACGACGACATCCTCGCCCGCAAGGGCACGATGGTCGCCTATCAGGGCCTGATGGAGTTCGACGCCGAGTACCAGAGCAACAACCAGGGACGCGCGCGTGCGCACACCGGCGAGGGCCTGGACCTGATGCGGTGCCACGGGCAGGGCACGGTCTACCTCGCCAACCTCGCCCAGCACGTCCATGTGGTGGAGGTGGAGCAGGACGGTCTGACCGTGGACAGCAGCTATGTGCTGGCCATGGACTCCGCGCTGCACCACGAGGTCATCGCCGTCGACAGCCTCTACGGCATCTCCGGCTCAGGGAAGTACCAGCTCAACATCACCGGCCGCGGCAAGGTCGCGCTGATGACCTCGGGCGCGCCCCTGATGATGCAGGTCACGCCCGACAAGTACGTCAACTGCGACGCCGACGCCATCGTCGCCTGGTCGACCGGGCTGCGGGTGCAGATGCAGGCCCAGACGCACACCTCCGGGGTGTGGCGCCGGCGCGGCAACACCGGTGAGGGCTGGGAGCTGAGCTTCATGGGCAGCGGCTACGCGCTCGTCCAGCCCAGCGAGCTGCTGCCGCCGCAGAACGCCCAGATCGGCTCCGGCCTGGCCGCCCAGTACGGCATGGGGCAGCAGGGGGTCCGCGGACAGAACCAGGGCAACGTCTGGAGCTGATCCTCAGGAGAGCGAACGTAAGGGGCGACCACCTGGAGGGCCGCCCCTTACCCGTTGAGACCCTCGCCGCTCACAGCCGCGCGCGGGTCGCCTCCAGCAGCCGTACGACCGACCCGTCGGCCACGCCCGCCACCTCGTCGTAGGCGAACCAGCGCAGGTCGAGGGACTCGTCGCTGATGGCCTCCACCGCCCCGGCCGGAGCGAGCGCCGCGTACTGGACGTCGTAGTGCCAGGCGCAGGGAGTGAGATGCCGGTCGAGCCGGACCGGGCCGCCGGGCAGCAGGGTCAGCCCCGGGACGCCCGACTCCTCGGTCCCCTCCCGCAGGGCCGCACCCGCGAGCGTCGCGTCGGTCGGCTCGCAGTGGCCGCCCGTCTGCAGCCACATGCGCAGCTTCTTGTGGAGCGTGAGCAGCACCCGCCCCTGCCCCGGGTCGATCACCAGCGCGCTCGCCGTGAGATGGCCGTCCCCGCAGGCCTTCCGCATGCCGTCCGGATGCGCCGAGAGATGGTCCAGGTAGGTCTGGCGCAGCTCTTCCTGGCCCTCGTACCCCTTCAGGACGAGGACCGCGTCTTCGTGCAGGCTCACTCGGTGTCGTCGCCCCTGGAGTCGTTCTCGTCGTCCTTCTTCAGATTCGGCTTCTCGGTGTGGCCGCCGCCGCTCGCCGCCTCGCCGAGCATCTTGTCCAGCTCGGAGAAGTCCAGCTGCTCGCGGTGCACGAAGCCGTCCGGGTCGTCCAGGTCGGACGCCGTGGGCAGCATGTCCGGGTGGGCCCACAGGGCGTCACGGCCGTCGACCCCGCGCGCGTCCGTCAGCGAGGCCCACAGCCGGGAGGCGTCGCGCAGCCGGCGCGGGCGCAGCTCCAGACCGATCAGCGTCGCGAACGTCTGCTCCGCGGGACCGCCCGTGGCACGGCGGCGGCGCAGCGTCTCGCGCAGCGCGTCCGCGGACGTCAGGCGCGGCTTCGCGGCCGCGTGCACCACCGCGTCCACCCAACCCTCGACGAGCGCCAGGGCCGTCTCCAGACGGGCCAGGGCGGCCTTCTGCTCCGGAGTGTCCTCCGGCTGGAACATGCCCTGCTGCAGTGCGTCCTGCAGCTGCTCGGGGTTCTGCGGGTCGAACTGGCCGACCACGTCCTCCAGCTTGGCGGTGTCGACCTTGATCCCGCGCGCGTAGCCCTCGACCGCACCGAACAGGTGCGAGCGCAGCCACGGCACATGCGCGAACAGGCGCTGGTGGGCGGCCTCGCGCAGCGCGAGGTAGAGCCGCACCTCCTCCTTCGCCACGCCCAGGTCCTTGCCGAACGCCTCGATGTTCACCGGCAGCAGCGCCGCGCGCCCGGCCGGGCCGAGCGGCAGCCCGATGTCGGTCGAGCCGACGACCTCGCCCGCGAGCACGCCCACGGCCTGCCCGATCTGCGAGCCGAACATCGCGCCGCCCATCGACCGCATCATGCCGATCAGCGGGCCCGCCATGGCCTGCATCTCCTCCGGCAGGACGTCGCCCATGGCCGCGCCGACGCGCTCGGCGACCGGGTCGACGAGCTCCTTCCACGCGGGCAGGGTCGCCTCGACCCACTCCGCGCGGGACCACGCCACCGCCGAGCCGGCACCGGACGGCAGGGAGGTCGCGTCGTCCAGCCACAGGTCGGCCAGGCGGACGGCCTCCTGGACCGCGGTGACGTCGGTGGGGCCGACGCTCGCGTCCTTCACGCCGTCGGAGGTGCCCTGGGAGACCTGCTGGCGGGCGATCTGCTTGGCCATGTCCCAGTTCACCGGGCCGCCCTCGTAGGAGAGCATCTGGCCCAGCTGCTGGAACGCGGCCCCCAGGTCGTTGGGGTTCAGTGAACCGAACATCGCGGCGAGCGGATTGTCCGCGCCGGGGCCGCCAAAGCCGCCGGCGCCGGGCAGCCCGCCGAAACCGAACGGGTTGGCCTGTCCCTGACCACCGCCGCTCTGCGGGTCCTTCTTCTTGCCCTCGTCGCCGTCTTCCGGCTCCTCCGGCGGAAGGCCGAATCCGAATGGGGTGTCACTCACGGGGTTCCTCGGCTGGTAAGGCCACCGGTTGTCCGCCGGCGGCGACTGCCCTGCAACACCACCCAGCGTAGACACCCCGGCTCGATCGGGCCTCGGTGCTTCGCCGACTCCTGGCCTGCGGCAGGATGGATGCCACCTGGTACGTACGCGTCACTCACGCCCGTATGCCAAGACAACCGCTGGAGACACCTGGTGAGTTCCCCAGATCCGCAGGTTCGCGCAGCGCGAAACCACTCAACCCCGAGCGGTGCGCGCGGGCCCGTCGTCGCCGTGACCGGCGCCGCGACCGGGGTCGGCGCGCTGCTCACGGAGCGGCTCGCCGCATCGGAGGAGGTCAAGCAGGTCGTCGCCATCGACGAGCGGCGAGGCGAGTGCGACGCGGCGCAGTGGCACATCCTCGACGTCCGTGACCCGGCGATCGCCGAGAAGCTGCGCGGGGCGGACGTCGTGGTCCACCTCGCCCTCGACCTCGACCTGGGGAGTGACGCCGCCGCCCGGACGGCCTACAACGTGCGCGGAACGCAGACCGTGCTGACGGCCGCCGCGGCGGCGGGGGTGCACCGCGTGGTGCTGTGCACCTCCGCGATGGTCTACGGCGCGCTGGAGGACAACGAGCTGCCGCTCGCGGAGGACGCGGAGCTGCGCGCGACGGCCGAGGCGACCGGCGTCGGCGACCTCCTGGAGATCGAACGGCTCGCACGGCGTGCGCCCCGGGCGCATCCGGGGCTCAACGTCACCGTGGTGCGGCCCGCGATCCTGGTCGGCGGCACCGACACCGCGCTGACCAGGTATTTCGAGTCCCCGCGGCTGCTGGTCGTCGCCGGTTCGCGGCCGGCCTGGCAGTTCTGCCACGTCGAGGACCTGGTGGGCGCTCTGGAGTACGCCGTCCTGGAGAAGGTCGACGGAGAGCTGGCCGTCGGGTGCGACGGGTGGCTGGAGCAGGAGGAGGTCGAGGAGCTCAGCGGGATCCGGCGGATGGAGCTGCCGTCGGCGGTCGCGCTGGGCGCTGCCGCCCGGCTGCACCGGATCGGGCTCACGCCGTCTCCGGCGGGTGACCTGGCGTACACGATGCACCCCTGGGTGGTGAGCGGGAGCCGGCTGCACGACGCGGGGTGGCGGCCGCAGTGGACCAACGAGGAGGTCCTCGCGGAGCTCCTGGCGGAGGTGTCCGGGCGGCACACCGTCGTCGGCCGGCGGCTGGGCCGCAAGGACGCGACCGCCGCGGGCGCGGCAGGCGCGACGGTGGCCCTGCTGGGTGCGGCGGCAGTGGTGCGCAGGGCCCGGAAGGCCCGGCGGCGATGAGCGTGGGGGCTTCCCGCCACTGGGAAGCCCCGGCCGGGCCGCCTCATACCGGAGGCCTACCTGGAAGGCTCCTGTAGGAGGCTCCGAAGCGTCACACGCGTGTACCGGGCGATGACGCTATTCCCCCTGGTCCCAGGCGTGCGGCACGATGGGGGCATGGCAGCCACCAACGACCACCCCGGCGAGCGGGCGGCGCAGGATCCCGTCAAGCTGATCGCCGTCTGCGACACCGCGCTCTCCCTGGACGAGGTCTTCCGCGCCGTCGGGGACGACGCGGCCGGCGGGACGGCGCTGTTCGTGGGCACCGTGCGCAACCACGACGGGGGCGCCGACGTCGACGCGCTCGGCTACTCCTGCCACCCCAGTGCCGAGGCGGAGATGCGGCGGATCGCGGAGAAGGTCGTCGCGGACTACCCGGTGCGCGCGCTCGCGGCCGTGCACCGTGTGGGGGACCTGCGCGTGGGCGACCTCGCCGTCGTCGTCGCCGTCTCCTGCCCGCACCGCGGGGAGGCCTTCGAGGCCTGCCGGAAGCTGATCGACGACCTCAAGCACGAGGTGCCCATCTGGAAGCACCAGAAGTTCTCGGACGGGACGGAGGAGTGGGTCGGCGCCTGCTGAACCGGTCCCGTTCCCGGTCCCGTTCCCCTGCCTCTGGCCCCTGTCCGTTCCGTTTCCCTTCCAGGCCCGTTCCCGGGGCCACCCGTCCGGTTGCGTAACCGGACCCCTGCCATGAGCGTTGTCAGTGCGGATGGTTAATCTGCTGATCAGTCAGTTGCGGTAGCTCATTGGGGTTGGGAGGTCGGTATGGCTGCGCTCGCCTGGTTGCTGATTCCGCTTGCCACCGGGATCGGTGCCGGTCTGTGGGGCAGTTGGGCCAACCGAACCCGCAAGGCCCGCAGCGACGGCCCTGAGCTGGACGGATACGCGCGCTTCCGCGCGGCCATGGAGAAGCCCCACTCGCATACCTGACCCGGGTGGCAGCCCTGACGGTGCGCTGACAGAGGCGTCACGTAATGTCGAGTCATGCCACGCCGCACCGCGACGATGCTCGCCTCCACCCTGATGCTGATCGCGCTCCTGTGCGCGGGAGTACTCATCCCCGTGCCGTATGCGGAGATGTCCCCGGGGCCGACGGTGAACACACTCGGCGACCACGACGGCGAGCCGGTGCTGCAGATCTCCGGGCGCAAGACCTACGCGACCAGCGGCAACCTCAACATGACCACCGTGCGGGTCACCAGCGCCGACTACCGGATGAACCTCGTCGAGGCCGTCTACGGATGGCTCGCGCACGACAACAAGGTCGTGCCGCACGACACGCTCTACCCGGACGGCAAGACCGAGGAGCAGTCCACCCAGGAGAACGCCGAGGAGTTCAGCCAGTCCCAGGAGAGCGCCAAGGTCGCCGCCCTGAAGGAGCTGGACATCCCGGTGTCCTCCTGGGTGATCGTCTCGACCGTGGTGAAGGCCTCCCCGGCGGAGGGCAAGCTGCACGCCGGTGACGTGATCAAGGCCGTGGACGGCACCGCGGTGAAGGAGCCGGGCGACGTCGCGAAGCTGGTGACGAAGCACAAGGCGGGGGAGAACGTCGTCTTCACGATCGTTCCGGCCAAGGAGCAGGCGGCCGCCGAGAAGGCGAACAAGACGGCGACCAAGACCCAGGACGTCACCATCACCACCGCGGCCTCCGACGACACCGGCGAGAAGCGGGCCATCGTCGGGATCTCGGCCGGGACCGACCACACGTTCCCGTTCACCATCGACATCAAGCTCGCCGACGTCGGCGGGCCCAGCGCCGGTCTGATGTTCGCGCTCGGCATCTACGACAAGCTCACCCCGGACAGCCTCACCGGCGGCAAGTTCGTCGCCGGCACCGGGACGATCGACGACGCCGGCAAGGTCGGGCCGATCGGCGGCATCGAGATGAAGACCGTCGGCGCGCGCAGCCAGGGCGCCCAGTACTTCCTGACGCCCGCCGACAACTGCGCGGCCGCCGCCAAGGACACCCCCTCGGGGCTCAGGCTCGTCAAGGTGAACACCATCGACGACGCCCTCACCGCCCTCAAGGACATCCGCAGCGGCGACACCGCCGACCTGCCGAAGTGCACGAAGTAGCCGCAGGACCGACCACTGCGCGGACCTTCGGCAGGAGCTACTCCGCGAAGGTCGCCGACAGCGCCTCCGCGAGGCCCGGCACCAGGCCCGCGCCCGTGAGGACCTCCGTCGGGGCGTCCTTCTCGCGCAGCCGGAGGGCCGAGTCGCGGGTGCCGTCGCGCAGCACGCCGACCGTCATCCGGACCTCCTGACGGTCGGGGTGGTCCGCCACCCACTTCGTGAGCTTCGCCCCGCTCAGCCCCTGCGGGACCTGGGCCTCGGCGGACGGGGGCAGCATCAACCGCTCCACGGTGAGGGCGCAGCCGACCACCGCGTCGGGCCAGGCGATCGTGGCGAGGAACTCGTCGAGCGGCTTGTCCGTTGGCACTTCGTCCTGCTCGATCGGGGTGAGACCGGTGGTCTGGGGCTCGTCCTGAAGGCCGAGCTGGGCGGCGAGTGACGGTTCCTGGGCTCGCAGCCGAGCGGTGTCTACGAGGGCGAAAAGGCGGGCGGGCTGGTCCCAGCCGAGGCCGGAGGCGTACTCGTCGATCTCGAGTACGGCCCGGGTGAGCGGGCTCGCCGCCATGGGAGTGTTGGACATGGTCACAATCCTCTCTCGTTCCTGGCCGGAATCGGGAACCGAGTAAACGGTGAGTAAGTTGCATAGATGTGGGCTCGCGATCACGGGGGGCCACGAACGGTCCACGAACACGCGGGCCTGACGGATCAATTTCGACTTCGAGGTGCGCACCTTGGCTTTCCAGATGCCGGACCGCGGCGGAGGCCCGACAGGGCCGCGGATGAGAGTGGGCCGCCCGTCCCGGCGCGTCCGGACCCTGCTCCTGACACTGGGCGTCCTTGCCGTTCTCGGCATGGCGTTCACCATGTTCGCCGGGTTCTGGACGGACTGGCTCTGGTACCGCTCGGTGAACTACTCGTCGGTCTTCACCACCACGCTGTCGACCAAGATCGGACTGTTCTTCGTCTTCGGCCTGCTGATGGCACTCGCGGTCGGCTTCAACATCTGGCTGGCCCACCGGCTGCGGCCGCCGCTGAGCGCGATGTCGGTGGAACAGCAGAGCCTGGACCGCTACCGCATGGGCATCGCGCCCTACAAGACGTGGCTGCTGCTCGGCATCACCGCCCTGGTCGGCCTCATCGCCGGCGCCTCGGCGGCAGGCCAGTGGCGGACCTGGCTGATGTGGGTCAACGGTGTGTCCTTCGGACAGAAGGACCCGCAGTTCCACCTCGACGTGTCCTTCTTCGCCTTCGACCTGCCCTGGTACCGGTTCCTGCTCGGCTTCGGCTTCGCCGCCACGATCCTCTCCCTGATCGCCGCCGCGCTCACCCACTACCTGTACGGCGGGCTGCGGGTCACCAGCCCGGGCGCGCGCGCCACGGCCGCGGCCACCGGGCATCTGTCGGTGCTGCTGGGCATCTTCGTCACGCTGAAGGCGGTCGCCTACTGGCTCGACCGCTACGGACTGGCGGTGAAGTCCAGCGACTTCAAGGCGACGGACAACTGGACGGGCCTGAGGTACGTCGACGCCAACGCCTACCTGCCGGCGAAGACGATCCTGTTCTGCATCGCCGTCATCTGCGCGCTGCTGTTCTTCGCCACCCTGTGGCGGCGCACCTGGCAGCTGCCCGTGATCGGCTTCGGCCTGATGGTGCTCTCGGCGATCCTCATCGGCGGGCTGTACCCGGCGATCGTCCAGAAGTTCCAGGTCCAGCCGAACGAGCAGGCCAAGGAAGCCCCGTACGTCGAGAAGAACCTCAAGGCGACGCGCGAGGCGTACGGCATCGAAGACGCGCAGGTCACCGAGTACTCGGGCACCGGCACCACCAAGGACAAGACGAAGCTGCGCGACGACGCCGACGCCGCCGCGAGCATCCGGGTCCTGGACCCGAACATCGTGTCCCCGACGTTCCAGCAGCTCCAGCAGATGCGGAAGTACTACGCCTTCCCGACCAACCTCGATGTGGACCGCTACAACATCAAGGGCACGGACGAGGACACGGTCATCGGTCTGCGCGAGCTGAACCTCGCGGGCGTGGACAAGCAGAACTGGATCAACAACCACTTCCGCTACACCCATGGCTACGGCGTGGTCGCCGCCAACGGCACCACCTCCGACGCCGAGGGCCGGCCGCTCTTCACCGAGTCCAACCTGCCCTCCGTGGGCGAGCTCGGCACGTACGAGCAGCGGGTCTACTACGGGGAGAAGACGACCACGTACTCGATCGTCGGCGGTCCCCAGAAGGAGATCGACTACTCCGACGACCAGGGTGAGAAGACCACCAGCTACACCGGCAAGAGCGGGGTCAACCTCTCCAACCCGATCAACCGGGCCGCGTACGCGGTGGCGTTCGGGGAGCCGCAGATCCTGTACTCCGGCGCCATCGGCGACGGCTCGCGGATCCTGTACAACCGCACGCCGAAGGAGCGCGTCGAGGCGGTCGCCCCGTGGCTGACCATCGACGGCGACGCCTATCCGGCCGTGGTCGGCAACAAGATCCAGTGGATCGTCGACGCGTACACGACCACGAACGGCTACCCGTACGCCTCCCGTACGACCCTGGGCGACACGACGGCCGACTCGCTGACCGCGACCAACGACAACCGCGCGGTGGTGGCCCAGCAGAACCAGGTCAACTACATCCGCAACTCGGTGAAGGCGACCGTCGACGCGTACACGGGCGAGGTCAAGCTCTACCAGTGGGACACCGAGGACCCGGTCCTGAAGACCTGGATGAAGGCGTTCCCCGGCACGGTGAAGTCCAAGTCGTCCATCTCGAGCGACCTGATGGCCCATCTCCGGTACCCGCAGGACCTGTTCAAGGTCCAGCGTGAGCTGCTCACCCGCTACCACGTGAAGGACGCCACGACGTTCCTCAGCGGCAGCGAGGTGTGGCAGGTGCCGGACGACCCGTCCAACAAGTCGGGCGACGCGGTGCCGCCTTACTACCTGAGCATGAAGATGCCCGACCAGAAGGCGCAGGCGTTCTCGCTCACGACGACGTTCACGCCCAACGGCCGGGACAACCTCAGTGCGTTCATGGCGGTCGACTCCGAGGCGGGCACTCCGGACTACGGCAAGATCAGAGTGCTGAAACTGCCGACCAGTACGACGGTCGACGGACCCAAACAGGTGCAGAGCCAGTTCAACTCCGAACAGGACATCGCCGAGTCCATCAGACTCCTGAAGGGCGGCGACTCCGACATCGAGTACGGCAACCTGCTGACGGTGCCGTTGGACGGCGGCCTGCTGTACGTGGAGCCCGTCTACGTGCGCGGTGGCGGGCTCAAGTACCCGCTCCTGAAGAAGGTGTTGGTGACCTACGGAGGCAACACCGCCTTCGAGGACACCCTGGACGAGGCCCTCAACAAGGTCTTCGGCGCGGAGAGCACGACCACGCCACCGGCTGACGAGGGCGAGGGCACCACGCCGCCGCCGACGTCCACCAACCCGACGGTCAGAGAGGCGCTCGCCGACGCCCAGAAGGCATTCACCGCGGGCCAGGAGGCGCTGAAGAAGCCCGACTGGGACGCGTACGCCAAGGCGCAGAAGGATCTTGAGGCCGCGCTCAAGCGGGCCGAGGCCGCGCAGGCGGAGGCCGACAAGGGCGCCAAGGCCAGCAGCACACCGAGTCCCACCGGCTCGGCGAGCCCCAGCGGCGGCTCGGGCTCCGGCAGCAGTGCGAGTCCGAGCCCGAGTCCCAGTCCGACCAGCGGCTGATCATGCCCGCCCCGCGTCGTGGTACGGTTGTGGAACACGACGCGGGGTGGAGCAGCTCGGTAGCTCGCTGGGCTCATAACCCAGAGGTCGCAGGTTCAAATCCTGTCCCCGCTACTGAAAACGAAGGCCCGGATCCAGAAACGGATCCGGGCCTTCGTGATGTGCGAACGCATGTGCCGGGGGACGTGATGGCCGCGCCGCTGTGGGGAGTTGAGGGATCTGTGTTTGACTTGTCTCTCTGTGGGCATGTCGACAAAACGCTGAAGTGACCTTACGGGCCGCGGTATACCAGGTGTACCCGGGTTGCGGGTGGTGCGACGATGGACGTTATGGGGGACAAGGCAACTCTGTTCGAGACAGGGCGGTTTGTGCAGCCTTCCGGCGAGGAAGCGACCCCGGACGAGAGCCGGGACGAGACGGCGGACGCCGTCGAGACGGGTGAGGCCGTCGAGGAGATGCGCCTGCGGCTCGCGGCGGAAGCCGGCGACGCCGAGGCCATGAGCGTCCTCGGGGCCATGCTGCTGCGCCGCGGTGACCTCGACGGTGCCGAGCCCCATCTGCGTGCCGCCACCGCCGAGGGCGACCGGGCCGCCGCCAACAACCTGGGCGTTCTCCTCCATCAGCGCGGTTACCCCGACGACGCCGCCGGCTGGTGGCGGGTCGCCGCCGTCGCCGGCTCCGCCGCGGCCGCGCACGCGCTGGGCCGCCACCGACGTGAGTGCGGGGACGAGCCGGCCGCCGAGTACTGGCTGCGCCAGTCCGCCGAACAGGGGCACGCGCTGGGCGCGTACGCCCTCGCCGACCTGCTGGAACACCGTGGCGACGCGGGGGCCGAGCGCTGGATGCGGGCCGCCGCCGAGCGCGGGCACCGGGAAGCGGCGTACCGGCTGGCCCGCGCCCTCGACCAGAAGGAATACGAGCAGAGCGGGGAGCGCCGGAGCGCCGTCACGGACGGCGACCGGGATGGGCACGGCCACGACAACGGTGCGGCCGCGCGGGCCGAGGCCGAGCAGTGGTACCGGCAGGCCGCCGCGCGCGGACACCGGCGGGCCGCCCTGCACCTCGGCACCATCCTGGAGAAGCGGGGCGAGCTGAAGGAGGCCGGGCGCTGGTATCTGACCTCCGCCAAGGACGGCGAGGCACGGGCCGCCTGCGCGCTCGGCTTCCTGCTGCGCGACGCCGGCGACACCGAGAACGCCGCCATCTGGTGGCTGCGGGCCGCCCAGGAGGGCGACGGCAACGCGGCGAACGCACTGGGCGCGCTGCACGCCGAGCGGGGGCAGACCCAGACCGCCGAGCGCTGGTACCGGGCCGCCATGGACGCCGGCGACGACAACGGCGCCTACAACCTCGCCCTGCTCTGCGCCGAGCAGGGCCGCACGGCGCAGGCCGAGCAGTGGTACCGGCGCGCGGCCTACGCCGGGCACCGGGAGGCGGCCAACGCGCTCGCCATCCTGCTGCTCCAGGGCGGCGACACGGCCGGCGCCGAACCGTGGTTCTCCAAGGCCGCGGAGGCGGGCAGCGTCGACGCCGCGTTCAACCTCGGCATCCTGTTCGCCGGGCGGGGCGAGGAGCCCGTCGCGCTGCGCTGGTACGAGCGGGCGGCCGCCGCCGGGCACACCGAGGCGGCGCTGCAGGTCGGCATCGCGCGGCTGCGGGACGGCGACGAGCAGGAGGCCGAACGGCATCTGCGGTGCGCCGCCGGCGGCGGGAGCGCGGAGGCCGCCTACCGGCTGGCGGCCGTGCTCGACGCGCGCCGGCCGCAGCAGCCGGCGCACGAGCTCGGGGAGATCGTGCACGAGAAGACCGAGTGCGAGGAGTGGTACGAGCGGGCGGCGACGCAGGGTCACCGCCGCGCACAGGTGCGGGTCGGGATGCTGGCCGCCGCGCGCGGCGACGTCGTGGAGGCGGCGCGCTGGTACCGGACGGCCGCGGAGGCCGGATCGCGCAACGGCGCCTTCAACCTCGGGCTGCTGCTCGCGCGGGAGGGCAGCGAGCCCGAGGCCGCGGTGTGGTGGACCCGGGCGGCCGACGCGGGGCACGGGCGGGCGGCGTTGCGGCTCGCCCTGGTCTACGCGCGTCGCGGCGAGCTGGCCGAAGGGCAGCGCTGGGCGGACCGGGCGGTGTCGCTCGGGCCGGCGGAAGTCTCCGAGCGGGCGGCGCGGCTGCGGGACGCGCTGCGCGAAGAGCTCTCCGCGTGACCTCGTCCGACCTGCGAAGACGGGCGGCCGTCTAATGGATTTGCCTTCGTCCTCCCCCTTCACGTAACGTTGCATTCATCGCCGCGGGGTGGAGCAGCTCGGTAGCTCGCTGGGCTCATAACCCAGAGGTCGCAGGTTCAAATCCTGTCCCCGCTACTGAAGGCCGAGGGCCGGAATCCAGAACATGGATTCCGGCCCTCAGTCGTTATCCCCCTCAGCCGACTATGTCCCTGGGTCGTTGTCGCCCTCAGGGCTTTCAGCCGCTGCGGCCGACCGCCTCCTCGTACAGGCGGCGGTTCACGGTCCGTGACTCCGGGAGCGGGTCGCCGTCGGTCACCCCCTGGGCCTGGTAGGCCGCCTGGAGGCGGTCCGTCGTGCCGGAGCGGATCTCCCAGTCCATGCGGAGCGAGGGCGTGGACTGCAGGATCGCCTCGTCGATCTTCAGCAGCTTCGCGAGATACGTGACGAACGCCTCGTCCTTCTTGTAGTCGGCCGCGAAGTACGTGTTCACCGTGCGGATGTACGCCCTCAGCAGGGCCACCCCCGCGTCCATGTCGTCGTTCAGCAGGCTCGGGCCGTAGAGCAGGCCGCCCAGCGGCTCGCCCTGGGGCTGGCCGCCGAGGAAGGCGTAGGAGGGGTCGCCGTCGACCTTGCGCCAGACCGGGTCGAGGAGCCAGGCCGAGTCCACCCCGCCGTTCTGGAGCGCGGTCAGGACGTCGGCCGAGCCCAGCTGCTGGTACTGGATGCGGTCCAGGGCGCCGCCGTGCTCCTCCAGCGCCTTCTCCATGGGGTACGCGATCACCGAGCCCTTGCCGATCATCGTGCCGAGTCTGCTGCTCGCCATGGAGACGTCGTCGGCCTGCTCGCCGTCCTTCAGGCGTACCCACAGGCCGCTCTTGGAGCCGGGGCCGGGGGAGAAGTTCCCCGCGACCCAGCGGATGTCGAAGCCGCCCCTGACGCCGTTCATGACCGCCGCCTCCGGGGCCGCCCACAGGGCGTCGACGTCCCCCTTGGCCAGCAGGGGCAGGGCGTCGGGCGTGGGCAGCACCTTGAGGGCGACGTCCAGGCCCTCCCGTGCGAACTCGCCCTTGTCGAGGGCGACCTGGAGCGGGGCCACGTACTCCGCGCTCAGGGTGCCCGTCGCGATGGTGAGCCTGCGGCGCTCGGCGAGGGGTGAGGGGGCCGGGGAGCCCGTACGGCAGCGGGCGGGGGCGCGGGTGGGGGAGAGGTCCGCCGGGTCCGTCCGGGCGGCGGTGGTGCAGCCCTCCACCGGGCGGATCGCACGGGTCGTGCCCTGGGCGCCTGCCTGGGCGTCGGCGTCGTCGTCCGGTTGCGACGAGGAGCACGCCGCCGATGCCAGCAGGGCGGCCGTGACCAGTACGGCCGGTACCAGCCCGCGAAAACGTCTCCTCATGCCTGCCCCCGGCCCCGGTCCCGCGGCGCCCACGGCGTGAGCAGCCGTCCCACGATCCGTACCAGCTCGGAGAAGACCACTCCGAGCACCGCCACACAGACGATCCCGACGAACATCACGTCGTTCTGGAACAGCGCGCGCGAGTCGAAGATCAGATGGCCGAGGCCGTTCGCCGCGGCGATCTGTTCCGAGGCGACGATGACCAGGACCGCCACGCCCGCCGCGATCCGCGCGCCGACCAGGACGGCGGGCAGCGAGGCGGGGAGCAGGACGTGGCGGAACATCTGCCACGGCGAGGCGCCGAAGACGCGGCCCGCGTCGCGGTGGCCGGCAGGGATCGCCAGCACCGCCGACATGGTCGAGATCCACACGAAGAAGAAGACCGTCGCTGCCACCAGGGCCACCTGCGGGCCCTCGCCCAGGCCGAACATGTTCAGGAAGATCGGCAGGAGGGCCAGTTTCGGGACGACGTACAGGGCGTCCAGCAGGGGCTCCAGGGCCGCCCGGACCAGGGAGAGGGAGCCCATCAGCAGGCCGAGGGCGTAGCCCGCCGCCGTGCCGATGGCGTAGCCGCCCAGGACGCGCTTCAGCGTCGCCCACACGTCCGGCCACAGCTCGCCGGCCGCGGCCCGGTCCCAGCCGTCGGCGAGGATCGTGGACGGGGCCGGGTAGACGCGGTCGTCGATCCAGCCCCGGACGGCCGCCAGCTGCCACAGCAGGACCAGCAGCAGCGGGACCGCGAGCGCCAGGGAGCTCTCCAGGGCCCTGCGGCGGCGGTGGGTGCGGACGGGGTGCAGTTCCTCGGGGCCGGGGCGGCGGACCAGGACCTGCCCGCCCGAGTCGGAGTTCGAGTTCGGGTTCGAGTCCGCGTTCTTCAGCAGCGTGCTCACGCGAGCACCGCCTCTCTGCGCAGCAGGTCCCACAGCTCGTCCTTCAGGGCCGTGAACTCGGGGGTCGAGCG
Organism: Streptomyces sp. NPDC006872; assembly: GCF_040635845.1. NCBI lineage: Bacteria > Bacillati > Actinomycetota > Actinomycetes > Kitasatosporales > Streptomycetaceae > Streptomyces > Streptomyces sp. NPDC006872. Next base: position 821,765 of record NZ_JBEYIL010000001.1, read on the forward strand.
GATGTCCCCGGTGCGCGGGCGCGGGAAGGGCGGGCGGTGTTCGGCGATGATCCGGCCCGGGCGGGCGGACATCACCAGGACGCGGTCGCCGAGGACGATCGCCTCCTCCAGGCTGTGGGTGATGAAGAGCGTGGTCGTGCGGGTGGCCTGGGTGAGGTCGAGGAGTTCGTCCTGGAGGATCGTGCGGAGCTGGGCGTCCAGGGCCGCGAACGGCTCGTCCATCAGCAGGATCTCGGGCTCGACGGCCAGTGCGCGGGCGATCGCCACCCGCTGGCGCATCCCGCCCGAGAGGGTCGCCGGGTAGGCGTCCGCGAAGCCCGCCAGGCCCATCCGGGCCAGCCAGTCGTCGGCGCGGGCGGTCGCCTCGCGGCGTGGGACGCGCTGGACGTCCAGGCCGAAGCGGACGTTGGCGCGGACGGTCTTCCAGTCGTAGATGCCGTAGTCCTGGAAGATCATGGCCGCGGGGCGGGGGTCGGAGGTGCGGATCTCCAGCGTGCCGGTGCTCGGGCGCAGCAGCCCCGCCGCGATGCGCAGCAGGGTCGACTTGCCGCAGCCCGAGGGGCCGACGACACAGGTGAACTCGCCGGGGGCGACGGCCAGTTCGAGGGGACCGAGGGCGTCGACCGCGCCCGGGCCCCGGCCGAAGGTTCGGGTCAGATCACGTGCGCTGAGTTTCGGATACGGCTCTCCCACAGCTCCCGACGATATGACGGGCCGTCAGATTCGGGAACCCCGTGTGCCGGAGCGGGTGCGGGCGGGAGTGCCGGTGCGCGGAAGGGGGGTTACGTCGCGGCGCAGTTCGGGCAGATCCCGCGGTACGTGACCTCGACGTCCGAGACCTTGAAGCCGAAGCGCTCGGAGTCGGGGAGGTCGGCCAGCGGGTTGCCGCTCGGGTGCACGTCCTTGATCGCGCCGCACTGGGCGCACACCAGGTGGTGGTGCGGGCGGTGCGCGTTCGGGTCGTACCGCTTGGCGCGCTTGTCGGTGGCGACCTCGAGCACCTCGCCGAGCGAGACCAGTTCGCCGAGCGTGTTGTAGACGGTCGCCCGGGAGATCTCCGGCAGCCGGACGACGGCCCTGGCGTGCACCTCGTCGGCGGTCAGATGGACATGATCGCCGTCGAGCACCTCGGCCACGACACGCCGCTGCGCGGTCATTCGCCATCCGCGTCCGCGCAGTCGTCCCAGAAGGTCACTCATGGAGCCCAGCCTAACAGCCAGCGGGAACAGGTCCCGAACGAGTGTGACTTTAGAGCCCAACTTGACTTGGACAAAGTCCATTGTAGGATCAACCATGAGACTGCGGCAAGCGGCTGGAGGTCGCGGTCCAGGCCCTGCGCGGCTGACAGCACTGGACCGCTTGTCGTGAGCGAACGGGCCGGGTTCCCCCTCGGGGGGCCGGCCCGTTCGTCGTTCGGGCCGGCGTCTTCAGGCCGGTACCTGCTCCCGGGCCGGCGCCCAGCAGCGGATGATGTCGCGGACCGAGACGATGCCGGCCGGCTCGCCGCGGTCGAGGACGATCAGATGGCGGAAGCCGCCGTGCGCCATTGCTCGGGCCGCTTCCTCCAGGGTCCAGGTCGGGGCGGCGAAGACGACGTCGTTGGTGGTGTGGGCGTGGGTGTGTTCGCTGTCCGGGTCCTGGCCCAGGCCCACGGAGTTGAGGATGTCCCGCTCGGTGAGGATGCCTATGCCGCCGGCGTCCGGGTCCAGGACGATGGCCGCGCCGACACGGCGTGCGGACATCAGGGCGGCGGCCTGCCGGAGGGTGTGTGCGGGGCCGATGGTCAGGACCACCGTGCTCATGGCGTCGCGGACGAGCATGGGCTGAGCACCTCCTATGAATCCGTGACTTGTCGGTTCATGGATTAGTTCATGAATTCACAAGTTCACAAGTGGGGGTGGTGTCAGCGTGGCAGGTAAAGCGGGGGTCAACAAGAGGGCGCGCGCGTCCAATTGAGGGCGCGCGCGCTCATCTGTGGTTCTCGGGCGTGATGTTCAGGAGCGCTCGTTCAGATAGCCCAGCAGCTCGTCGTGGAGCAGCCCGTTCGACGCCGCCGCGTCGCCGCTGTGCGGGCCCGGACGGCCGTCGAGGCCCGTGAAGACGCCGCCGGCCTCCGTCACGACGATCGCGGTGGCCGCCATGTCCCAGAGCGAGAGCTCCGGTTCGGCGCACAGGTCGACCGCGCCCTCGGCGACCAGCATGTACGGCCAGAAGTCGCCGTACGCGCGCGTGCGCCACACCTCGCGGGTCAGGTCGAGGAAGCCGTTCAGCCGCCCGCGCTCCTCCCAGCCGGTGAGCGAGGAGTACGCGAAGGAGGCGTCCGACAGCTTCGAGACGCGGGAGACGTGCAGCCGGCTCGCGGAGGAAAGGCTGCGGCCGGTGAACGCGCCGTGCCCCTTCGCGGCCCACCAGCGGCGGCCCAGCGCGGGCGCGGAGACCACGCCGACGACGGGCTGGTAGCCGCCCTCGCCCGCCTCCATCAGCGAGATCAGCGTGGCCCAGACCGGGACGCCCCGCACATAGTTCTTCGTGCCGTCGATCGGGTCGATCACCCAGCGGCGGGGGCCGGTGCCCTCGATGCCGTACTCCTCGCCCAGGATCGCGTCCCGGGGGCGGGCCCGCTGGAGGTGGCCGCGGATGATCTCCTCGGCGGCCTTGTCGGCCTCGCTCACCGGGGTCATGTCCGGTTTGGTCTCGACCTTGAGGTCGAGGGCCTTGAAACGGTCCATGGTCGCGGCGTCGGCGGCGTCCGCGAGGACGTGCGCGAGTCGGAGGTCGTCCAGGTAGTCCGGCATGGAACGAACCGTATCCGGCGGGGCCGAGCAGGGGCCACAGGGGACCGGGGTGTGGACGCCGTCCCTCTCGCGAACCCTTGACAGTGCCGTCGTGCGCGTCAAACCTGGGGCGCAGAGCCGCTCGTTCCAGGGAGGCGATGATGCCTGCAGCGCGGGAATCCCTACTGGACGCCGCCTTCGAGGCGCTTGCGCTACGGCCGTGGGCCGCGGTGCGGATGGTGGACGTCGCCGCGGCGGCCGGGGTGTCCCGGCAGACGCTGTACAACGAGTTCGGCAGCAAGGAGGGCCTGGCCCGGGCACTCGTCAGACGCGAGGCCGACGGATATCTGGCCGGGGTCGACCGGGCGCTGGCCGTGCGCGGGGACGCCCGGGACCGGCTCACCGCCGCCGCCGAGTGGACCACCGCCGCCGCCCGCGACAACGTCCTCGTACGGGCCGTCCTCACCGGGTTCTGGAGCGAGCGGCTGCCCGCGCCGACGCTCGCGGCGGTGCCGTCCTCCTCCGCCGTGCCCGCGCAGCGGCGGGCGGACGGGCCGCTGCCCTCGCCCGGCGATCTGGTGGGCGCCGTCCGCGACCGGGCCGTGGCCGTGCTCTCGGGACCCGGCGCCGTCCGGGCCGACGCCGCCGACCTGGCCCGCGCCTGCGAACTCGCCGTCCGCCTCGCCCTGTCCTGCGTGGCCGCACCGCCGCCGGGGGAGGACGGGGTCGCCGAGCTGGTACGGGGAGCCCTGCAGCGCCAACCGGCCGTCTAGCCGCCGCCCCGGCGTCCTAGTGCGCCGACCCCGACAGCTGCAGTCCGATCACTCCTATGATCACCAGGCTGATCGAGACGATCTTCAGGACCGACACCAGGTCGCCGAGGAAGATCATGCCGTAGATCGCGGTGCCCGCCGCGCCGATGCCCGTCCACACGGCGTAGGCGGGGCCCACGTCGAGTTTCTTCAGGGAGAGGGTCAGCAGGCCGAAGCTCCCCAGGGCGAAGATGCAGAACGCGACGGTGGGCCAGAGCCTGGTGAAACCGTGGGACAACTTGAGGCACACGGCGAAACCGGTCTCGAGCAATCCGGCTACGACGACCAGCAGCCACGCCATGAGCTGTCCCTCCGTGTGTCCGGCTCGGTGCGATTATGCACTTACCGGACTCGGGTGTATGCAAACAACGCGGTGGTCAACAGCCTGTTCGTCGGCTGCCCATCAGCTGTTCAGTTGCCCATCAGCTGTTCAGTCGCCTTCCGTGCGCTCGCGCGTGGACAGCAGCCGTCGCAGGGAGTAGAGCCGCGCCGGGTCGGCGTGGCCCTCGGCCACCCACGCGTCCAGCGCGCAGTCCGGCTCGTCGTGACTGCACGCGCGCGGGCAGCCCTCGGTGCCCGGCACCAGGTCGGGGAAGGCGAGGATCACCCGGGACGGGTCGACGTGGTGCAGGCCGAAGGACCGTAGGCCCGGAGTGTCGATCACCCAGTCCTCCGTGCCCGCCAGGGGCAGGGCCAGCGCCGAGGTCGTCGTGTGGCGGCCGCGGCCGGTCACCGCGTTCACATGGCCGGTCACCCGCCGTCGCTCCTCCGGGACCAGCGCGTTGACCAGGGTCGTCTTGCCGACGCCCGAATGTCCGACGAACGCCGTGATCCGCCCGGCCAGCAGCTCGCGCACCCGGCCCACCGCGTCGCCGTTCTCCAGCTCCTCACGGCTGGTGACGACGTACGGGATGTCGAGGTGGCCGTACAGCTCCAGCAGCTTGTCCGGGGACGCCAGGTCCGACTTCGTCATGACCAGCAGCGGGGTCAGACCGCCGTCGAACGCGGCCACCAGGCAGCGGTCGATCAGCCGGGGGCGCGGCTCCGGGTCGGCCAGCGCGGTGACGACGGCCATCTGGTCGGCGTTGGCGACGATCACGCGCTCGAACGGGTCGTCGTCGTCCGCGGTGCGGCGCAGCACCGAGGTGCGCTCCGCGATGCGGACGATACGGGCGAGGGTGTCCTTCTTGCCGGACAGGTCGCCGACGATGTCGACCCGGTCGCCTACGACCGCGGCCTTGCGGCCCAGTTCACGGGCCTTCATCGCGAGGACGATCCGGTCCTCGACGAGGCAGGTCAGCCGGCCCCGGTCGACGGTGAGGACCATGCCCTCGACGGAGTCCTCGTGCTTGGGCCGGATATGCGTACGCGGCCGGTTGCCCTTGCGGTTCGGGCGGCTGCGGATGTCGTCCTCGTCGGTGTGCTTGCCGTAGCGGCGCATGGCGGAAGTCCCTATACCCCGGACGCCTCGAGCATCCCGGTCCACAGGTCGGGGAAGTCCGGCAGGGTCTTCGCCGTCGTCGCCACGTTCTCGATCTGCACGCCGTCCACCGCCAGGCCGATGATCGCACCGGCCGTGGCCATGCGGTGGTCGTCGTAGGTGTGGAAGATCCCGCCGTGCAGCCGGCGCGGGCGGATGTGCAGGCCGTCGGCTGTCTCCGTGACGTCCCCGCCGAGCTCGTTGATCTCCTTGGTGAGGGCCGCCAGCCGGTCCGTCTCGTGCAGGCGCAGGTGGGACACGCCCCGCAGGGTGGACGGGGAGTCCGCGAGGGCGGCGACCGCCGCGATGCCCGGGGTCAGCTCGCCGACGTCGCTCAGGTCGACGTCGATGCCGTGGATCGAGCCCGAGCCGGTGAAGACCAGGCCGTAGTCGGCCAGCTCGCAGGAACCGCCCATCTCGGTGAAGATCTCCCGCAGCCGGTCACCCGGCTGGGTGGTGCGGGCCGGCCAGTCCGGGATCAGCACCCGGCCGCCCGTGACCAGCGCCGCCGCCAGGAACGGCTGGGCGTTGGACAGGTCCGGCTCGATCGTCAGGTCCCGGCCGAGCAGCGCGCCCGGCGTGACCCGCCAGACGTTCGGCTCGCCGCCCGACTCCGGGGTGTCCACCTGGGCGCCGACCGCGCGCAGCATGTCCACGGTCATCCGGATGTGCGGCATGGAGGGCAGGGTCGAGCCCGTGTGGCGGACCTCCACCCCCTGGTTGAAACGCGGGGCGGAGAGCAGCAGGGCGCTCACGAACTGGGACGACGAGGACGCGTCGATGTCCACCGGGCCGCCGTCCAGCGCGCCCGAGCCGTGCACCGTCAGGGGCAGCGCGCCGCGGTCGTCGTCGTCGATCCGCGCGCCCAGGACGCGCAGCGCGTCGATGACGCCGTTCAGGGGACGCTCGTACGAACGCGGGTCGCCGTCGAAGCGGACGGGGCCGTCGGCGAGGGCGGCGACCGGCGGCAGGAAGCGCATCACCGTGCCGGCGTTGCCGACGTCGACCGTGGCCGGTCCGCGCAGCCCCGCGGGCAGCACCCGCCAGGCCTCGCCGGTGCCGTCCGGGCCCACGCCCTCCTCGATGCCGACGCCCATCTCACGCAGCGCGCCCGCCATCAGCAGGGTGTCGCGAGAGCGGAGCGGGCGGCGCAGCCAGCCGGGCTCGGAGGCGAGGGCGGCGAGGACGAGGGCGCGGTTGGTGACGGACTTGGACCCCGGCACGTGGACCGTCGCGTCGACGGCCTCGCTCGCATGCGGGGCGGGCCAGAGGGCGGTGGTTGCGGCGGGGTTCACGGGCATGCGCCCACTTTAGTCTGCGGCCGTGGTTCGGGTGCGGCGCGTAGGCCTGCGGCCGGCCGTGGTCGGGTGCGGCGCCGTCGGGGCTTGTCGCTCCCCACTTTCGGCTTCGCTCGAGCGGGGGAACTGCCATCGCGGCGGAGCCGCATGTCGACACAACCCCGCGCCCCTTGAAAGCAGTCCCCCGCGCCCTTGGAAAGAGGGCGTTTCTACAGGCCCAGGAGCCAGCGTCCGCCGCCCAGCAGTGCGCACAGGCTCACCGTGTGGAACAGGAACAGCCACAGCGCCGCCGGGACGTGGGTCAGCCGGGAGAGCTGGTCGGCGTCCGAGTCGCCCGCGCCGCCCCTCGATCGCTTCATCTGCAGCTCGAAGGCCGGGCGGACGCCGCCCAGGAGGAGGAACCAGACCACCGCGTACGCGAACGCCGCCTGCACCTGGGGGCCCGCCAGCCAGGAGACCAGGAGGAACGTGCCGCCGGAGAGGACCACCGTCAGGGCGCCGTACGCGTTGCGGATCATCACCAGCATCGCCACCAGCAGGGCCGTGGCCAGCCACAGCAGCAGGGTGATGCGGCCGGCGCCGAGCAGGGAGGCGCCGCCCAGGCCGAGGAGCGGGGGAGCGGTGTAGCCGGCGGCGGCCGTGAGGATCATGCCGAGGCCGTGCGGCTTGCCGCGGCTGACGGTCAGGCCGCTGGTGTCGGAGTGCAGGCGTATCCCGGTGAGCTGGCGGCCGGTGAGCAGGGCTATCAGGCCGTGACCGCCCTCGTGGGCGATGGTGATCGCGTTGCGGGAGACGCGCCACAGGCTGTGCGGCACGACGACCGCGAGGGCCGCGACCGCGGTGGCGATCACCACCCACAGGTCGGGGTCGGACTGGGTGCCGACGAGACGGTCCCACAGGTCGGGCAGCGCGGTGGCGGCGGTGCTGTCCATGGTGTGTGGTGGCTCCCAATCGACGTACGGAGTCTGGCAGTGTGGCACGTATGTGCGGACGGTATGCAGCGAGTCGCAGGCCCGAGGATCTCGCAGGAGTCTTTGAAATCGAGAAGTGGGAGCCCGAGGAGACCTTGGAGCCCGACTACAACGTGGCGCCGACCAAGGAGGTCTACGCCGTCCTCGACCGTCCGTTGAAAGACGCCGACGACCGCCGACCGGTTCGCCAGCTGCGCACACTGAAGTGGGGGCTCGTGCCCTCCTGGTCGAAGACGCCCGAGGGCGGCGCCCGGATGATCAACGCGCGCGCCGAGACCGTCCACGAGAAGCCCTCGTACCGCCGTGCCTTCGCCGCCCGGCGCTGCATCCTGCCCGCCGACGGCTACTACGAGTGGGTCACCGCCAAGGACGAGCGCGAGCTGGAGGTCGAGGGCAAGAAGAAGCGGGCCCGCAAGCAGCCCTACTTCGTGCTCCCGGCCGACGGCTCGGTCTTCGCGATGGCCGGGCTGTACGAGTTCTGGCGGGACCGCACCCTCCCCGACGACCATCCGCGGGCCTGGTGGGTGACGTGCTCGGTCATCACCACGGAGGCCGAGGCGTCGCCGCTCGCCGTGGCCCCCGCCGACGGGCCGCACGCCCTCGCCGACATCCACCCCCGGATGCCGCTGATGCTCACCCCGGACCGCTGGGACGCCTGGCTCGACCCGGCCCGGACGGACGTCGACGACCTGCGCTCGCTGCTCGAACCCCCGCCGGCCGGGCTGATGCGCGCCTACCCGGTGTCCACGGCCGTCAGCAACGTCCGCAACAACGCGCCGGAGCTGCTCAAGGAGCTGGAGGGGCCCGAGGAGGGCACACTCTTCTGACGTGAGCACCGAGATCGTTCCCACGGACGCGGGTGACGCCCGCGTCACCTGGCACCAGGCCGAGAAGGCCCGCCTCGTCCTCGCCGTCAGCCATGGCGCCGGCGGTGGCATCGAGGCCCGTGACCTCCGGGCGCTGGCCGCCGTGCTGCCCGGACACGGGGTGAGCGTGGCCCTCGTCGAACAGCCCTGGCGGGTGGCCGGCAAGAAGGTCGCGACCGCGCCGAAGACCCTCGACGTCGGCTGGCGCGGGATCTGGCCGGCCGTCGCCGCACCGGGAGTGCCGGTGATCTCCGGCGGGCGGTCGGCGGGCGCGCGGGTGGCCTGCCGTACCGCCGTCGAGCTCGGCGCCCACGCCGTCCTCGCGCTCAGCTTTCCGCTGCACCCGCCGGGCAGACCCGAGAAGTCCCGCGCCGACGAACTGCTCGGCGCCGGGGCGCCCACCCTCGTCGTCCAGGGCGCCAACGACCCCTTCGGCAGGCCGGACGAGTTCCCCGAGGGGGCCTACGAGCTCCTGGAGGTGCCGTACGGCGACCACGGGCTCGCCTTGCCCAAGAGGGCCGCGACCACCCAGGAGGAGGCTCTGGAGGCCGTCACCGCCGGTGTCGTCCGGTGGATCACGTCACTCGGGTAAAGAGCGGGGAATGTCGAGGGGCGGGTCGCTGTTGAGGCGGACAGAAGTGCTGAACGCCCGGCACCGACGCCAGTGGGAAGGAAGTCCGCCGCATGGGTTCGACCGTATGCCCGAGCCGTAGCAGCCGTACCGACCTGGACTGGACGGTGCTGCATGCGACCAAGGCCGCTCCTATTCGAGCGGCGGCAGGCACGGGTAGTCGTCTATCCTCCGATTCGAGTGGGATCGGTTTCGTTCCCACCCGCGATCTTGAGGAGGTGGGTCCGGTCACCGGTACCGACGCAGGGACCGACAACGGCCAGGCGGAGCTGCCCGAGGGCCAGGGCGTGAGCGCGGAGACGGGCACGGAGTCCACCGTGGAGCGCAGTGCGCGCTTCGAACGGGACGCGCTCGAATTCCTCGACCAGATGTATTCGGCCGCGCTGCGCATGACGCGCAACCCGGCGGACGCCGAGGACCTGGTGCAGGAGACGTACGCCAAGGCGTACGCGTCCTTCCACCAGTTCCGCGAGGGCACCAATCTCAAGGCCTGGCTGTACCGGATCCTCACCAACACCTTCATCAACTCGTACCGCAAGAAGCAGCGCGAGCCCCAGCGCAGTGCGGCCGAGGAGATCGAGGACTGGCAGCTGGCGCGCGCCGAGTCGCACATGTCCACCGGTCTGCGCTCCGCGGAGTCGCAGGCGCTGGACCACCTGCCCGACTCGGACGTGAAGGCAGCGCTCCAGGCCATCCCCGAGGAGTTCCGCATCGCCGTGTACCTCGCCGACGTCGAGGGCTTTGCGTACAAGGAGATCGCGGACATCATGGGGACACCCATCGGTACGGTGATGTCCCGGCTGCACCGGGGCCGCCGTCAACTGCGCGGCATGCTCGAGGACTACGCCCGTGAGCGCGGGCTGGTTCCGGCGGGCGCCGGAGAGTCGAACGAAGTGAAAGGTTCGGGCTCATGAGCTGCGGAGATCCGCACGAGACGGACTGCAGTGAGGTCCTCGACCACCTGTACGAGTATCTCGACAGCGAGATGCCCCCTCTCGACCGGGACAAGTTCCAGCACCACTTCGAGGAATGCTCGCCGTGCCTGGAGAAGTACGGGCTCGAGGAGGCCGTGAAGAAGCTGGTCAAGCGGTGCTGCGGGCATGACGACGTGCCGAGCGACCTGCGGGCCAAGGTCATGGGCCGGCTCGATCTGATCCGTTCCGGTCAGACCGTTCCCGAGCATGACGTGTACGAGGCGGCGCCGGCCGAGCTGCCGGGCGCGACGGCCGCCGAGGGCTGAGACCCCCGGCTGCCGTCGCGGCGGCAGCGGAACCTGCCTGGGATCCCTGACCGGCCGGGATCCGTCCTGCCCGATGTTCTTGCTGCCCGGCATCCGTGCCGGGTCAGACCTCCAGCGTGCTCTCGATCTTCTTGAGGCTGTGCCGGGCCAGCGCCAGGTTGCTGCGCGAGCGGTCGAGGGCCAGGTAGAGGAAGAGCGTTCCGGTGGTGGCGGCGAGCGGCCGGATCAGGTGGTACTGCCGGCCCAGGGTGATCAGGATGTCCTCGATGGTGTCGTCCATGTGCAGGGACGCCAGCGTGCGCATCTTCGAGCGCACCACCTCGGTGTTGCCCGCCGCGGCGAGCTCCAGGTCGAGCTGCGGACCGCCGCCGAGCGTGCCGAGCGACATGCCGCTTTCGTAGTCGACGAGGGCGACGCCGAGGGCGCCGTCCACGGTCATGGCTTCCTTGAGCGCTGATTCGATGTTCATGGTGTTGCCTCAATTCCCCAGTGCCGCTGACTGGTCGCTGCACGTACAACTACGATCGAACGTAAGCGACTTCTGAGTCACGGAACATCAACTTTGTTGCTTGTTCTGAAAGATGACGTTCAACGTACTGTGTGACGTCTGCACGTGAAGGGGGAAACGCGGAAATGACGACCGCGCTCCAGGCTTCCCTGGCCCGGCTCCTCGACTCCCCCGGGGTCACCGGCGTGGCTCTGGTCGACGCCGTCACCGGTCTCACCTACGGGGAGGCGGGCGACGCCGGGGCGGTCGGGGACGGGGCGGCCGACGCCGCACTGGCCGCTCTCATCGCCGAACGGCTGGGACAGGCGGGCGCCGAGGGGGAGCTGGAGAGCGTGATCACCACCAGCACGCGGCGCCATCAGGTGCTGCTCGCGGTGGCGCGACCGGGCGGCGACCCCCTGCTGCTGGCCGCGGGCCTGGACCGGGAACGGGCCAACCTGGCGCTCGCCACCCGCAGTCTGGACTCGCTGGCCGCCGAGGTCCTCGGATGACCGCCGGCGCGCGCAATCTTCCCGCGCTGCTGCAGGGGCTGCGCGACGAGGGCTTCAGCGGCACGGTCCGGGTCTCCGGCACCCCGGGGGGAACGATTCATCTGCGGCAGGGCCTGATCGGCGCGATCGAGACCCCGGGCGCACCCCCCGCCACCTCGCTGCTGCTCACCCCGGGCCGGGTCGACGACGAGGCCTGGCTCGCCGCCCGCGCCGCCCAGCCCGACGTGGACCTGCTGGGCGGACAGCTGGTGGCCGCCGGTCTGATCGGCGCCGCCGAGCTGGAGGTGGTGTGCGTAGCCGCCGTGTTCGACGCCGCCTTCGCCATGGGGCTCGGCCCGCCGGGAAGCTGGCAGCTCAGCGGCCTCGAACCCACGCTCCGCGCCGAACCGGGCGTGGAGCCGAGGAAGGTGACCGAGGAGACCACCCGGCGCATCGCGCTGCTGGCCGAACAGTGGGGGCCGCCGGGCGAACTCGTCCGGGTCCGGCCCACCCCGTCCCCGGACGCCGCGGCCGACGGGCCGCCCGAGTGGCTGTCGCTCCGCCACCGGTCCGTGCTCGCCGGAGTCAACGGCCGCCGTACGGCCCGGGACATCGCCTTCACGCTGGGCCGCGGGCTGTACGCGGTCATGCTCGACCTGATCCGGCTGCGGACGCTCGGGTTCGTGCGATGGGAGCCCGGCGCAGGACCCCGCGAACGGCCCAGCACCGCGCCGCGCGTGCTGCCGACGAACGGGGCGGCGCCCGAGGCGGCGAGTCGGCCGGCGAGAGCCGCGCCGCTGCCCAGACGCACCCCCGGCGGCAACGCCTGGCGGCGCGGGAACGCCCAGGGAGAGGACCCGACGAGCCCGAACGGCTCAGAGAGTTGGGGCGGTCGGTGAACTCACGCCAACGCCGTGCGGAGCTGCGCAACAGACGGCGCGAGAACGCCGAAGCGAAGCGGCTCCGGGCCCGGGAACCGGACCGGTACCGAGACCCGCCCGCGACGCCCGTTCAACCCCCGGCATCCGATAGACCTCCGGCATCCGATAGACCTCCGACGCCTGAGCCTGACCGACCGCAGTTTGACCGGCCGTTGCCCGATCGACCGACACCTCTTCGACCGACCCCGCAGAAGCCGCCGTTGCCCGTGCGAGGCGCGTCGCCGTCCACCGACTCCGCAGGCGCCCTGCCGTTCGTCCTACCCATGCTGTCGGCCGAAGCCCTGGCCGCCGATCAGCCCTCCCTCGACATGCTGCGCCGAGTCCGGCGGGGCCTGGACGCGCTGCCGGAATCCGACTGAGGCGACTCGGCCGACACTGCGGAAGAATATGCCAACAGCAAGGTACCAAGGAGTAGTTCATGAGTGAAGACCCGTCACCGCAGCCGCAGCCGAACCCCTTGACCGACATCCTGATCTCGCTGCGCGACCGGGTGATGGGGGTCTCCGAAAGCGTGCTGTCCACGGTGGACGGTCTTCTCGTCGTCGCCGACGCGGACTCCGCCCACCCCGAGTCCGTCGCCGCGCTCGCCGCCGCCACTCTCGGGGTCGCCAGCCGCATGGCCGAGCAGGCGGGCACCGGCACGCTGCGCGAGGTGGTCGCGAGGTGCGGCTCCGGGCACGTCATCGTGGTGGGCGTCGGCGAACGGGCGCTGCTGACCGTCATCGCCGACGACGGCCTCGACCTCGCCGCGTTCCAGCGCGAGTCGCCGGCCACGGTGGAGCAGCTGAACCGGACGTTGGCGGCGGACGTGCCGAGGTGACACGTGTGAGGCGGACCGGCGGACAGCCGGGTCGCTCACTCGAACGGGCTAATCTCACGCCGCTGGGACCGCGGAAACGTCCATTGCCTCCCCGGGGTCCCCGTCGGCCGTCCTATTCTCCAACTCCCGAGCATGTCCCGTAATCCGTACCGGGCTTGAGCCCGAGCAGGTCCGCACGGCCGGCCGACGCCTCGGGCCACCGGGGAGGAGAGCGATGCGGTCGGTTCCGCCGCGGGCGTGGGGCTACGTCGCCTGTGTCGTGGTCGGCGCCGCGTCCTGCCTCTGGGGGCTGCCGTCCGTCCGGACGCCCTGGTGGGCGGTGGCCCTGCTGGCCGGGCTGTACGTCGGCTGCGAGCAGGTCACCCGGTACCGCCCGGTCGGCCGATCCGCCGCCGGGGACCTGGGCGCCTTCTACCCCGTGCTGCTCGCCGGGGCCTTCCTGCTGGCGCCGCCCGCCGCCGCGCTCGTACCGCTGCCGGGGGCGCTGCTCGCGCGCGTCGAGCAGCGCCCCCGGGGGCTGCGCCGGATCTGGCGGGCCGCCCAGCTCGCCGTCGCCGTCTGGGCGGCGTCCCGCACGCACGAGGCGCTGGGCGGGCGGGACGCGATCGGCGACTCCGACTTCCCCGCCGCCCTCGGGCCCGCCGGGGCCGCCGTGCTGGTGTTCTGCCTGGTGCTGAGCGTGCTGGACGGCGGAGTGCGCACGCTCGCCGAGGGACTGCCGGCCCGGGCCGCCGGGCGCGGGCTGTTCGCTCGCTCGCTCGCCCCCGTCGCCGTGCACGGGCTCGCCGGGCTGATGATGGCCGTCCTGTGGCGCAGCCCGTACGGGCCGGTCGCCGCGCTGCTCGTGCTGTTCCCGATGGGCGTGTCCTGGTGGGTGTTCGCGCAGTACCACCGCGAGCGCGCCGCCCACCAGGCGACCATCCGCGCCCTGGTGCAGGCCGTCGACATCAAGGACGGCTACACGCGCGGCCACAGCGAACGCGTCGGACAGGCCTCGATGCTGATCGGACGCGAACTGGGCATGGACGAGGGCCGGATCGAAGTGCTCCGCTTCGCCGGGATCCTGCACGACGTCGGCAAACTCGGCGTCCCCACCCGCCTGTTGCGCAAGGACGGGCCGCTGACGCCCCAGGAGCGGCAGGTGATCGAACTGCACCCCGAGTACGGGCACGAGATCACCCGCGGGATCTCCTTCCTCGGCGACGCCCGCTCGGCGATCCTCCACCACCACGAACGCATCGACGGCACCGGCTACCCGTACGGCCTGGCCGGCGGTCAGATCCCGGAGTCCGCACGGGTGGTCGCCGTGGCCGACGCCTTCGACGCGATGACCTCCAACCGCTCCTACAGCCGGGCCCGGCCGGTGGAGGCGGCCCTGGCGGAACTGCGGCGGTGCGCGGGCGCCCACTTCGACCCCCGGATGGTCACCGCGCTGACCCGGGTCGTCGAGCGGGACGGCTGGCATCCGGTCGTCACCGCCGAGGAGGCCCGGCCCTCCGCCGTCCCGACGCCCGCGCAGGCCCCCGACGACGACCGGTCCGAGGTACGCCGATGATCGCCCGCCGCCCCTTCCTCGCCCTCTACACCGCCGCCGCCCTCCTCGTCGCCGTCTCCCTCCTCGTGACGTTCATGACAGGCGTCGAGGAACGCCCCGTCGCGCTCGCCTTCGGGATCCTCGTCGCCGTCGGCGAGCTCATCCGGTGGAACGGGCCCGGGCTGCGCGAGGCCGCGCCGCTCGGCGCCGCCGGGTCGCTGTCCTACGCGCTGGTCGGGGAGCACGCCGGGCACCCCACGCACCACGGGGTCGCGCAGGTCGTGTCGGTCGTGGTCGCCGCCTCCCTGCTGGGCAGCGTGCCGCAGCTGGCGCGCGGCGACGGACCCGTCCTCGACCACCTGGTCCGGCGGGTGCTGGCCGTCGGGTTCGCCGCCGTCTGCTTCCAGCCCCTCTACAACCGCGGTGTGTTCGACGGCTGGAGCGGCCCCGCCTACGCGCTGCTGCTGCTCGCGCTGCTCGTCCTGACCGTGCTGTGCGACGCCGTGGTCGCCGCTGCGCTCGCCCGCTCCCGCACCGGCTGGCCGTTCGCCCCGCTGCTGCGGGACGAGCTGCGGGCCGTGCCCGGCATCGGGTCGGCGGTGTGCGCCACGGGCGCGGTGATGGCACTCGCGGTCGCCGTCGTCGGCCTGTGGGCGCTGCCCGTGTTCTCGGTGCCGCTGCTGCTCACCCAGCTGTCCCTGCGCCGGTACGCGGCCGTGCGGGCCACCTACCGGCAGACCATCGCCTCGCTGGCCCGCGCCACCGAGATCGCCGGGTACACCCCGGCCGGGCACGCCCGCCGCGTCGCCGCCCTCAGCCAGGCCGTGGGCCGCGACCTCGGGCTGCCGGAGCCCGAGCGGGCCGTCCTGGAGTACGCGGCCCTCATGCACGACATCGGGCAGCTCAGCCTCGTCGACCCGGTCCCGGCCGGGGCCACCGCCGGACTCCCGGCGGCCGAGCAGCGGCGGATCGCGCTGCTCGGCGGGGCCGTCGTCCGCCAGACCGGGGCCGGCGCCCAGGTCGCGACGGTCGTCGAGCGGCAGGCCGACCCCTACCCGGAGCAACCGGTGGCCGCCCGCATAGTCCGGGTGGTGAACGCCTATGACGAGAAGGTGCGGGGCGCCGGTCCCGGCGGGCCCCTCACCGCACTGGAGGAACTGCGTCTGGGCACCGGCGGGGAGTACGCGCCCGAGGTGGTGGAGGCGCTGGCCAGGGTGCTTTGGAATATGGGGGCGGCGCGCTGGGGGTGCCCCCAGGCGTTCAGCCCTGGGGGAGCCTCGGGCAGGGTGGTGGTGGGCGACGGGCGGGCTGTCTGACCTTGCCTGCGGGTGGGTAACCCATGGGTAATGAGCGGCCCTCCGGCGTCACGTGGTTGGATGCGAGGGAGAGAGTGTCCGGGGGCACTGGCCAGCCCACAGAACGGAACTGGCAGGCGGGAATCGTGAGGATCTTCGGCAAGGGACGGCACCGGCCCTCCGCCTCCTGGCGGCAGGCCACCGACCGCGCGTTCACGCTGATCGGCGACGGGCGGTACGAGGACGCGGGCGCGCTGCTGACACGTGCCGCCGACCTGGAACCCTGGCTGTCCGAGTCCTGGTTCAACCTCGCCCTGCTGCACAAGTTCCGGCACGACTGGGAGCAGGCCCGCACGGCAGGCCTGCGCGCGGTCGCCCTGCTCGACCGCGAGGCCGGGGCCCCCGACTGGTGGAACGTCGGCATCGCCGCCACCGCGCTGCAGGACTGGCCGCTGGCCCGCCGTGCCTGGCAGGCGTACGGGCTGCACGTCCCGGGCCACGCCACGGGCGCCGGCGAGCCCGTCGGCATGGAACTGGGCAGCGCGGCCGTACGGCTGTCGCCCGAGGGCGAGGCCGAGGTGGTGTGGGGGCGGCGGCTGGACCCCGCCCGTATGGAGGTGCTGTCGATCCCGCTGCCCTCCTCCGGACGGCGCTGGGGCGAGGTCGTGCTGCACGACGGGGTGCCCCACGGCGAGCGGACCACCTCCGTCGGCCACTCGTACCCGGTCTTCGACGAGATCGAGCTGTGGGCGCCGTCCCCGGTGCCGACCTGGGTGGTCCTCCTGGAGGCGGCCACGGAGGTGGACCGGGACGCGCTGGAGCAACTGGCCGCCGACGCGGGGTTCGCGGCGGAGGACTGGTCCTCCTCGGTGCGGCTGCTGTGCCGGATGTGCTCGGAGTCCCGGATGCCCTCCGACGAGGGCGACGGCGAGCATCTCGATCCGCATGATCACAGCGAGCCCGGGCATCCGGGGCCGCTGGGGCATCGGACGGACGGGCAGCTGTGGGTGCCTGAGCGTGAATGCGGCGTGGCCGCCCCGGCGTCGCTCGTCCGAGGGCTGCTGGACGGGTGGGTTGCGGACAGCCCGGATTCCAGGGACTGGCGGGATCTTGAAGAGGTGTGCTGACGTCGTTCGGCTGCGGGTTCGTCGTGGTTGCTCGCGCCCCGCGGCGGAGCCGCCGACAGACACAGCCCCGCGCCCCTGACGGGGCGCGTCCCCGTACCCTGTATCGGCAACATCACCCCGTTTTTGTTCAGGAAGGCATCGTCGGTCATGGCGCAGCAGGACACCGATCAGCAGCACGCGGGCGTGCTCCCCGTGGACGACGAGGGCTTCGTCATCGACACCGAGGAGACGGAGGCGCGCGAGCTGGCCTGGCGTGAGGCCGGCGCCTCGCGGCCGATCACCGTCGTCGGGAACCCGGTGCTGCACAAGGAGTGCAGGGACGTCACCGAGTTCGACGACGAGCTGCGGCAGCTGGTCGCGGACATGTTCGCCTCGCAGCACACCGCCGAGGGCGTGGGCCTGGCCGCCAACCAGATCGGCGTCGACCTGAAGGTCTTCGTCTACGACTGCCCCGACGACGAGGGCGCGCGGCACACCGGTGTCGTCTGCAACCCCAAGCTCGTCGAGCTGCCCGCGGACCGGCGCCGACTGGACGACAGCAACGAGGGCTGTCTGTCGGTGCCCACCGCCTACGCGCCGCTCGCCCGTCCCGACTACGCCGAGGTGACCGGGCAGGACGAGCAGGGCAACCCGATCAAGGTGCGCGGGACCGGTTACTTCGCTCGGTGTTTGCAGCACGAGACCGATCACCTGTACGGGTACCTGTACATCGACAGGCTGTCCAAGCGCGAACGCAAGGACGCCCTGCGGCAGATGGCCGAGAACGAGCCCCGCTACCCCGTGGTCGCCAACGACTGAGCCCCACCCGCACGAACCACGACGCCTGGCCGGGATGCCTCCCGGCCGGGCGTCGTTCGTATGTCCGACGGACGGTCGATCGCTTACGCACATCTACCGCACATCTACTGCACATCTCCTGATCCGTAATCAGTCAGGCAGACGTGGATTCTCAGCATGTCGGGGTAGTGAATGAAGCAAATCCGTTCCCAGGACGGTCAGTTGTAGTGCTGAATAGGAAGTGCGGGGATACGCAACGGCGCACGCCCGGCACGGCTGGAGGGGTGTGTGCCCACTGGCGGCTGAGAGGGGTTGTTCGTGCCAGCTTTGCCATGCAGCACCACATACAGCACCACAGTGACGGTGGCCGTGCCCGCGGTTCCTCCCTCGCTCTCTCTTCCGGTCATCGAGGCGGCGTTTCCCCGGCAACTGCATCCGTATTGGCCCCGGTTGCAGGAGAACACGCGCTCCTGGCTGCTGAAAAAGCGGTTGATGCCGGCGGACAAGGTCGCAGAATATGCCGACGGTCTTTGCTATACGGACCTGATGGCGGGCTACTACCTCGGCGCGCCCGACGAGGTGATGCAGGCCATCGCCGACTACAGCGCGTGGTTCTTCGTCTGGGACGACCGGCACGACCGTGACGTCGTGCACGCCCGGTCCTCCTCCTGGCGGCAACTGCGGTTCCGCTTACATGCGGCGCTGGACGTCCCGGCCGTGTATCTGCGGCACCCGGATCCGCTGGTCGCCGGACTCGCGGACAGCGTGGGCCGGCTGTACGCCTTCCTTCCCGACACCTGGAACGCACGGTTCGCCCGGCACTTCCACACCGTGATCGAGGCGTACGACCGGGAATTCCGCAACCGCGTCGAGGGACGCATTCCCGGCGTCGAGGAATACCTCGCACTGCGTCGGCTGACCTTCGCCCACTGGATATGGACCGACCTGCTCGAACCGAGTGCGGGCTGCGAACTCCCGGACCCGGTACGGAAAAACCCCGCCTTTCGGCGCGCGGCCCTGCTGAGTCAGGAATTCGCCGCCTGGTACAACGACCTCTGCTCGCTTCCCAAGGAATTGGCGGGCGATGAGGTGCACAATCTCGGAATCAGTCTCATCGCCCATCAGGGACTGACTCTGGAAGAAGCGATCGAGGAACTACGGCGACGCGTCGAGGAATGCGTATCCGAGTTCCTCGCCGTCGAAAAGGACGTCCTGCTGCTCGCCGACCGCCTCACCGACGGGACCGTCCGCGGAAGGGAACTCGGCACCGCCGTGCGGTCCTGCCTCGGCAATATGCGGAACTGGTTCAGTTCCGTCTACTGGTTCCACCACGAGTCCGGCCGATACATGGTCGACAGCTGGGACGACCGGTCCACGCCCCCGTACGTCAACAACGAAGCGGCAGGTGAGAAATGACCGTCGAGTCGGTGAAGCCCGCGACCCCCGGGGCATCCGAACCCGGTGAGCCGCCATTGGCCGGTGGCGGGGTTCCGCTGCTCGGACACGGCTGGAAGCTGGCCCGCGATCCGCTGGCCTTCATGGCCCGGCTGCGCGACCACGGCGACATCGTGCGTCTGCGGCTCGGCCCCAAGACGGTGTACGCCGTCACCGCGCCGGATCTTGTCGGGGCCCTCGCGCTCAGCCCGGACTACATCATCTCCGGACCCCTGTGGGAGACCCTGGAGGACCTGCTCGGCAAGGAGGGCGTGGCCACGGCCAACGGCCCGCTGCACCGCCGGCAGCGACGCACGATCCAGCCCGCGTTCCGGCTCGACGCCATCCCCGGCTACGGGCCGATCATGGAGGAGGAGGCGCACGCGCTCGTCGAGCGCTGGCAGCGGGGCGAGGTCCTCGACGTCACCGCCGAGTCCTTCCGGGTGTCCGTGCGCATCTCCGCCCGCTGTCTGATGCGCGGCAGCTATATGGACGCCCGGTCCGAGCGCATCACCTCCGCCCTCGCCACCCTGTTCGCCGGTATGTACCAGCGCATGGTGGTACCCCTCGGACCGCTTTATCGGGTACCGATTCCGGCCAACCGCGTATTCAACCGGGCACTGGCCGATCTGCATCGGCTGGTGGACGAGATCATCGCCGAGCGTCGCGCATCCGGTCAAAAACCGGACGATTTGCTGACGGCTTTGCTGGAGGCGAAGGACGAGAATGGCGACCCCATCGGGGAACAGGAGATCCACGACCAGGTCATCGCGATACTCACCCCGGGCAGCGAAACCGCGGGCTCCGTGGTCATGTCGCTGCTCCACGTCCTCACCGAGCACCCCGACCAGGTGGACAAGATCCGCGAGGAGGTGAAAAGCGTCGTCGGTGACCGGCCGGTCGCATTCGGCGACGTCCGAAAGCTGCGGCACACCGCCAATGTCGTGGTCGAGACCATGCGGCTGTATCCCGCCGTATGGATATTGACCCGGCGCGCGGTGACCGACACCGAGCTCGGCGGATACCGCATTCCCGCCGGCGCCGACATCGTCTACAGCCCCTACGCGGTGCAGCGCGATCCGCGGTCGTACGAGCGGCACACGGAGTTCGACCCCGACCGCTGGCTGCCCGGCGGCTCCCCGGAGGTGCCGAAATACGCCATGACGCCGTTCGGCGTCGGCAACCGGAAGTGCCCGAGCGACCACTTCTCGATGGCCGAGCTGACGCTGATCGCCGCCGTGGTGGCGTCCGCGTTCCGCTTCGAGCCGGCGCCCGGCTCCGACTCCCGGACGCACGTCGGCATCACGCTGCGGCCGCGCAAGCTGCTGCTGCGGGCGATACCCGGATGAGAGCCGCGGCTCAGGCGACCGCCTGCGGGCCGCGGAACGTGCGTCGGTAGGCGTTGGGGGTCGTCCCCAACGCCTGCACGAACTGGTGGCGCAGGGCTCCCGCGGTGCCGAAGCCGGCCCGCCAGGCGATCGTGTCCACCGTCTCGTCCGTCGCCTCCAGCAGGTGCTGTGCCAGCAGCACCCGCTGGCGCAGCAGCCACCGGTAGGGGGTGGTGCCCGTCTCCTGCTGGAAGCGGCGGGCGAAGGTGCGCGGGGACATATGGGCGCGCTCCGCGAGCTGCTCGACCGTGACCTCCTGGTCGAGATGCGCCTCCATCCACACCAGCACCCCGCCGACCGTGTCGCACGCCGACCGGGGCAGCGGCCGTGCGACGTACTGCGCCTGTCCGCCGTCCCGATGCGGCGGTACGACCATCCGCCGTGCGATGCCGTTGGCCACCTCGGGCCCCTGCTCCTTGCGCACGAGGTGCAGACACGCGTCGATCCCTGAGGCCGTGCCGGCGGAGGTGATCACCGGGTCCTCGTCGACGTAGAGGACGTCCGGCTCGACGGTCGTCCGCGGATACCGGCGGGCCAGCAGATCCGCGTGCCGCCAGTGCACCGCGCAGCGCCGCCCGTCGAGCAGACCCGCCGCGCCCAGCACGAAGACGCCCGAGCAGACGCTGAGCACCCGGGCGCCCCGGTCCACGCCCCGACGCAGGGCGGCGAGCAACTCGGGCGGATACTCCCGCTCGACGTTCGCGTCCGAGGCCGGCACGGCGATCAGGTCGGCCTCCTCCAGCCGGTCGAGGCCGTACGGCGTGGAGACGGTGAGTCCGCCGACATGGGTGCCCAGGACCGGGCCCTCCGCCGAGACGACGGTGAAGTCGTACGACGGCAGCCCCTCGTCGCTGCGGTCGAGGCCGAACACCTCGCACAGGACGCCGAGCTCGAAGGGATGCACACCGTCGAGGAGGACGGCGACCACGTTCTTCAGCATGGCCCACCTCGCTTCTCTGCCGAGGTTCGTTTCTCGCTTTTCGGCCGGGGGTCCGGGGGTTGTCCCCCGGGAGAGCACAGCAGCATGGTGCCAGTGTGCCACCACAGTGGCAGGAATTTGAAGGTGTACGGCAGTCCTGCCACTCCCGGTCAGGAGTCTCAGGCAGGACAGTGGTGTCCATGAACACGAACCAGATAGAAGACCTGATCGGAATCCTCATGGTCCTCGGGATCATGGTTCTCCTGATCCTCCCGTCCGTGGTCGGCATCGTGCGCGACAGGCGCGCCGACCGGCAGATCAGGGAGGCTCAGGAGAACCGCGAGAGCCGGGAGACCCAGGAGGATCAGAAGTCCTCGTCCAGGTCGACGGTGCCCTCCACCGCGACCTGGTACGCCGACGGACGGCGCTCGAAGAAGTTGGTCAGCTCCTGAACGCCCTGCAGCTCCATGAAGGAGAACGGGTTCTCCGAGCCGTACACCGGGGCGAAGCCGAGCCGCGCCAGACGCTGGTCGGCGACGCACTCCAGGTACTGCCGCATGGAGTCGGTGTTCATCCCCGGGAGGCCGTCGCCGCACAGGTCACGGGCGAACTGCAGCTCGGCCTCGACGGCCTCCCGCAGCATGTCGGTGACCTCCTGCCGGAGCTGGTCGTCGAAGAGCTCCGGCTCCTCCTTGCGGACCGTGTCGACCACCTCGAAGGCGAAGCTCATATGCATCGTCTCGTCGCGGAACACCCAGTTGGTGCCGGTCGCCAGGCCGTGCAGCAGGCCCCGGCTGCGGAACCAGTAGACGTACGCGAAGGCCCCGTAGAAGAACAGGCCCTCGATGCACGCGGCGAAGCAGATCAGGTTGAGCAGGAAGCGGCGGCGGTCGGCCTGGGTCTGCAGGCTGTCCAGCTTCTCGACCTCGTTGATCCACTTGAAGCAGAACTCGGCCTTCTCGCGGATGGAGGGGATGTTCTCCACCGCGTCGAAGGCGGCCGCCCGGTCCTCGGGATCGGGGAGGTAGGTGTCCAGCAGCGTCAGATAGAACTGGACGTGGACGGCCTCCTCGAACAGCTGACGGCTCAGGTAGAGCCGCGCCTCGGGGGAGTTGATGTGCTTGTACAGCGTCAACACGAGGTTGTTCGCCACGATCGAGTCGCCCGTCGCGAAGAACGCGACCAGCCGGCCGATCATGTGCTGCTCGCCCTGTGACAGCTTCGCGAGATCCGTCACGTCCGAGTGGAGGTCCACCTCCTCCACGGTCCAGGTGTTCTTGATGGCGTCCCGGTAGCGCTCGTAGAAGTCCGGGTAGCGCATCGGACGCAGCGTCAGTTCGAAGCCCGGGTCGAGCAGGTTCTTCTCGGTCTTTTCGGGGGCGGTGGACATTACTGGCAGGCCTCGCAGGACTCGGGGTTCTCAAGAGAGCAGGCGACCGCGTCTTCAGGGGTCGCCTGTACGGGAATCGGGGTTTGCGCCTGGGCGGCGCGGGCGATCCGGGTAGCCGGGCGCGAGCGCAGGTAGTACGTCGTCTTCAGGCCCGACTTCCAGGCGTACGCGTACATCGAGGAGAGCTTGCCGATGGTCGGCGTCTCCAGGAACAGGTTCAGCGACTGCGCCTGGTCCAGGTACGGGGTACGGGCGGCGGCCATGTCGATCAGGCCGCGCTGCGGGATCTCCCACGCCGTCCGGTACAGGGCACGGACCTCGGCCGGGATCCACGCGAACTCCTGCACCGAGCCGTTGGACTCGCGCAGCGCCTCACGGGTGCGGGCGTCCCAGACGCCGAGCTCCTTCAGCTCGTTCACCAGGTAGGAGTTGACCTGGAGGAACTCGCCGGACAGCGTCTCGCGCTTGAACAGGTTGGACACCTGCGGCTCGATGCACTCGTACACGCCCGCGATGGACGCGATGGTGGCGGTCGGCGCGATGGCGAGCAGCAGCGAGTTGCGCAGGCCCGTCGCCGCGATCCGCGTCCGCAGCGCCGCCCAGCGCTTCGGCCAGGTGAACTCGACGCCGTAGTGGTCGGGGTGCAGCACACCGCGGGCGGTGCGGGTCTTGTCCCAGGCGGGCAGCGGGCCGCTGCGCTCGGCCAGGTCGGCGGAGGCCTCGTACGCGGCCAGCATGATGCGCTCGGCGATGCGGGTGGAGAGGGCTTTGGCCTCGGCGGAGTCGAACGGCAGCCGCAGCTTGAAGAAGACGTCCTGCAGGCCCATCGCGCCCAGACCGACCGGCCGCCAGCGGGCGTTGGAGCGGCCCGCCTGCTCGGTCGGGTAGAAGTTGATGTCGACGACCCGGTCGAGGAAGGTGACGGCGGTGCGGACGGCCGCGTCCAGCCGCTCCCAGTCGATGCCGTCGCCGTCTTCGGCCGCCGTGTCGACGAACGCGCCGAGGTTCACCGAACCCAGGTTGCACACGGCCGTCTCGCCGTCGTCCGTGACCTCCAGGATCTCCGTGCAGAGGTTGGAGGAGTGCACGACGTGGCCCGGCTCGGCCGTCTGGTTGGCGGTGCGGTTGGCGGCGTCCTTGAAGGTCATCCAGCCGTTGCCGGTCTGCGCGAGGGTGCGCATCATGCGGCCGTACAGGTCACGCGCCGGGATGGTCTTCTTCGCGAGGCCCGCCTCCTCGGCCTTGCGGTAGGCCGCGTCGAACTCCGCGCCCCACAGGTCGACCAGCTCGGGCACGTCCGACGGCGAGAACAGCGACCACTGCTCGTCCGCGTTCACGCGCCGCATGAACTCGTCCGGGATCCAGTGCGCGAGGTTCAGGTTGTGCGTACGGCGGGCGTCCTCGCCGGTGTTGTCCCGCAGCTCCAGGAACTCCTCGATGTCGGAGTGCCAGGTCTCCAGGTAGACCGCGGCCGCGCCCTTGCGCCGGCCGCCCTGGTTCACGGCGGCGACCGAGGCGTCCAGCGTCTTCAGGAACGGCACGATGCCGTTGGAGTGCCCGTTGGTGCCGCGGATCAGCGAACCGCGGCTGCGGATCCGGGAGTACGACAGCCCGATGCCGCCGGCGTGCTTCGAGAGACGGGCGACCTGGTGGTAGCGGTCGTAGATGGAGTCCAGCTCGTCCAGCGGGGAGTCGAGGAGGTAGCAGGACGACATCTGGGGGTGCCGGGTGCCGGAGTTGAAGAGCGTGGGGGAGGACGGCAGATAGTCCAGGCGGCTCATCAGCCCGTACAGCGCGGCGACCTCGTCCAGCGCCCGTGTGCTGTCGTCCTCGGCCAGGCCGGCGGCGACGCGCAGCAGGAAGTGCTGGGGCGTCTCGACGACCTTGCGGGTGATCGGGTGCCGCAGCAGGTAGCGGCTGTGCAGGGTGCGCAGCCCGAAGTAGCCGAAGCGGTCGTCGGCGGTCGTGTCGATCAGCGCGTCGAGGCGGGCCGCGTGGACGCGCACGAACTCGGCGGTGCGGTCCGCGATCAGACCCTCGCGGTGGCCGACGGAGACCGAGCCGGTGAACGACGTGACCCCCTGGGAGGCGGCCTCCGCGGCGATGCTGATGGTCAGCAGCCGGGCGGCCAGCTTCGAGTAGGCGGGGTCCTCGGAGATCAGACCGGCGGCCGCCTCCGTCGCCAGCTCGCGCAGCTCCGCCTCGTCGGCCCGCGAGGACCGGCCGCGCAGGGCGGCGGCGGCGACCCGGCCGGGGGCGGCGTCGGGAAGGTCGGCGGTCAGCTCGGTCAGGGTCCGCAGCAACGCGTTCCCGGGACCGTCGGTCTCCAGCTCGAAGACTGAAACCGGGTCGGCTGGCGCGATGGTCACGTGAGGCTCTCCCTCGCTCGGCAGGGGGCCTGGCGGAGGGCAGGGCAGCACACGAGCGCACGGGGCGTCGCGTCCACCGGCCCACTCCGCGAGGCCCGGACGTCAGGGCACCCGGACCGGGACGGCCGGGCGCGCTGTCGGCAGGACCTCGGACTGAACAGGCGTGCACATATGGATGGAGATGCACGCGTGTACACCGTTGCGGGACAGTTCCGGATTCGCACCGGATTCCCCTGCGGCGACAGCGAGCATGAGCATACATCTTGTGCCTGCCTGTCGTGTCACCCCCAGATGTTGTGTCGCGCTGATTTCAGAGCGTCAACTCGTAGGTGAGGAGAGTGATGTCGTCCAGCTGTGGCAGGGGATTCCAGTCCCGCTCTGGTGTGCGGACGAAACCGAGGCGTTCGTAGCCGACAGCCGGGGACGGCCGGGTTGCGGGTCGTCCCCGGAGTGCTTCCATGGAAGGTAGGTGCCGACACCGCACAGTCCCCCGTCCCGAGAACCCTCTCGGAGGGAGCAGACTCATGACGAGTGTCGTCCGCCACCCGCCCGGCAAGACCCGTCTGCCCAACGCGCCGATGGCCACACTGGAACTCAGACGCTGGGGCAAACGGATCCGCGGCGCCCTCGTCGGCCGCTGGCACACCCACACCATCCGCCGGGAGGCCCGGCGCGGAACCACCCGGCCCAGGAAATGGCGGAGGTGGTTCTCCTACGCCAACGTGACCCGGTTCGTCTGGCTGCTCGCTCTGCTCACGGTGTTCGCCTGGTGCGGGGAAGGCCTGTACATCCTGATCACGGGGGAGACGACCGGCTTTGAGGAGTGGCGCAAGGGCAACGGCGGCTTCGACGCCCTGCTGCGCTTCATCGGGCCCGTCCTCACCGCCTCGATCGCCGCAGCGCTGTTCCTGTTCTGCTGGTACAGCTGGACCAAGCGACGCTATCTCCTGGACGCCCGCACAAAGCCCGACAAGCTGGTGCTCACCGCAGGCCCGGAGACCGACGAGATCGTGGGCCGCGAGGAGGTCGCCGAGGTCATCGCCCAACGGCTGCGCGACCGCGACACCCGCCGGCCCTATCTGCTCGTCGGAGGCGTCGGCGTCGGCAAGACCGCCGTCCTCGTACGGCTCACCGAACTGCTGGCCCGTCAGGACGCCGTACCCGTGCCGATCCGGCTCCGGGACGCGACGGACGAGGCCACCCTGAACTTCGAGCGGTTGGCCAAGAAGAGGTTCGCCGAGGAGACGCCTCAGGGGACCCTGGCCCGCACCAAGATCGACCGGGTCTGGCAGCAACTGCTCGCCGACGACAAGCCCGTCGTCATCGCCGACGGGCTGGAGGAGGCCCTGCTCGACGAGGGACTCCAGCAGAACCGGGACAACATCATCCGCCGGGCCATCGAACGGGCCTACAAGGAGCGGCTGCCGCTGGTCATCGCCTCCCGGCCGCACAGCCCGCTGGAGAACACCGTCGCCGCCATCGTGGAGCTGGAGCCGCTCAGCGAGGAGGAGGCGCTGTACTTCGTCGAGGCGCGCGCCTCGGACGCCGAGGAGCGGTACCTGGACGACCTCGTGGAGCGGGCGGAGGTCACCGAGTCGCCCATCTACCTCCAGATCGTCCGCGATCTGCATCACCACGGCCGGCTGCGCCCCGACGAGCCGGGCCACCTGGACACCTCGGGCCGGGACCGGGGCATGCTGCGCCTGCGGCTGCTGGACCGATGGGCCGAGGAGCTGTGCGCGGGTCGGCTGCGGGAGAAGGTCGCGCTGAACCTGCAGGAGCGCCAGGACACCGTGGCGGTGGTCGCCGCGATGGCCTGTGTCGGCCTGCTCCAGGACAAACTGGAGGTCGGCTTCGACGAGTTGTTGAGCACGGACGTGCACCCTGGTCCGGTGCGGTATGCGGCCGGCCACGCGGAGCACCTGTGGACCAGAGCCCGCGGCTTCGACCGGTACGGCAAGCGCGTCAACGTCTTCTCCGAGTGGCACCGCGAACAGATCTGGAACGCCCTGTGCAGGCTGCTCGGCGAGGAGGAGCGCAAGCGGCTCAGCGAGGGCAGCATGGAACAGTGCCAAGCCGCGCTCGCCTGTCACGCGGCCAACGCGCACAAGCTCAAGCTGGTGGAGAGCCTGGGGCGAAAGGTCCGTTTCCCGCACAGCATCATCCAGGCCTATCTGGGATTCCGCGTCCTGGACGAGCTGGGGGAGCGGGTCGCCGGAGAGCTGGTCGACCAGGCGCTGCGACCGCCCGGCCCCAGCCGGGAGCTGCTCATCGCCCTGGTGTTCCTCTCCCGGCGGCGGGCCGCGAAACTCGCCGACCGGGGCCGCGGTGTCCGGGCCGAGGTGAAGAAGGAGGCCGAGGAGTGGGTACGGCAGGCACCCGTGTACGGCCGCACCCTGACCCACCGGCTCCGCTCGGCGGCCCAACACCGCACCTACGACCCGAAAGTCCTCGACCTCTACGCGGCGGCGCTGGAGGTCGAGAGCGCGGAGGAGTCCCCAGGGCACCTGGACGACATCGTGCACTCGGTGCACGCGTGCTGGTCCGGCATCAAGGGGGAACGCCGCAGCCTCGACGACGCGAAACTGGCCTTCGTCAGGCAGCTCGGGGCGACACTGCGGACGGTCTCCGGGCGGCTCGGCATGTCGACGCTGTACTCGGAGCTCTTCGACATGGCCCTCGAGGAGCCCTCCTACGCGATCCGCCTGGCCGCCGCCCAGGAGTGCGGCGCCGGAGGCAACGAGGCGTTCACCGTGATCCGCGAGCGGTTCCGCCTCGACAGCGACCCCGTCCGCGAGTACATCGATCAGGTCAACCGCCTCAAGAACGAAAGGAGGCAGAACTACCAGACATGGGCGGCGCAGATGGCGCTGGCGACCTACGCCACCCCTGTGTCGTCCAACCGCCGCCAAGGGCTGCGCCGCCAGCAGCTCACCCTCGAACAGCTCCAGCAGAAACGGCGCGAACTCAACGACGAGTACGAGGAACGGCGGGTGCGGCTGCTCCGTAACTTCATGATGCGGGCCTGGATCCTGCCCATGCTCCTGGGCTCCGTCGACGCCGCCCACCGTGACGAGGCGTCCGAACGCCTCGCCAAGTGGCTGCGCCACCTGGACCCGGTACACACCGGCGGCACCCCCGACATGCCGCTCGCGCTGGAGGCCGCACTGGCCCAGGGGTTCAAGTACGCGGCCAACCGGCGCATCCGCCACCCGCAGTCGGACCCGGGCAGCCGGGCCGGCCTGATCCGCCAGGCGGTGACGCTCCTGGAGCGCTCGCGGTGCTGGTACGCACAACTGAGCCTGCTCCAGGCGCTGTGCCTGTGGGAACTCCCGGACGACAGCGGCCGGCCGGCACACGCCCGCGGCGGCGGATCGAACCCCGCGTCCCGCACGGTCGGTGGGGCCACCGCCGTGGAGACCGTCCGGCGCTGGCTGTCGATGGCCGGCACGGTCAACCGGGCGCCCGGCCCGCCGGGGGTGAACGGCGACTCGCCGCGGTGCCTGCTCCACCCGTTCGTCGCCGAGGCGGGCGACCTGGTGGCCCTGGCCCTCGAGACCGGGCAGCCCGAGCGCTTCCTGTGGATCGACGAGAAGGGCACCGCCGACAACATCGGCGCCCGCGTCGGCCGTGACGGCGGCTCCCGCAGGCACAACCTGTGGATCCCGCCCTCGGTCGGCTGGAGCACGCTCGACGGGCGCGCCCAGCGCCTGGTCGCCGATGTGTTGGTCATGGTGAACCTCATCGAACGGGACGGCCACCCGGACGAGGTCGAGGAGCGGATGGCCCGCGTGGAGCAGCCCGGCATGCCGCTCCCGCCGTGCATTCGCACCGACCGCGGACCGCTGCACCCCGGATGGCCGGCCGGCAAGGCCGAGCCGCCCGCCCCGGGCTCCCAGTGCCTGCCCGACTGCAAGTTCCAGCTCTGCCCGTACCCGCCGCGCGGCTCGGTGCCCCGGGACGAGATCCGCGAGCCCTTCTGCCGCCAGCAACAGGCCCTGCTGCCGGGACGGCTGCGGCGGCGCCTCCCCAGGCTCCTGCGCCGCAAGACACCGCACTGGGTCAGCATGCGTGTAGGCGAGCTGGACGACTTCTGGGACGCGATGGCCAGGCGCACCCGCTGAACAGCGCGGGACACGCCTGGCCGTCGGAGAGGTCCGGCCGGTGCGGACTAGTGCGTCGCCGCCGGCAGTTCCTTCTGGACGCCCGCGTCCCCCGCGTCCGCCGTGTAGTCCTCCGGCCTGGTCTCGTCGACGCCCTCCGGGGCCTTCGCCGCCTTCAGGACGAAGGTCAGGACCACCGTGACGGCGACGTTCAGGAGGAACGCCGTCAGGCCGATGTAGCCGATCTCGCCGATGCCCGGGATCTCCTTCGACGAGCCGCCGAAGTGCTTCTGGGTCGGGGAGGCGACGCCGTACGCGGCGACCGTGCCGTAGACCATGCCGACCGCCCAGCCGGCGAGCAGGGCCCAGCGGTGGAACCAGCGGGTGAAGAGGCCGCCGACCAGGGCCGGGAACGTCTGCAGGATCCAGATGCCGCCCAGCAGCTGGAAGTTGATGGCGACGGTCTTGTCCATGGTGAGGACGAAGACCAGGGCCCCCACCTTCACCAGGAGCGAGACCAGCTTGGAGACCCTGGTCTCCTGCGCGGGCGTCGCGTCCGGCTTGATGAAGTCCTTGTAGATGTTGCGCGTGAAGAGATTCGCGGCCGCGATCGACATGATGGCCGCAGGCACGAGCGCGCCGATGCCGATCGCCGCGAACGCCACGCCCGCGAACCAGGCCGGGAACATGTCCTCGAACAGCTGCGGGATGGCCAGCTGCCCGTTGGTGACCTTGACCCCGGCGGCGATCGCCATGAAGCCGAGCAGTGCGAGCAGACCCAGCATGAGGGAGTACAGCGGCAGGATCGTGGTGTTGCGGCGGATCACCTCACGGCTGCGGGAGGAGAGCGTCGCCGTGATCGAGTGGGGGTACATGAACAGCGCCAGCGCCGAGCCCAACGCCAGTGTCGCGTACGTCCACTGACCGGGTTCGCCCGGCGCCAGTGCGCCGCGCGGCTTGCCCGTCGCCGGGTTGGTCTGGCTGAACGCCTCGCCCGCCTTGGCGAAGATGTCGTCGAACCCACCGAGCTTGATCGGGATGTAGATGATCGCCACCGCGATGACGATGTAGATCAGCGTGTCCTTCACGAACGCGATCAGCGCGGGGGCCCGCAGACCCGAGGAGTAGGTGTAGGCGGCCAGCACGCCGAACGCGATCAGCAGCGGCAGGTCCTTCACGAACCAGTTGGTGTCCTCGCCGCCGCCGACGCCCATCACGTCGAGCACCGCCTGGATGCCCACGAGCTGCAGTGCGATGTATGGCATCGTTGCCAGGATGCCGGTGAGGGCGACCGCCAGCGACAGGCCCTTCGAGCCCCAGCGGCCGCGCACGAAGTCGGAGGTCGTCACATAGCCGTGCTTGTGGGAGACCGACCACAGGCGGGGCAGGAACGTGAAGATCAGCGGGTAGACGAGGATCGTGTAGGGCACCGCGAAGAAGCCGGCCGCGCCCGCCGCGTAGATCGCCGCCGGGACGGCGACGAAGGTGTACGCGGTGTAGAGGTCGCCGCCGAGCAGGAACCAGGTGACCCAGGTGCCGAACGACCGGCCGCCCAGGCCCCATTCGTCGAGGCTGTTCTCGTTCTCGGCCTTGCGCCAGCGCGCGGCCAGGAAGCCCATGGCCGTGACGGCCAGGAAGAAGAAGATGAAGACGGCGAGTGCCACGCCGTTCACGCCGTCGTTCATTCCGCCGCACCGCCGCTCCGGGTCTTGCGGCCGCGCTGGTCGAGCTGCCACAGCTTGTACGCGATCACCGTGAGCACGGTGGACAGCAGCACCCACAGCATCTGGTACCAGTAGAAGAAGGGGATCCCGATGAACGCGGGATCCACCTTCGCGTACGAACCCACCCACAGCATCGCCACGAACGGCGCGAGCAGACACAGGGCGATGATGACGCGCACAGGCGTCACCACCGGCTCCTTCGGCACTTCCGGGGCATCTGACATCGGCGGCTCCATCCCCTCGCTGATCGCCTTGATCACCGTTGTAATGCGCAGGCAATGTAAGGGACGAATAAGCGCAGCGGAAGACCGCCTCCGTATACGACTACAAGATCCTCACTCGGTGGGCCGCTTCAGGCGTGCGACGAACTTGTACCGGTCGCCCCGGTACACCGACCGGACCCACTCCACCGGCTGGCCCTCCTTGTCCAGCGAGTGGCGGGAGAGCATCAGCATCGGCAGGCCCACGTCGGTGCCGAGCAGGCCGGCCTCGCGCGGGGTGGCCAGGGAGGTCTCGATGGTCTCCTCGGCCTCGGCGAGATGGACGTCGTAGACCTCGGCGAGCGCGGTGTACAGGGACGTGTACCTGGCCAGCGACCTGCGCAGGGCGGGGAAACGCTTCGCCGACAGATGGGTCGTCTCGATCGCCATCGGCTCGCCGTTGGCCATGCGCAGCCGCTCGATGCGCAGCACACGCCCGCCTGCCGTTATGTCGAGCAGCTCGGCGAGCCGGTCGTCGGCGGTGATGTAGCCGATGTCCAGCAGCTGCGAGGTCGGTTCCAGACCCTGGGCGCGCATGTCCTCGGTGTACGAGGTGAGCTGGAGCGCCTGGGAGACCTTCGGCTTGGCGACGAACGTGCCCTTGCCCTGGATGCGCTCCAGCCGTCCCTCGACGACCAGTTCCTGCAGCGCCTGCCGGACGGTCGTGCGCGAGGTGTCGAACTCGGCCGCGAGTGTGCGCTCGGGCGGCACCGGGGTGCCCGGGGACTGTGTCTCCGTGATGTCCAGCAGGTGCTTCTTGAGGCGGTAGTACTTGGGCACGCGCGCGGTACGGACGGTCGCCCCACCCTCGTTCTCCGCACTGCTGACGTCGGTGCTCATGGCCTGCCTTCCCGGCTGCGGATGCGGTCACATCGTGGCACGGCAGCCTATCGGGCGGTCCGCGCACTCTGTGATCCCTTCTGTATACCGTCGCCGCCTCTTCTGGTCTAGTCCACCAGGGCAAGTGGTCTAGCGGACCCATGTCTTCCGGGGGCGATGTTTTCGACGGCTTCTTACTTAAAGGTTCCTGCATATGTAGGTCCCATAACGGCTGGTCAAAGCCGTTTCGACCACCCTTGACAGCCGTATTGGTCTCAGCCAAGCTCTGCGCACTGGTCTACACCATTGGTCCAGGTCCCGGCTGGTGGGCGGGGGGGTGTGGGCATCCCTGAGGAGGATGGCGTGAAGCGCAAGCTGATAGCCGCGATCGGTATCGCGGGCATGATGGTGTCCATCGCGGCGTGCGGGGACGACGGCGGCAGCGGTGACTCGAAGGGCTCCGACGCGAAGGAGCTGACCGTCTGGCTCACCGTCGACGCGCAGAACAACTGGCCCGAGCTGGTGAAGGCAGCCGACGCGGCGGTCGTGAAGGCGCACCCCGGCGTCAAGATCAACCACGAGTACTACGGCTGGCCGGACAAGAACGCCAAGCTCGACGCGGTTCTCGCCACCGACAAGGCCCCCGACGTGGTCGAGATGGGCAACACCGAGATGCTCGGCTACATGGTCAAGGGCGCGTTCGCCCCCCTCGACGCCTCGAAGTTCGACAACTCCTCCGCCTGGCTGGACGGCCTCAAGGAGTCGGTGACCTACGACGGCAAGACCTACGGCGTGCCGTACTACGCCGGCGGCCGCGTCGCCAACTGGCGCAAGGACGTCTTCGCCGCGGCGGGCGTCAAGTCCACGCCGAAGACCTACGCGGAGCTGACCGCGGCCCTGGACAAGGTCCAGAAGAAGGAGGGCGACAAGTTCTCCGCCTGGTACCAGCCCACCCGCGACTGGTACGCGGCCATGTCCTTCGTCTACGACGCCGGCGGCTCCATCGCCAAGGAGGACGGCGGCCAGTGGAAGGCCGACCTGTCCTCGCCCGAGTCCATCAAGGGCCTCACCGACTTCAAGAGCATCGTCGACAAGTACATGCACGGCGACAAGACCAAGGACGAGTCCGACCGTTACATCGTCTACGGCCAGGGCAAGTCCGGCATGATCTTCGCCCCCGCCTGGGAGGGCGCGACTGCCGCGGCCAAGGAGAACGACAAGACCGGCAAGCTCGCCGGCAACGTCGAGAACTTCGTGATGCCCGGCCCGTCCGGCAAGAACCTCCCGGTCTTCCTGGGCGGCTCCGACCTCGCCGTCCCGGTGAAGTCCAAGGCGCAGGACCTCGCCGCCGAGTGGATCAACGCCTTCACCGGCCCCTCCGGCCAGAAGGGCCTGATCGCCAAGGGCAACCTGCCCAACAACAAGACCGACCTCGCCACCCTCAAGAACGACCCGGCGACCGCCGTCCCGGCCACCGCCGCCGAGTCCAACTGGTTCGTCCCGATGGCCCCCGGCTGGGGACAGGTCGAGAAGGCGCAGGTCCTGCAGACCATGCTGCAGAGCATCGGCACCGGCAAGAAGACGGTCGAGGCCGCCGCGAAGGAAGCGGACGCCGCGATCGACAAGGTCATCAACACCAAGTGACCTGACGGTGGGGCCCCGTGACGAGCGGGGCCCCGCCTCTCGTACGACCCGAGGGACCGCTGAGGAGCGCGCGGATGAGTGCCGCAGACACGACCACCCCTGCCAAGGTGCCGCCCACGCGGCCGGCACCCCCACCGCCCGCCGCGCCCGGCCGGCCACGCGCGAGACGTTCGCCCGCCGGAACCCCCTGGCTGCTGCTCGCGCCCTGCCTGCTGATCCTCGCCCTGGTCATGGGCTATCCGCTGGTCCGGCTGGTCACCCTCTCCTTCCAGAAGTTCGGGCAGTCCCAGCTCTGGGGCTTCCAGCCGGCCGAGTCGGTCGGGTTCGACAACTTCGCGGGCGTGCTGGGCGACGGCGAGTTCTGGCAGGTCGTCGTCCGCACGATCGTCTTCGCGGCCGGCTGCGTGATCCTCACGATGGTCCTCGGCATGCTGATCGCCCTGCTGCTCCAGCGGGTCTCCGGCTGGGTGAAGACCCTGATCAACATCGCGCTGGTGGCCAGCTGGGGCATGCCCGTCATCGTCGCCACCACCGTCTTCAAATGGCTGTTCGACTCCGACTACGGCATCCTCAACGCGGTCCT
Organism: Streptomyces sp. NPDC006872; assembly: GCF_040635845.1. Classification (NCBI taxonomy): domain Bacteria; kingdom Bacillati; phylum Actinomycetota; class Actinomycetes; order Kitasatosporales; family Streptomycetaceae; genus Streptomyces; species Streptomyces sp. NPDC006872. The sequence continues at coordinate 855,942 of NZ_JBEYIL010000001.1, forward strand.
GAGCAAGCTGCCCGGCGTCGAGCTGATCGGCCACAACTGGTTCGCGAGCGGACCGCAGGGCCTGGCCGTCATCATGCTGCTGGTGATCTGGGGTGCGGTCCCCTTCGTGGTCATCACCCTCAGCGCCGGCCTCACCCAGGTCCCGGCCGAACTGGAGGAGGCCGCCCGCCTCGACGGCGCGGGCTCCTGGGGCGTCTTCCGGTACGTCACCCTGCCCATCCTCAAGCCGATCATCGTGATGCTCACGACCCTGTCGGTCATCTGGGACATGGGCGTGTTCCCGCAGGTCTTCGTGATGCGCAACGGGCATCCCGAGGCCGAGTTCCAGCTCCTGACGACGTACTCCTACGACCGCGCGTTCGTGGTCAACGACTACGGACAGGGCTCGGCGATCGCCCTGATCACCGTGTTGCTGCTGCTCGGGGTGGTCGCCGTCTACATGCGTCAGATGCTGAAGATCGGAGAGGTCGAATGAGCAGCACGGTTTCCGCTCCGCGGCGGTCGAAACTCGGCTGGAACCTCGTCGGTCTGCTGGTCTTCGCCGTCGTCGGCTTCCCCGTCTACTGGATGCTCAACACGGCGTTCAAGCCGGCGAAGGACGCCATCGACCCGGACCCGAGCCTGCTGCCGACGGGTTTCACGCTCTCCAACTTCAGCCGCGCGCTCGACATCGCCGACTTCTGGGGCCCGGTGGGCCGCAGCCTGATCGTCTCCCTGGCGGTCGTCGTGATCGGCGTCGTCGTCGGGATGCTGGCCGCCCTCGCCATCTCCCGGTTCGCCTTCCGCGGCCGCAAGATCGTGATCGTCGGCATCCTGGCCGTCCAGATGGTCCCGCTCGTCGCCATGATCATCCCGGTCTTCCTGCTGCTGAACGACCTGGGCCAGTACGACAAGCTCACCGGCCTGATCATCACGTACCTGACCTTCATCCTCCCCTTCACGGTGTGGACGCTGCGCGGCTTCATCGTCAACATCCCCAAGGAGCTGGAGGAGGCCGCGATGGTCGACGGCTGCTCCCGCACCGGCGCCTTCGTCCGCGTCGTCTTCCCCCTCCTCGCCCCCGGCATGGTCGCCACCTCGGTCTACGGCTTCATCCAGGCCTGGAACGAGTACCTCTACGCCCTGATGCTGCTCAGCCAGAAGAACCAGACCGCGACCGTGTGGCTCGGCAACTTCACCACCAAGCACGGCACCGAGTACGCCCCGATGATGGCCGGCGCCACGATGATGGCCCTACCGATCGTCGCCCTCTTCCTCCTCGTCCAGCGCAAGATGGCCGCGGGGCTGACCGCGGGCGCCGTGAAGGGATAACGCCCCCGATGACCACATTCGCCAGCGGCACCACTGCGTCCAACAAGGACAGGCTCACGCGCGACGCCCTGACGGTCCTGCAGCCCGGCTTCCCCGGCACCACCGCCCCCGACTGGCTGCTGCGCCGGCTCGGCGAGGGCCTGGCGTCCGTGGGACTGTTCGGCAGGAACATCACCTCACCCGAACAACTCGCCGCCCTGACCGCCCAGTTGCGCGCCGAACGCGGCGACGTCCTGGTCGCGATCGACGAGGAGGGCGGAGACGTCACGCGCCTGGAGGTGCGCACCGGCTCCAGCTTCCCCGGCAACCATGCGCTGGGCGCGGTGGACGACGTCTCCCTCACGCTGGAGGTCGCCGCCGAACTGGGCCGCCGGCTCGCCGAGTGCGGGGTGAACCTCAACTGGGCCCCGTCCGCGGACGTCAACTCCAACGCCGCGAACCCGGTCATCGGCGTCCGCTCCTTCGGCGCCGACCCCGACCTGGTCGCCCGGCACACCGCCGCCTATGTCACCGGCCTGCAGTCGGCGGGCGTCGCGGCCTGCACGAAGCACTTCCCGGGCCACGGCGACACGGCGGTCGACTCCCACCACGCGCTCCCGCGCATCGACGCCGACCCGGCGGTCCTCGCGGAACGCGAACTGACCCCGTTCCGCGCGGCCATCGCCGCAGGCAGCCGCGCCGTCATGACCGCGCACATCCTGGTCCCCGCCCTGGACCCCGCCCGACCGGCGACGTTGTCCCCCCGCATCCTCACCACCCTCCTGCGCGAGGAACTCGGCTACGACGGCCTGATCGTCACCGACGGCATGGAGATGCAGGCCGTGGCCGCGACCTACGGCATCGAGCGCGGCAGCGTCCTCGCGATCGCCGCCGGCGCCGACGCCATCTGCGTGGGCGGCGGCCTCGCGGACGACGAGACCGTACGCCGCCTGCGCGACGCCCTGGTCACGGCCGTCCGCACCGGCGAACTCCCCGAACAACGCCTGGCAGAGGCGGCGGAGCGGGTCCGCGCGCTGGCCCGCTGGACGGCGACGGAGGCCAAGGCCGGCGGCGGCACCGGCCACACGCCCGACGGCGCGGCGCACGCCGGGCGCGCCGATGTCGGCCTGGTCGCCGCCCGTCGGGCCCTCCGGCTCACCGGCGGCGATGTCTTCACACCGCTCGTCGAGCCCCCGTTCGTCGCCGCGTTCACCCCGGTCGCGAACTTCGCCGTCGGGGACGAGACCCCGTGGGGCGTGGCCGCGGAACTGCTGCGACTGCTGCCGGGGACGGAGACGGCCGGCTTCGCGGGCGCGGACGCCGGGCACGCGGCGCTGGTCGCGGCGGGGGAGCGACGCATCGTCGTGGTGGTCCGCGACGAGCACCGTCACCCCTGGATGACGACCGCCCTGGACACCGTCCTGACGGCCCGCCCGGACACGATCGTCGTCGAGATGGGCGTCCCCCAGGCCCCGCCCCGAGGCGCCCTGTACATCGCCACCCACGGCGCGGCCAGGGTCTGCGGCCGCGCGGCGGCAGAGGTCATCGCGGGCGCGTAAGGCGGCTACGTCAAGACAAGGCGCCGGTTCCCCCGAAGGGAACCGGCGCCTTGTCTCGTCTCGTCTCGCCTCGTCTAGATCCCCTGCCAGTCAGGCTTGTTGGCGAAGGTGTGGCGGAAGTAGTCCGCAAACTTCAGCTTCGACGCCGCGCCCTCGTCGACGACAACCGTCGCATGCGGGTGCAGCTGCAGCGCCGAGGCCGGGCACACCGCGGCGACGGGCCCTTCGACGGTCGCCGCGACCGCGTCCGCCTTCCCCTCGCCCGTCGCGAGCAGCACCAGGTGCCGCGCCTCCAGGATCGTGCCGATGCCCTGGGTGATGACGTGGTGCGGGACCTGCTCGATGTCGCCGTCGAAGAAGCGCGCGTTGTCGACGCGGGTCTGCTCGGTCAGTGTCTTGATCCGGGTGCGCGAGGCCAGCGAGGAGCAGGGCTCGTTGAACCCGATGTGCCCGTCGGTGCCGATCCCGAGCAGTTGGAGGTCCACCCCGCCGGCCTCGGCCAGCTCACGGTCGTAGCGCTCGCAGGCGCCCTGCACGTCCTCGGCCGTGCCGTCCGGGCCGAGGAACGCCTCCAGGCCGATGCCCAGCGGCTGCAGCACCTCGCGCAGCAGCACCGAGCGGTAGGACTCGGGGTGCTCGGCGGGCAGCCCCACATATTCGTCGAGCTGGGCGATCCGCGCCCGCGCGGTGTCCACCGCGCCGGCGCGCGCCTTGGCCGCGAGCGCCTCGTAGATGGGCAGCGGGGTGGAGCCGGTGGCCACGCCGAGCAGCGCGTCCGGCTTGCGCCGCAGGAGCTGTGCCATGGCCTCGGCGATGAGCTCGCCGCCCGACCGGGCGTCCGAAACGATGACAACTTCCACGCTGGCCTGCCGTTCTCGTATCGCTGCGTATCCGATATGTGGTTTAGACCAATCTAGCAGGGCTCCCCGAAATTGCCCCTCGTATCTCACTCCGTGGAGGAACCCCTACAGGCTAGGCTGCGTTGTGGACGGTAGGGCATGGACACCTCTAGTGGTCTAGTCCACAATGGATGGTGCGGAAACAGCACAAGAACCTCCGTCTTCCCCGCACAGGAAGGCGGATCGAGGACCCGGAGCTCTCTGCCCTGACTGCCCCGGCTCCTCACCTTCGGCCTGTGGGACCGCACACCCCGCTTGGCCGATATTGCTCCGGGCTGCGGTGCCGGGAGGGCTGAGGGTCCCTCTCAGGCGCCGCGGCCCGCGGGTGTTTCCGGGCCTCTTCCCGGGCCCCTGGGCGGATCCACGCCGTTCGGCGCATTTAGGCCCCCGACAAACCCACAGGTACGCTCGCAGACGTGCCCTCCATGAACGAACTCGTACGCCAGCACACCGCACTCGACGACTCCGACCTCGAGTGGCTCCACCTGCTGGTCTCGGAGTGGCAGCTGCTCTCCGACCTGTCCTTCGCCGACCTGGTCCTGTGGGTCCCCACCCGCGACGGCACCCGCTATGTCTCCGTCGCCCAGATGCGCCCCAACACGGGCCCCACCTCCTACCAGGACGACATGGTCGGCCACCTCGTCCCGCGCGGCCGCCGCCCCCTGCTGGACGCCGCCCTGGACGAGGGCCGGATCGTCCGCGAGGGCGACCCGGAGTGGCGCGAGGAGGTCCCCGTACGGGTCGAGTCGATCCCCGTACGGCGTGAGGGCCGGGTCCTCGGCGTCATCGCCCGCAACACCAACCTGCTCACCGTGCGCACCCCGAGCCGCCTGGAACTCACCTACCTCCAGAGCGCCTCCGACCTCGCGCAGATGATCGCGGCCGGCTCCTTTCCGTTCCCCAACCAGCAGATGGACATGGACGCGGCCCCGCGCGTCGGCGACGGCCTGATCCGGGTCGACGGCGAGGGCATCGTCCAGTACGCCTCCCCGAACGCGCTGTCCGCCTACCACCGGATGGGCCTCGCCTCCGACCTGGTCGGCCAGCACCTCGGCCTGACCACCGCCGAACTCGCCCCGACCCGGGGTCCGGTGGACGAGGCGCTCGCCAAGGTCGCCAGCGGCTGGGCGCCCCGCGAGTTCGAGATCGAGGCCAAGGACGGGGTCATCCAGTTCCGGGCGATCCCGCTCAAGCCCAAGGGCACCCGCATCGGCGCACTCGTCCTGCTCCGTGACGTCACCGAACTGCGCCGCCGCGAGCGCGAGTTGATCACCAAGGACGCGACCATCCGGGAGATCCACCACCGGGTGAAGAACAACCTCCAGACGGTGGCGGCCCTGCTCCGTCTGCAGGCCCGCCGTATCGAGTCCGAGCGTGGCCGTGAGGCCCTCGAAGAGGCCGTGCGCCGGGTCGGCTCGATCGCCATCGTGCATGAGACGCTGTCCCAGAACCTGGACGAGCGGGTGGAGTTCGACGAGATCGCCGACCGGGTGCTGGCGATGGTCGCCGAGATCTCACCGGGCAAGGTCGCCGGCCGGCGCACCGGACGCTTCGGCATCCTGGACGCCGAGGTCGCCACCCCGCTGTCCATGGTCCTCACCGAGATCCTCCAGAACGCCCTGGAGCACGGCTTCCGCGAGGGCGAGACCGGCACGGTCGAGGTCTCCGCGGTCCGCGGCGGCGGCACGAAGGAGGCCCGCCTCCTCGTCACCGTCCAGGACGACGGCGTCGGCCTCCCCGAGGGCTTCGACCCGCACACCTCCGGCAACCTCGGCCTGCAGATCGTCCGGACGCTGGTGGAGGGCGAGTTGGGCGGCACGTTCGACATGGTCCCGGCGCCGGACCGCGGCACGCAGGTGATCCTGGACATCCCGGTGCGGGCGCAGAAGTAATGCGGGCAGTAATGCGGGCGCAGAAGTAAGAGGTTGGTGAGGGGGCCGGTGCACAGCAAGAAGCCCCGGACCGTTCAGGGGTCCGGGGCTCGAATGCTCGTTGCCAGCTTGTGCTGCGCATCGGGGGTACTGCGCGCTGCGGCTCGGGGGCGGGAGATGCGTACTCGCTGTACGCGCCGCCAAGCTCAGGCTTGTGGGGCGGGTGTTGTCAGGCGGTGGCCTGACGGGCCCGGTTGCGGGCGGCGCGACGCTTCATGGCACGGCGCTCGTCCTCGCTGAGACCACCCCAGACGCCGGAGTCCTGGCCGGACTCGAGCGCCCACTGCAGACACTGCTCCATAACCGGGCAGCGACGGCAGACGGCCTTGGCTTCCTCGATCTGCAGCAGCGCAGGACCGGTGTTGCCGATGGGGAAGAAGAGCTCGGGGTCTTCCTCGCGGCAAACGGCGTTGTGACGCCAGTCCATGGCTGCTACCTCTCCTTGGTATTACGTGCAGGTTGCTTGTGAATGTGAACGCTTTCACGAATCCCTCAACAAGTGAAGGGCCAACCCGCCAGCATGACTGGCGTGGTCCTGTGTGTTTGAAGAGGGGTTCCGGTGATCAGTGGATGCCGGTGTTGCGGGCTGTCCCGATCGCCACGTAGAGACTCGCAAACCTCAGCGGCGGATACAACCCCTACCGGAAAGTTTTTTTTGATTCCTCGGTGTCGACTAGGTCACAGCCGTACTTCCATGGGGTGGATCCTGGCCTAAACGTTCGAGTGAAAGGACTTCAGCCCTTTCTGCTCACACAATCACACGCAGTGCACGGCGTACGCCTGTGAACGTCACGCTGGTTCGCAGCCCCAGGTGGTCGCCGTCCATCTGGAGGGGCAACGGGACCTTCGAATGCAAGGTGAACTGGTCCAGGTCGTGCAGCGAGACGGCATGCCTGCCGTGCGGTCCCCGTTCGGGGGACGAAGTGAGCATCTGGGTGCCATATCGGGCAACCGCGACGGTGGACAGACGGCTGAGACCGAGTACGTCGAGCCCTGTATCGAACGAGGCCTTAGGTGACGCGTACACCGGGCGATTGCCCAGATAGGTCCACGGAGCCGTGTTGCAGACTATGGACAGCACCAAATCGGTCACCGGCTCCTCACCCGCCCGCTCCAGGGTGATCGACCCGTGCCGGCGCTGTGATTCGCCCAACAATTGGCGGACGGCCTGGCGGAGGTAAAGAGCGTGTGTGGATTTTCTGCCGCGCTCCCGCTGCTGCTCCACCCGGCCCACCACTCCGGCGTCGAAGCCGAGCCCGGCGTTGAAGGTGAACCAGCGCGAGGGCACCGCCTCGTCCTCCGTGCCGGGCGTGCCCGAGGCCAGACCGAGCCCGACCGTGCGCTCGCTGTTCTCACGCAGGGCGTCCAGTAGGGCGCCGGTGGCCTCCACCGGATCGTTGGGCAGACCCAGGGCGCGTGCGAAGACATTGGTGGAACCGCCGGGGACCACCGCGAGGCCGGGCAGATTGTCCGGATCCGGGCCGGCGTGCAGAAGGCCGTTGACGACCTCGTTCACCGTGCCGTCGCCGCCGAGGGCGACCACCAGGTCGACGTTTCCGCTGTCCGCGGCCTGCCGGCCCAGGTCACGTGCATGACCGCGGTACTCGGTGGTGACCGCCTCGAGCTTCATCTCGCTCGCGAGCGCGTGGATGAGGACGTCGCGCGTCCGTGCACTCGTAGTGGTTGCCGCCGGATTGACCACGAGAAGTGCACGCATGAGTTGCAGCGTACCTACTGGGTGGTACCGGGCACAGGCCGAGGTGGGGATCGGGTAAGACATCACGGAGTGAGCCTCGACACGAGCGCCGTGCACCCGCGCGTGGGCGGCCCGAGGTCCGGCGGCGGGTGCGGGCTACCCTTCAGGGGTGAGCAGTGAGCAGACCCCCGCCGCCCCCGAATCCGCAGAACCCCGCCCGCGCCGGCTGACGTACGCCGCCGCGCTCGTCGCCCTGGAGGGGCTGGCGCTGGTCGTCGGCGGGGTGTGGATGCTCGCCCTGGGGATCACCGGTGAACCGGACGACCGTCAGCAGGCCGTCACCGGCGGGATCACGCTGTTCGTGCTCGCGCTGCTGCCGCTGCTGGCCGCCCGTGGGCTGCTGGGGCTGCGCGGCTGGAGCCGGGGGCCGGCCGTCATCACACAGATCATGGCGCTGCCGGTGGCCTACAACCTGCTGCAGGCCGACAGCATGGCGATCCCGGCGGGCATCGCGCTCGCGGCCGCGGCCGTCGCCTCGCTCGTGCTGCTCGTCAACGGTGAGACGACGCGGGCCCTCGGGATCCGGGGGCCCGGCCGCACATCGGAGTGAGCGCTGCGCTTCGGCTGCTTCTCGACCACTCCTCGGCTACTCCTCGACGAGGAGCTTCTCCCGCAGCTGGGCCAGCGTGCGCGCCAGCAGCCGGGAGACGTGCATCTGCGAGATGCCGACCTCCTGCGCGATCTGCGACTGGGTCATGTTGCCGAAGAAGCGCAGCAGCAGGATCCGCTTCTCGCGCGGCGGGAGATCCTCCAGGAGCGGCTTGAGCGACTCCCGGTACTCGACGCCCTCCAGCGCTTCGTCCTCCGCGCCGAGGGTGTCGGCGACCGCGGGCGACTCGTCGTCGGTGTCGGGGACGTCCAGGGACAGGGTGGAGTACGCGTTGGCGGACTCCAGGCCCTCCAGGACCTCCTCCTCCGAGATCGCCAGTTTCTCGGCGAGCTCGTGGACCGTGGGGGAGCGGCCGTGCTGCTGAGACAGCTCGGCCGTCGCCGTGGTCAGCGCCAGGCGTAGCTCCTGGAGCCTGCGCGGCACCCGCACCGCCCAGCCCTTGTCGCGGAAGTGCCGCTTGATCTCGCCGACGACCGTCGGGGTCGCGTACGTGGAGAACTCCACGCCCCGCTCCGGGTCGAAGCGGTCGACCGACTTGATCAGGCCGATGGTGGCGACCTGGGTCAGGTCGTCCAGCGGCTCGCCGCGGTTGCGGAAGCGGCGCGCGAGGTGCTCGACCAGCGGCAGATGCATCCGGACCAGCTGGTTGCGCATCTCCGCGTACTCGGGACTGCCGTCCTTCAGTCCGCGCAGCTCGACGAACATCGCCCGTGCCCCGCTGCGGTCCCCCGGTGCGGGGGGCGCCGGGGTTGCCGGTGGTGCCGGTGGGGGTGGTGGTTCGTGCTGCGTGCCCGGCACGCTCTGTTCGCCGTCTCGCTCGTGCTCGCTCATCGTCCCGCCCGTCGCCCTCTGTCGAGCCCTCGCCTCTGCTCGGCCTGGGGGCGAGCCCCCGTTACGCCTCTCCGGAAGCGAGCCCTGCACGGCGCCTTCCGGCAGCTCCGTCCGTACGGAGGCCGAGTCGTCCTCCGGATGCGGCCGGGCCTGCTCGGGGATGCCGTCGACACCGTCCGCCATACGTCGGGAACCGTCCGGAGAGGCTGGAATCTCGGCGTTCCCGGCCGGCAGCTCCCGTGTGCCGCGCTCTTCGTCCCGCACCGGCCCGTCCCCGTTCCTCACGCCGGCCCGGGTCCCGCGCCGCGTTGTTTGTAGAGGCTGATCGTCACGGTCTTGTCCTCGTCGACGGCGGAGGACACCTTGCCCGCGAGGGCGGACAGGACGGTCCAGGCGAAGGTGTCGCGCGAGGGGGCGTGTCCGTCCGTGGTCGGCGCCGAGACGGTGACCTCGAGCGAGTCGTCGACGAGTCGGAACACGCAACTGAGAACCGAGCCGGGCACGGCCTGCTGGAGCAGGATCGCGCAGGCCTCGTCCACCGCGATGCGCAGGTCCTCGATCTCGTCCAGGGTGAAGTCCAAACGGGCTGCGAGGCCGGCCGTGGCCGTCCGCAGCACCGACAGGTAGGCACCCGCAGCCGGCAGCCGGACTTCCACGAAGTCCTGGGTCGCGGGCTCGCCTGCGATCTGGGACACCCTCACCTCCAAGGTGGTACAAGCTTTTCGGGGCCGAGGGTCGCCCCCCGGGGTAACGCGTGTGTGGTGCAGCGGTGACGCTATCGCGCTCTCAAGTTTCCTGTTCCCGGGACCCCAACCCCCTGGTCGTCACTCACAGTAAAGCTGTGAACACGCTCCGTGTCTAGAGGTCTGCGGGCCCAAATGGGAAGAGGGCGCGCCGGGTTGACGTACCCAGGCGTCAGATGGTCGAACCGTACCCGCCGGACGGCCAAGGCGTCTCATGAGTTCAACGGTCGCACCACCTCAGAAGTTCACGCGAGCACGGTCAAACCAGGACGTGGTCGACGAAGCACCAGCGCCAGTTCTCGCCGGGCTCGAAGGTGCGCATCACAGGATGGTCGGACTCCTTGTGGTGCTCCGTGGCGTGCCGGCTCGGCGAGGAGTCGCAGCAGCCGACGTGGCCGCACGTCAGGCACAGCCGCAGTTGCACCGGGTGGGTGCCGTCTCGCAGACACTCCAGACACGTCTCGCTCAGCGGGACGGGTTCGGGGTGGGGCAGCGCGTCGGAGTGCGTGCACTGTTTCATGATTGCCAGATTACGACGCGCGTGCGGACGACCGCGCGAAAAACGAGGGCGGGGGAGACATGGACGTGATGCCACTGCTGCTGCTGGTGGCCGGCAGCGCCGCGATCGCGGCGGCCGCCCGGCGCACGCCGGTGCCCGCGCCGCTGCTGCTGGTGGCGGTCGGCCTGGTGGTGTCGTACGTGCCCGGGGTCCCGGACTACACCCTGGACCCGGACGTCGTCCTGCCGCTGCTGCTGCCGCCGCTGCTCTACACGTCGGCCACCGACAGCTCCTACCTGGACCTGCGTGCCCAGATGCGACCGGTGGCCCTGCTGTCGGTCGGCTACGTGCTCTTCGCGACCTTCGCCGTCGGCTGGGCCGCCTACCTGCTCGTTCCGGGGCTGCCGCTGACGGCGGCGCTGGTGCTCGGCGCGGTGGTGGCGCCGCCGGACGCCGTCGCGGCCACGGCGGTCGCGCGCCGGGTCGGCCTGCCCTCCCGGATCACCACGATCCTTCAGGGCGAGTCCCTGCTGAACGACGCCACCGCGATCACCGCCTACAAGGTGGCCCTCGCGGTGGTGGTCGGCGAGGGCGCTTCCTGGGCCGGCGGCATCGAGGAGTTCCTGGTGGCGTCGGTCGGCGGGACCGCCGTCGGCCTGATCCTGATGGCTCCGCTGCACTGGCTGCGCACCCACCTCAAGGAGCCCCTGCTCCAGAACACGCTCTCCCTGCTGATCCCCTTCGTCGCGTACGCGGCGGCCGAGCAGTTCCACGCCTCCGGCGTCATCGCGGTGGTCGTCGTCGCGCTCTACCTCGGCCACCGCGCGTGGGAGGTCGACTTCGCGACCCGCCTCCAGGAGGAGGCGGTGTGGAAGATGGTCGCCTTCGTCCTGGAGTCGGCGGTCTTCGCGCTGATCGGCCTGCAGCTCCCGGTCGTCCTGAAGGGCCTCGGCGACTACGAGGGAGCGGACGCCGCCTGGTACGCCGTCGCCCTCTTCCTCGTGGCCGTCGTGGTGCGCTTCCTGTGGGTGTACCCGGCGACCTTCCTGCCCCGACTGTCCGCACGCGTGCGTGCACGGGAGGCGAACCCGACCTGGCGGGGGCCGATCGTGATCGGCTGGGCCGGCATGCGGGGCGTGGTCTCGCTCGCCATCGCCTTCTCCATCCCGCTCACCGTGGACGACGGCGAAGCGCCCTTCCCGTACCGCAACCTCATCCTCTTCCTCACCTTCACGACGGTCATCGGCACCCTGGTGGTGCAGGGCCTGACCCTGCCCCCGCTGATCCGTCTGCTGAAGTTCCCCGAGCCCGACCCGCAGGCCGCGACCCTCGCCGAGGCCAACGCCCAGGCGCAGGCCTCCCGGGTCGCCGAGGAGCGCCTGGACGCCCTCCTCGCCGACGAGCGCAACACCCTGCCACCACCCCTCGCCGACCGGCTGCACAGCGTCCTGGAACGCCGCCGCAACGCCGTCTGGGAGCGGCTCGGCCAGGTCAACCCGATCACCGGCGAGACCGTCGACGACACCTACCGTCGCCTCTCGCGCGAGATGATCAGCGCCGAGCGCGAGATGTTCGTCCGGCTGCGCGACGGCCGCTACATCGACGACGAGATGCTCCGCACCCTGCTGCGCCGACTGGACCTGGAGGAGGCGGCGGCCTACCGGGAGACGACGTGAGCGGCGCTCACGCGGTGCGGCCCACCGAGGCTCACGCGGTGAACGGCGAGCCCGTCACGACGGCCGCGAGGCGGGTGCCGGGCGGGAAGGCGCCCTCCTCGGCCAGGGAGACAAGGGCGTAGAGCGACTTGGCGACATAGAGACGTTCGACGGGGATGCCGTGCCGTCGCTCGAAGTCCGCCGCGAAGGCCTCCAGCTCGGGGGTGACGCGGGCGTATCCGCCGAAGTGGAAGCGCTCGTCGAGCCGCCACTCGCCCCGCCGGCCCCCGAACGCCTCCTCCTGGAGCGCCTGTATCTCCGCGCCCAGGAAACCGCCCCTGAGGACCGGGATGCCCAGCGCCCGCTGGTCGGGGGCGAGGCCGGCGGCCAGGCCCGCGAGCGTGCCGCCGGTGCCGCAGGCGAGGGCGACCACGTCCGCGTGGCCGCGCAGCTCCGCGCCGAGCGCCCGGCAGCCGCGGACCGCCGCCGCGTTGCTGCCGCCCTCGGGGACGACGTACGCGTCCGCCGCGTCGGCCGCGGCCGACAGTCTCGCCAGCACGTCCGGCTCGGCCTTGCGGCGGTACGTCGAACGGTCCACGAAACGCAGTCGCATACCGTCGGCCGCGCAGCGGGCCAGCGACGGGTTCAGCGGCCGGTCGGCCAGCTCGTCGCCGCGCACCACGCCCACCGTGGGCAGCCCCAGGAGCCGGCCGGCGGCGGCCGTGGCCCGCAGATGGTTGGAGTAGGCGCCGCCGAAGGTGAGGAGCGTCCGCCCCGCCGCCCGTTCCAGGTTGGGCGCGAGCTTGCGCCACTTGTTGCCGATCAGCTCCGGATGGATCAGGTCGTCCCGCTTCAGCAGCAACCGCACGCCGTGCCGCCCGAACCGGTCGTCGGCCACTTCCTGGAGGGGGGAGGGGAGGCGGGGGCGCAGGTCGGTCACCCGCTCATTGTCGAACACCGTTCGGGGAAACGTGTCTCTTCCCTGCCCCGCGGTGATCCATTCCCGCTCTTTCGGGTAATAGCACGAGCACACTCCGTGATGGAAGGGTTGCCCGGGTGAAGTGCACTGGCGCAGTTCGGCGCCCGTGCATGATTTGGGAGGCAACCTTCATGTCGGTAGGCGAAGAGGTCCGCACGGATTCGGGCAAGCCGCAGCAGAGTCTCGGCACCGCAGCCGCGCGGAACCTGGCCACCACCACCAAGTCCGCACCGCAGATGCAGGAGATCAGCTCCCGCTGGCTGCTGCGGACTCTGCCCTGGGTGGATGTGCAGGGCGGTACTTACCGGGTCAACAGGCGTCTGACGTACGCGGTGGGCGACGGCCGCATCACGTTCGTCAAGACCGGCGACCGGGTCGAGGTCATCCCGGCCGAGCTGGGCGAACTGCCCGCGCTGCGCTCCTACGAGGACGAGGAGGTGCTCGCCGAGCTCGCCCAGCGCTGCCGGCAGCGGGAGTTCGGCCCCGGCGAGATCATCGCCTCCTTCGGCAGTCAGAGCGACGAGGTCTACCTGCTGGCGCACGGCCGCGTGGAGAAGGTCGGCAGCGGCCCCTACGGCGACGACCAGGTGCTCGGAGTCCTCGCCGACGGCGCCTACTTCGGCGACCAGGCGCTGCTCGACCCGGACGCCATCTGGGAGTACACCGCCCGCGCGGACACCGCCTGCACGGTGCTGATGCTGGCCAGGCAGGACGTCGAGCAGGTCGCGGAGCGCGCCGACTCCCTGCGTGAGCACCTCCGGCAGCTGCGTGCGATCCCCGAGCAGCGCACCAACAAGTACGGCGAGAAGGAAGTGGACCTCGCCGCGGGCCACGCGGGCGAGCCGGACATCCCGCACACCTTCGTGGACTACGACGCCCGGCCGCGCGAGTACGAACTGAGCATCGCCCAGACCGTCCTGCGCATCCACTCGCGCGTGGCCGACCTCTACAACAAGCCGATGAACCAGACCGAGCAGCAGTTGCGGCTGACGGTCGAGGCGCTCAAGGAGCGCCAGGAGCACGAGCTCGTCAACAACCGGGAGTTCGGGCTGCTGCACAACTGCGAGTACGACCAGCGGATCCAGCCGCACGACGGCGTGCCCAGCCCGGACGACCTGGACGAACTGCTGTGCCGGCGGCGCGGCACCAAGATGCTGCTCGCCCACCCGCGCGCGATCTCCGCGATCGGCCGTGAGCTGAACAAGCGCGGGCTCGTCCCCGAGACGATCGACGTCGGCGGGAACCGGATCCCCACCTGGCGCGGGGTGCCGATCTACCCGTGCAACAAGATCCCCGTCACCGAGGCCCGCACCAGCTCGATCATCGCGATGCGTCTGGGCGAGCAGGACCAGGGCGTCATCGGCCTGCGCCAGTCCAACATCCCGGACGAGATCGAGCCCAGCCTGTCCGTGCGGTTCATGGGCATCAACGAACAGGCCGTCATCAACTACCTGGTCACGGCCTACTACTCGGCCGCGGTCCTCGTGCCGGACGCGCTGGGCGTCCTGGAGAACGTCGAGATCGGCCGCTGGCGGTGACCTTCGCCACCAGGCGGACGCAGGTCAGGGGCGGGGCGCGCGAAAGGCGGAGGTCCATCGGGAGTCAGGGCGGCAGCGGTCCGGGGCCGGTCGACGGGCACGAGGCGGCGGCGATCCTGGAGGGGTCCCGGGCGTCGGTCGACCCCGAACTGCGGGCGGCGATCGACTCGTTGCCCGGTTCGATGCGCCGCATCGCGCTCTACCACTTCGGCTGGGAGCACGCCGACGGCACTCCGGCGGCGGGCAACGCGGGCAAGGCGATCCGGCCGGCCCTCGTGCTCGCCGCGGCCACCGCGCTCGGCGGCCCGGCGGCCCGTGCGGCGGCCGTCCGGGCTGCCGCGGCGGTCGAACTGGTCCACAACTTCACGCTGTTGCACGACGACGTGATGGACCGGGACGCCACCCGCCGGCACCGCCCCACCGCCTGGACGGTGTTCGGCGACGCCGACGCGATCCTCGCCGGGGACGCCCTGCAGGCCCTCGCGCTGGGTCTGCTCGCCGGGGATCCGCACCCCGCGTCCTCGCAGGCCGTCGGCCGGGTCGCCGCCTGTGTGGTCGAACTCTGCGCCGGCCAGCAGGCGGACACGGCCATGGAGAGACGCGGCCCCGCCGAGATCACCCTCGACGAGGTGCTCGCCATGGCCGAGGCCAAGACCGGCGCGCTGCTCGGCTGCGCCTGCGCGGTGGGCGCGCTGTACGCCGGGGCGGCCGAGGAGGACGTCGACGCGTTGGACGCGTTCGGCCGGGAGGCCGGGCTCGCCTTCCAGCTCATCGACGACGTCATCGGGATATGGGGCGACCCGCGGCACACCGGCAAGCCGGCCGGTGCGGACCTCGCCGCCCGTAAGAAGTCCCTGCCGGTGGTCGCCGCGCTGACCTCGGGCACCCCGGCGGCCGGGGAACTGGCCGAACTGTACGCGGCGCCCTACGAACCGGCCGACCTGGACCGCACCACGCTGGCCGTGGAGCGGGCCGGCGGCCGCGAGTGGGCCCAGGAGCAGGCGGCCGACCGCATGTCCCGCGCCATGCACGAACTGGCCCGGGCGATCCCGGACCCGGAATCCGCGGGCGGCCTGCTCTCCTTGGCAGAGTTCGTGACCCGACGCAGCAACTAGCCCGTCAACTGGCCCGTCTCGGTGATCGGCGGTCGCCGGCTCCGCGCGGTCGTCGGGGCGGTCCCTCGGGGGCGGGTCCGGTGGGTCCCGCGCATCCCCACGGTGGGCGGGGCCCGCCTCTGGCCGCCGCTGCCCACGGACCGGCCCGTTCAGGGGGCCTGCGGCAGTTCCGAGGCTTCCGGCACCACCGTCGCCACGATCCGCTCGACCAGGCCCTCCGGGACGGAGACTCCCGGCAGGGCGCCGTCCAGGACGTCGGGCAGCGTCAGGTGCTCCAGGATCAGGCCGAGCATCGCCAGGTACAGCACGACGACGGTCTCGTCGCCGCCCGGCAGACCCGCCTCGCGGTGGAAGTCCATGCCCTGCTGGAGGTCGCCGCGCACCGACGTGGTGAAGGAGGCGCGCAGTTCGGGGCGCCGGGTCGCTTCGAGGCGCATCTCCAGCAGGGCCAGATAGCCCGTCCGGTCGCGGGCGGCGCGGGTCATCAGGTCGTGCATGAACGCCGTGACCAGCGAGCGGTCCCGCGGCCCGGTCAGCAGCCCGCCGAACACCTCGGGGTCGGGCGCCAGCCGTACATGCAGTCGGGCGTCGATCTGCCGCAGCAGGTCGTCACGTCCGGTGAAGTAGTTGGAGGCGGTGCCCACCGGCACCCCCGCCGCCGCGTCCACCGCGCGGAAGGTCAGCCCCCGCGCCCCTTCGTGTGCGAGCACCTCGACCCCGGCGTCCACCAGGGACGCCCGGCGCTCCGGATTTCCGGCCATGCGGAACCCACTCCCTCACTTGGCTCGGTTTCCCGAAACGCCGGGAAACCTGGAAACCCCCTTGCAACCACTACAACCGAAGTACTACAACTGGAGTGGTTCAAGCGCAGCCTACGGAAAGAGCCCTACTTGCGAAAGCTCACGTACTTCGTCGCCTGCTCCCTCGACGGCTTCATCGGGGACGAGACCGGGGACGGCTCCGCGATGATCTCCTTCGTCGACGAGGAGTTCCTCGACTTCCTCAAGACGGAGTATCCGGAGACCCTGCCCACCCACGGCCGCCGCCCGCTCGGCATCGACGACCTGGCCAACCGGCGGTTCGACACGATCATCCAGGGCCGGGCCAGCTACGACATCGCGCTGAAGGAGGGCGTCACCAGCCCGTACGCCCATCTGCGCCAGTACGTCGCCTCGCGCACCCTCGCCGAGTCGCCCGACCCGGACGTCGAGATCGTCGCGGACGATCTGCTCGGCAAGGTCCGCGAGCTGAAGGCCGAGGACAGCGGCCTCGACATCTACCTGTGCGGCGGCTCCCGCATCGCGGGCGAGCTGTTCGACGAGATCGACGAGCTCGTCATCAAGTCGTACCCGATCGTCTACGGCACCGGCATGCCCATGTTCGGCGCCCGCTTCGACATCGCCCGCTTCGCTTTCGGCGGCCTGCGCACCTTCGGCAACGGCGCGGTGGTGCGGACGTACTCCAGGGAGCGCTGAGGGGTAGCGGCGCACGACAGGGGGCGCTCGTGCCCGGCCCGGCCTACCCTGAGGAGATGGACAGGGAACAACGCGTCTGTCCCACCTGTGGACAGCCCGTGCAGTCCGTCATCCAGCGGTACAAGACGCTGGGGGCGTGGGTCCCGCGCTGGGTGCCGGGGCCGTGTCACAACCCGAAGTGCGACGCGCATGTGGGGCCGGACGCCGAGCCGCTGGAGCAGGATCCCGACCCGCACACCGCCCCGGCCTCCTGACATTCGGCCCCCGCACGGCCGCCCGCGCGGCTACCGTGACGCCATGGGGAGCAGTCGGCGTCGGATGTGGCGGTGGGCCGTCGGAGCGTGGCTGGCGGCCGTGGTCGTCGCGGGCGGTCTGACGCTGTGGCTGCAGGACTCCGCCGAACCCCCGGCGCGGCAGCCGCAGGGCGGGTCCGCGCCCGGCGAGTCCGCGGCGCCGCTGCTGCACATGGACGCCGACGATCTGGACGTCAACCCGTGCCCGAGCCCGGGCGGTGAGGGGTCGTCGACCGACGACGGGGTCATCTGCGTGTACGTGACGGGCCCGTAGCCGTCACGAAGCCTGCCGCGGCAGCCCGCCGGTCTCCGCGTCGCGCCCGGTCAGGCAGTACAGGCCGCCGGCCGGGTCGCGCATCACCGTCCAGTGGGGATGGCGGGCGACGAGTTCCGCGCCGAGCCGCTCGTGCCGGACCCGCACGGCGTCGACGTCCGGTCCGCAGGCCAGGTCGAGATGGGCGGCGGCCGCACCTCCGTCCTCGGGCCGTTCCTCGTCGAGCCGCTGGAGCAGGATGCGGACCGGAAGGCCGGACGGCGGTTCGACCACGTGGAACTCGGGCCGGGACCCCGGCCGGGCCGACCAGTCGGGCAGCAGGCCGCTCCAGAAGGCGACTTCGGCGTCGTACGCCGACGGCGGGAGGTCGACGCACACCTGGTCCAGGCGGCTGTCGGCCACCACGGGCGGCCGCACCGACTCCCCGTGCCACGGCACCACGCAGAACGCCAGTCCGGCGGGGGAGCGCAGCACGGCCCATCCCTCGTGGGCGGCGGCCGTCTCCGCCCCCAGCTTGCGCGACGCCTCGACGAACGCGGGGACATCCGCGACGGCGAAGTCGAGATGCGCGCCGCCGTCGCCGCCCGCGACCCCCTGGACCTTCACACAGGCGTCGGCGCCCTCCGCCAACAGGGTGACGAACTCCCCGTCCTCGCCCCGGAGGTCGGAGAGCGAGGTGTCCGTGACGGCGGTCCAGAACGCGCAGGCCCGCTCGAAGAGCGCGGCGGGCCGGTCGACGAAGGCGTACGTCCAGCGGACGGGGGTGTGGGCGGGAGCGCGGGCGGGGGTGTGGGCGGTCATGGCGCGATCGTAGGCGGCGCCGGTCGTCACACGTCCTTGCGTTCCATGAACCGCAGCAGGTTTCCGGCCGGGTCCCGGAAGGCGCAGTCGCGCACTCCGTACGGCTGGTCGGTCGGCTCCTGGAGCACCTCGACGCCGGCCTCCTGCACACGCGCGTGCAGCGCGTCGCAGTCGGCGGTGGAGAAGATGACCCCGCGCAGCATGCCCTTGGCGAGCAGCCGGGCCAGCGCGTCCTTGTCGGCGGGGGAGGCGTCGGGGTCGGCGCCCGGGGGTTCCAGCACGATGCTGACGTCCGGCTGGAGCGGCGAGCCGAGGGTCACCCAGCGCATCCCCTCGAAGCCGACGTCGCCCCGGACCTCGAGCCCGAGGACGTCGCGATAGAAGTACAGAGCCTTGTCGTGGTCGTCGACGGCGATGAAGCACTGGTGCAGTCTCAGGTCCATGGTGTCCAGCCTTAGGAGCGTCGGGGGAGCTTCGGGCGGGTGAACTTACGAGCGACGCACGGCGGGATCACCGCGCTCGGCTCGTGCGACCGCGCCCGGTACGCGCTCGGAGTCTCGCCGACGAGTTGGGTGAAGCGGGAGCTGAACGAGCCGAGCGAGGTGCAGCCGACCGCGAGGCAGACCTCCGTCACGCTCAGGTCCCCGCGGCGCAGCAGGGCCTTGGCGCGCTCGACCCGGCGGGTCATCAGATAGCCGTAGGGCGTCTCGCCGTAGGCCTCGCGGAAGCTGCGCTGGAAGTGTCCCGAGGACATCAGCGCCGTGCGCGCGAGCGCGGCGACGTCGAGCGGTTCGGCGTACTCACGATCCATGCGGTCACGCGCCTGCCGCAGCCTCACCAGGTCCTCCCGTTCCATCAGGCCAGGATTGCACGATCCTCACCCCACGGGCGCGGGGACCTGGAACAGCCTTTGCCTGCAGTTCGCCTCCCGTACGGAAGCGCTTGTTCCCATGAGGCAATGGACCACATCACGTTCCTCGTGGCGGTCGTCATCCTCACCTCCGCCCACCTCGGCTTCGCCCTGTCCACCACACAGGTGGCCTCCGGCAGCAGCCTCGGCGCGGGCCTGGGCAGGCGGCCGGCGGAGGTGCGGTGGGGCGTCGCGGGACGCATGGTGATCGCATGGCCGGTCACGCTGCCCGCCGCCGCGCTGGTCGGCACTGAGATCCGAGACCGGGAGCAAGGATGACCATGCCGCCTCTGCTGTCCGAGTCGACCGACCTGACGGTCGACTACACCGACGCCGACGACCCCGTACTCGTGCGGCCGGACGGAAGCCCGATCGACACCTGGCGGGAGAACTATCCGTACGCGCACCGCATGGAGCGCAAAGAATACGACTGGCACAAGAGGCTCCAGCAGATCGAGCTGCTGAAGCTGCAGCGCTGGATCAAGGAGACCGGGCGCCGGCTCGTCATCGTCTTCGAGGGGCGGGACGCGGCCGGCAAGGGCGGCACCATCAAGCGCTTCACGGAGCACCTCAACCCGCGCGGCGCACGGGTCGTGGCGCTGGAGAAGCCGACCGAGCGCGAGCGCGGGCAGTGGTACTTCCAGCGCTATGTCCAGCATCTGCCGACGGCGGGCGAGATCGTGCTGTTCGACCGCTCCTGGTACAACCGGGCGGGTGTGGAGCGGGTCATGGGCTTCTGCTCGGACGACGAGTACCGGCGCTTCATGCGCCAGGCGCAGATGTTCGAGCGGATGCTCGTGGACGACGGCGTCGACCTGCTGAAGTTCTGGTTCTCCGTCTCGCAGGGCGAACAGCGCACCCGCTTCACCATCCGTCAGGTCGACCCCGTACGGCAGTGGAAGCTCAGCCCCATGGACCTGGCCTCCCTCGACCGCTGGGACGACTACACCGCCGCGAAGGTCGCCATGTTCCGGGAGACGGACACCGAGCACGCGCCCTGGACCGTGGTCAAGAGCAACGACAAGAAGCGGGCCCGCGTCGAGGCCATGCGCAGCGTGCTCGCCCGTTTCGACTACACGGACAAGGACGACGAGGTCGTCGGCACCCCCGACCCGCGCGTGGTGGGCGCGGCGGCCGGCCTGCTGGAGGTCGGCGAGGACGACCCGGCCGACGGAGGCGACGCCACGACTGCCTGAGAACGCGGGTGCCCGAGTGCCCGGGCGCCTGTCGGCCCGCCTGAGTACGCGTACTCAGGCGGGCTGCGTCGCTCGGCCCTGGCCCGGTCGGTCCGTGCTCCGCACGATGGAGTGCTTTCCGTGCCGAGTCGGTTGCTCGAGAGGTGCCCATGGGCCGTGATCTGCAGTTGCGCGTTGCCACTCCGGAGGATTTCGAGTGGATCCACGAACTACGTCACCGGGTGTACGCGGCGGAGCTGGGCCAGCATCCGCCGAATCCGGCCGGGCGGCTTCGCGACGGACTGGACGACGGCGGCAACGTCTACCTGGTCGCGGCGCGAGGGCCGGCCCGTATCGGCTTCGTCAGCCTGACCCCGCCCTGGTCGGGGCGGTACGCGCTGGACAAGTACCTGACCCGTGACGAACTGCCGCTGCTGACCGACGACGACCCGTTCGAGGTACGCATCCTCACCGTCGAGCCGCGCTGGCGGGCCACCGCGGCGGCGCCCCTGCTGATGTACGCGGCGCTGCGCTGGATCGCCGCCCGGGGCGGTCGCCGGGTGGTGGCGATGGGGCGCGCCGAGCTGCTCGACATGTACCTGGCCGTCGGCCTGTGCCCGGTCGGCCGCACGGTCCACAGCGGTGCGGTGACGTTCGAGGTGCTGACCGGCGAGGTGATCGAGCTGACGAGGCGCGCGAGGGAACGGTACGGGGCCGCGCTGGAGCGGCTGCGGTCCGCCGTGGACTGGCGGCTGGACATGGCGTTCGCACCCCGGCCGGACGGCTGCGAACACGGCGGCGCCTCGTTCACCGCCATCGGCACGGACTTCCGCACCCTGCACCGGCGCGAGCAGGTCGTCGCGGCCGATGTGCTGGACGCCTGGTTCCCGCCGGCCCCCGGGGTGCGGGCGGCGCTCGCGGAAGACCCGGCCTGGGCCGCCCGGACCTCGCCGCCGTCCGGCGCCGAGGGCCTGCTGGCGGAGATCGCCACGGCCCGGGCGCTGCCCATGGAGACCCTCGCCGTCGGCGCGGGCTCGTCCGACCTGATCTTCAGGGCGTTCGGCCAGTGGCTGACCCCGGGGAGCCGGGTACTGCTGACCGACCCGTGCTACGGCGAGTACGCCCATGTCACGGAGCGGGTGATCGGCTGCCGGGTGGACCGGTTCCGGCTGCGCCGCGAGGACGGCTGGCGGATCGACCCCGACCGGCTGTCCGCCGCGGTCGGGTCCGGCCGCTACGACCTCGTGGTGGTGGTCAACCCGAACAACCCGACCGGACGCCACGCGCCGGCCGCGGAGCTGCGCTCGGCGATCGCCGCCGCGCCGGCCGGCACCCGCTGGTGGATCGACGAGGCGTACCTGGGATACGTCGACCTGGCCGAGTCGCTCGCCGAGCTGGCCGCGACGGACCCGCGGGTGATCGTCTGCACGTCGCTGTCCAAGATGTACGCGCTGTCCGGCCTGCGGGCCGCCTACCTGGTGGCCGAGCCGAGCACCGCGGCAGAGCTACGTCGACGGACCCCGCCCTGGCCGGTCAGCCTCCCGGCGCAGCTGGCCGCCGTGGCGGCCCTGCGCGACCCGGAGCACTACCGCGACCGCTGGCGTCGCACGCATGAGCTGCGTCGTCAACTGGCCACGGCCCTGGCCGGGTCGGACGAGAACCTGGCGGTCGAGGAGTCCGTGGCGAACTTCCTCACCGTGACCCTGCCCCCGGACGGGCCGAGCGCGGCCGAACTGGTGGCCGAGTGCCGCCGCCACGACGTGTACCTGCGCGACCTGTCGCCGTTGTCGCCCCGGTACCAGGGGCGCACCGTGCGGATCGCGGTCAGGGACACCGCCGAGAACGCGCGCATCGTGGCCGCGTGGGGGGCGGCGCTGGAGGCGCTGCGGTCGGGGTTGCGCTCGGGGCAGGCGTCGCGCGTCGAGACGCCTGCCGCCGTCGGATCCGTTTGATGGTCACTGTCGCATCGCTGGCGCCCTACCTCGGTGGGGCGTTGGTGCTCGGCGGCATCGCGGTGGCGGTGTCCCGGCGTCGTGAGCTGATGGTCCGGTGGTGCGCGTGGGCGGTCGGAGTGCCGTTGGTCACCGGTGCGTTCTGGTGGGGTCGGCCCGGTGCGGCGGCTGTCGCCGGCGCCGTCGGGGTGATCGCGGTGATGGAGTTCGGCGGGCTGATGCGGCTGGGCCGGGCGGACCGGCTGGTGCTGGCCGCGGCGGTGGTCGGCGTGGTGCTGACGGCCTGGGCGGCGCCCGGAGAGGTGTTCCGGGCGGTCGGGATCGGGGCGCTCGCGGTGGCCGCGGTGCCGTTGCTGGCCGGCGACGCCGACCACGGCCTGCGCCGACTCGGCGCAGGGCTGCTCGGGCTGGCCTGGCTCAGCGTGTCGGCCGCGCTGGTGCCGCTCGGGGCGAGCGCCCTGGCGCTGTTCGCGGCGGTCTCGATCGCCGACATCGCGGCGTACTTCGCCGGTCGAAGGCTCGGCGGGCCGCGTCTGTCGCCGCTGTCGCCGGCCAAGCGGTGGAGCGGGACGCTGGCCGGGGCCGCGGCGGGTCTGGCCACGCTCGCCGTGCTGTCCGCGCTGAGCTGGCCGACGGCCGTCGCGGTGGCGGTCGGCGGCCCGGCCGGGGACCTGCTCGAATCCATGGTCAAGAGAGGTGCGCAGGCCAAGGACGCCGGGCGCTGGCTGCCCGGCTCGGGCGGTCTGCTGGACAGGATCGACTCGCTGCTCGTGGCACTGGCCGTCGTGCTCGTCCTGAACTGAGCCCGCTTCCTGAACCTCCCATGCGGGGATGAGTAGGCGTACTCATCCCCGTTCGAGGCCCCTGGTTCACCGTGGAGATCACGAACCGGACCGACCCGAACCCGAAGGAACCCAGATGCCGAACGCCTCCCGCCCGCACCGCCTGCCGCGTCGGCTCTTCGCGCTTGCCACGGACAACCGGCTCGCCCGGGGCTATCTGGCGGCCTTCGCTGCCTCCGTCCTGGTCGTGTTCCTCTTCCCGGACAGCGACCTCGCCCAGAGCTCCATGATGCTCACGGCGCCCCTCTCCTTCCTGGGCGTGGTCCTGCCCTTCGGCCCCGGCACCGAGGGCGGCGGGGCGGTCGAGGCGTCGGCCGTCGTTCTCTGGGCGGTCTGGCTCGGCCTGTGCGCCCTCGTGAACGCCGCCGTGCTCGGCGCCCTCGCCGCGGGCTCCAGGAACGCCGCATCGCCCGGCACGCGTACCCCGGCGCGCTCGACGAGCACCGGCCGGCGAAGGACTCGGGACCTCCTGGCGCCGGCGGTGGACAACTGGCTCGCGCGCGGCTACCTCGCCGTGGTCGCGGCGGCACTGGGCTTCTTCCTGGTCGCCGTCTACGCGCTGCCGGACCCGGGATTCGCCGGCATCTGGCCGCTGATGTCCACGGCGCCGTTCAGCTTCCTCGCCCTGGTGGCGGTCCCCACGGAGGACTCCGCGCTCGCCTGGCTGAACCCGCTGACCTTCTCCGCGGGCGTGGCCCTGTGCGGGCTGTTCAACGCCGTGCTGCTCGGCCACCTCGCCCGCCGACTGCGGGTGCGGGAAGCGCGTACGGCGGCCTGAGCGAGACGCCGGACCGGCGGCCGGGGGAGGGCGGTGAAGTGGCGCCGTCGGGCGGACAAGACCGCACCCGGACCGGGCGGACAAGACCGCACCCGGACCGGACGGACAAGACCGCACCCGGACCCTCTGGACGCCGAGTTCGGCGGCCTGCGGGCCCGGGTGCGGGCTGTGGAGCTGGTGGAGCAGGTGCTCGAAGGATCAGGCCTTCTTGGTCTCCCAGAAGATCCGGTCGATCTCGGCGATGAGCTCCAGGGCCTTCTCGCCGGTCTTCGGGTCCGTCGACGCCTTGGCGGCCGACAGGGCCTTCAGGGTGTCGTTGACCAGGACGTGGAGCTCCGGGTACTTCTCGAAGTGCGGGGGCTTGAAGTAGTCGCTCCACAGGACCGACACGTGGTGCTTGGCGAGCTCGGCGCGCTGCTCCTTGATGACAACGGCGCGAGCCTGGAAGTGCGGGTCGTCGTTGGCGGCCATCTTCTCCTGCACGGCCTTCACCGACTCCGCCTCGATGCGGGCCTGGGCCGGGTCGTACACACCGCAGGGCAGGTCGCAGTGTGCGCTGACCTTGACCTTGGGGGCAAACAGGCGGGAAAGCATGGAGCATTCCTTCCTCGTGATCGTCTTCTCAGGTGGGACATTACTCCCTGGGAGACGGGTTTTCGCGAGTGCCCCCATGGGCTTAGGACAAAAGTCCGGGGTCAGACTGAGACTGGTGGAGGAACGACCGGGGAGGTGCCGGCGATGCCGGAGCTGTCGCAGGAGACCGAGCGCGCGAGGGCGTCCGCGCTCTTCGGACTGGCCGAGGTGACCGGTCCGTCCATGGTGCCGACGCTGTACCACGGCGATCAGCTGGTGGTGCAGTACGGCGCGCGGGTGCGGCCGGGGGATGTGATCGTGCTGCGGCATCCGTTCCAGCAGGACCTGCTGGTCGTCAAACGGATCGCGGAGCGCCGTGACGGCGGGTGGTGGGTCCGCGGGGACAACGCCTACGCCGGCGGCGACAGCACCGACTACGGGACCGTGCCCGACGAGCTGGTCCTGGGCAAGGTGCGGCTGCGCTACCGTCCGCGCAGGCCGGCTCAGCGTTCGCCGCTGGCGTTGGTGCGCTGGGCGCTGTCGGCGGCCAGGCCGGTGCCGAGGGTCCGGTCCGTCCGGTCCGCCTCCAGGCGTTTGCGGGCGCGGTAGGCGGCCACGTTGGCGCGGGTCGCGCAGCGGTCGGAGCAGTAGCGCCGGGAGCGGTTCGTGGACGTGTCCAGGTAGGCGTTGCGGCAGGGGGGCGCCTCGCACAGGCCCAGGCGGTCCACGCCGTACTCGGTGAGGTGGAACGCCAGGCCCATGGCCGCGATCGCCGCGTAGCCCGCCGTCGCGTTCGACGGGTGGTCGGCCAGGTGCATGTGCCACAGCGGGCGGCCGTCGTCGTCGCGGAAGTCGTGGCCGGAGATCTGCGGGCTCACCGGGAACTCCAGGAGGAGGGAGTTCAGCAGGTCGACGGCGAGGGTCTCGTCGCCGGCGTCGGCCGCCTCGAACACCGCGCGCAGGCGGGCCCGGACCGAGCGGAACCGGGTGACGTCCGCGTCGGTGGCCCGACGGCCCGCCGACTGGTTGACGCCGAACAGGGCGCGCACGGCCTCGACCGAGGTCAGCGCGTCCTTGGTCCGGGCCGGCTCCTCGCTGTTCACGAGACGCACGGCATAGTCCGAGTAATAGGCCAGTTCCACTTGTAGTCCTTACGGGGGCGCTCTAGTGTCGGGGTGCGGGCGGAGTAACGGCCGTTCGTACTTCCAGGGTATTACGGGACATACGCGGTGGAGGGTTGCGATGACGGACGCGCAGACGGCCACGACCAGTACCGACTGGGCTGCCTGGCAGCGAAGCTGGGACCGCCAGCAGGAGTGGTACATGCCCGACCGCGAGGAACGCCTCCGGGTCATGATCGACATGGTGGAGGCCGTCGTCGGCCCGGAGCCGCGGGTGCTCGACCTCGCCTGTGGGACCGGGACCGTCACCGCCCGGCTGCTCGCCCGCCTCCCCGGCGCCACCAGCACCGGCGTCGACCTCGATCCGGCGCTCCTCGCCATCGCCGAGGGGACCTTCGAGGGCGACGACCGGGTCGCCTTCGTCACCGCCGACCTCAAGGACCCGGACTGGGCGACGGCGCTGCCGTACGACTCGTACGACGCCGTCCTGACCGCCACGGCCCTGCACTGGCTGCACAGCGAACCCCTCGCCGCCCTCTACGGATCGGTCGCGGAACTCGTCCGCGACGGCGGTGTCTTCATGAACGCGGACCACATGATCGACGACACGACGCCCAGGATCAACGCGGCGGAGCGGGCGCTGCGGCTCGCCCGCATGGATCAGGCCAAGGCGGACGGAGCGCTCGACTGGGCCCAGTGGTGGCAGCTGGCCGGTCGGGATCCCGTCCTCGCCGCGCCCACCGCCCGCCGTTTCGAGATCTACGGCGAGCATGCGGACGGGGACACGCCCTCCGCCGCCTGGCACGCGCGCGTGCTGAGGGAGAAGGGCTTCGGCGAGGCCCGGGCGGTGTGGTGCTCGCCGTCGGACACGCTGGTGCTGGCCGTGAAGTGACCTGATCGCCAGGACGCGGAAGGGGCGGTACGGGAACTCCGTACCGCCCCTTCCCGTTGCCGGGTTACAGCACCTTGGACAGGAACGCCTGCGTCCGCTCGTGCTGCGGGTTGGTCAGGACCTCGCGCGGGTTGCCGGATTCGACGACCACGCCGCCGTCCATGAAGACCAGGCTGTCGCCGACCTCGCGGGCGAAGCCCATCTCGTGGGTGACGACGACCATCGTCATGCCGGACTCGGCGAGGTCGCGCATGACGTCGAGGACGTCGCCGACCAGCTCCGGGTCGAGGGCCGAGGTCGGCTCGTCGAACAGCATCAGCTTCGGGTCCATGGCCAGCGCCCGGGCGATGGCCACGCGCTGCTGCTGGCCGCCGGAGAGCTGCGAGGGGTAGTTCCCGGCCTTGTCGGCGAGGCCGACGCGGTCCAGGAGCTCCTTCGCGCGCTCCCGCGCCTGGGCCTTGCTCGCGCCCTTGACCTGGACCGGGGCCTCGATGACGTTGTCCAGCGCCGTCATGTGCGGGAACAGGTTGAACCGCTGGAACACCATGCCGATGTCCCGGCGCTTGCGCGCGACCTCGCTGTCCTTGAGCTCGTACAGCTTGTCGCCCTTCTGGCGATAGCCGACCAGCTCCCCGTCGACGTACAGGCGGCCGGCGTTGATCTTCTCCAGGTGGTTGATGCACCTCAGGAAGGTCGACTTGCCGGAGCCGGACGGGCCGATGAGGCAGAACACCTCACCGTTCTTGACCTCCAGGTCGATGCCCTTGAGGACCTCGACCGCGCCGAAGGACTTGTGGACGCCCTCGGCCTTCACCATCGCGGTCATGCCTTGCTCCTCGAGGATCCGAACAGGTTCGCCCTGATCTTCTGGAAGACCGTGGGCGGCAGGCTGTGGCTGCTGCCGCGGGCGTAGTAGCGCTCCAGGTAGTACTGGAAGACGCTGAAGACGCTGGTCATCACCAGGTACCAGATGGAGGCGACGAAGAGCAGCTCCATCACGGCGAACGACGACGAGCCGATCACCGAGGTCGAACGCAGCAGCTCGTTGTACGTCACCACGTACACCAGCGACGACGTCTTCAGCATGTTGATGAACTCGTTGCCGGTCGGCGGCACGATCACCCGCATCGCCTGCGGGATGACGATCCGGCGCAGCGTCCTGCCGTGGCTCATGCCGAGCGCGTGCGCGGCCTCCGTCTGGCCCTCGTCGACGGCCAGCAGACCGGCCCGGCAGATCTCCGCCATGTAGGCCGCCTCGTTCAGACCGAGGCCGAGCAGGGCGCACATGAACGGCGTCATGACGTCCGTCATCTCGTCCTTGTAGATCGGACCGAGGTTCAGGACGGGGAAGATCAGCGCCAGGTTGAACCACATCAGCAGCTGCACATACACCGGGGTGCCGCGGAAGAACCAGATGTACAGCCACGCGACGGTGCTGGTCACCGGGTTCTTCGACAGCCGCATCACGGCCAGGACGACGCCCAGGACGACGCCGAGCACCATGGACAGGACGCTGATCAGCAGGGTGCGTCCGGCGCCCGCGACGACCGTCGAGTTGAACAGCTGGTCGCCGACCGTGTCCCACTGGATGTCACCGTTGGCGAAGGCGTTGACCAGCAGCGCCAGCAGCGCGATGACGACCACGGCGCTGACCCAGCGGCCCCAGTGGCGCACCGGGATGGCCTTGATGGCCTCCGGCGGGCCGGAGAACGCCGAGTCCTTCGCGACCGGAGGGGTGTCCTCCGGTGGTGCGCCCGCGGAGGACTTCTCGAGCTTGTCAGTCATGGGGAGTGCCCTTCGAAGGCGAGGAGAGGTGCGGGTGGATCACTTGCCGCCGTTGACCGCGGCGGCCTTGATCGCGCCGCTCTCGGCGCCCCACTTCTCCAGCACCTTCTGGTACGAGCCGTCCTTGATGATCGCGTCGACGGCCTCCTTCAGGGCGTCGCGCAGCTGGGTGTTCTTCTTGTCCACGACGATGCCGAACGGAGCGGCCTCGTACTGCTCGTCGAGGACCTCGAAGGTGTTGCCGCCGCCGGCCTTGCGGGCCATGTCCACGGCGACCGGGTAGTCGTTGACGCCGGCCACGGCGCCGCCGGACTTCACGCGGGTCTGGGCCTCGGTGTCGTTCTCGAAGGACTCGATCTTGAGCGCCTTCTTGCCGCCCTCGGTGCATGTCTTGGACTGCGCCTGCAGGGCCTCTTCGTAGGTGGTGCCCCGCTGCACGGCGACGGTCTGACCGCAGAGGTCGTCCATCGTCTTGATGCCCTTGGGGTTGCCCTTCTGGACGTAGATGGCGGTGCCCGCGGTGAAGTAGTCGACGAAGTCGACGCCCTCGCCGAGCTTCTTGCCGCTGTCGTCCAGGCCTTCCTGGCGCTGCTTGTTGTCCGTGATCGACGACATGGCGACGTCGTAGCGGCCGGTGTTGACCGCGGTGATCAGGGTGTCGAAGCCGCCCGAGGTGAACTGGAAGTCGACGCCGAGCTGCTTGCCGAGCGCGGCGGCGATGTCGGGGTCGACGCCCACGATCTTGCCGCCCTCGACCGACTCCATGGGGGCGTACTCGGCGTTGGTGCCGACCTTGATGACGCCCGCCTTCTGGATGTCGGCCGGCAGCTTGGAGAAGAGCGGCGCCGCGTTGGCGCTGCCCGAGGACTCGGAGGAGCTGCCGCCGCCCTCGGTCTGGTCGCCGCAGGCGGTGAGCAGCAAGGCGCCCGCGACCGCGAGGGATCCGACCGCTGCCAGGCGGGTGCGCGCGGCGGTCGTGCGTCGGGTGATGCTTGCGGTCATGGTGGGTTCCTCCGGCGGATGGATGGAGATGCCGATGGGTCGACAATGCCGATGGGTCGACGAGAACACACACCTTTGGGTGTCGCGACCTCGTGTGATTACGGCATCTTGCCATTCGGACTACGCCAATCAGGGGCCCACCCATGTCAAAATCGGATAACGGGCGACCCCCGAACCCCATCAGTCCGGTACATCACGACCGGACGGAGCCGGACCATCTGCGGGAATCCCCCGTTCCGGCCGGAAGATCTTCGGTTCATCTTGTGATGTGATCACTTGCCGTGCGCTCCGTTCCTTGACTTGACTCCATCTGAGTCCGTGTCAAGCGATTTCAGGACCTTGGCGAGTCTTCGCGCATGACGCATGTCACTCCCGGTGACCACTGTCGAAGGTCCACAGGTCGCGGGATGTGACCTTGCACGAATCGACTCGTCGGCTGTGGTCTCCGTCCGGTAAGAAGGTTTTTTACACCCCTCATCCGGGGCTCAGGGCGCGTGTGCGGCGCGCCCGACGCGCAGGCGCCCGTCGCATCACCTCTGGGGCCCGCGCGATGCCCGCCCACTTCTCAATCAGGAGTGGCCACCCTCAAGCCAATGAAGACCTAAGGGGTAAGACACAGTGGCAGCGGAGATCGTCAATCCTCGCAGCAAGAGCGCCGACGGATCGGGCCAGGAGGGCGGTGCGGAGCCCCTCGACTCGTTCGACCCGGTGTTCGCGCTGCACCGTGGCGGCAAGATGGCCGTGCAGGCCACCGTTCCCGTCCGTGACAAGGACGACCTGTCCCTCGCCTACACGCCCGGTGTGGCGCGGGTGTGCACCGCGATCGCGGAGCAGCCGGATC
The DNA here is from genome assembly GCF_040635845.1 of Streptomyces sp. NPDC006872. Classification (NCBI taxonomy): domain Bacteria; kingdom Bacillati; phylum Actinomycetota; class Actinomycetes; order Kitasatosporales; family Streptomycetaceae; genus Streptomyces; species Streptomyces sp. NPDC006872. The sequence goes on from NZ_JBEYIL010000001.1 coordinate 886,061, forward strand.
TGGTCAACGACTACACGTGGAAGTCGTCCGTCGTCGCCGTCGTGACCGACGGCACGGCCGTGCTCGGGCTCGGGGACATCGGCCCGGAGGCCTCCCTTCCGGTGATGGAAGGCAAGGCGATTCTGTTCAAGCAGTTCGGCGGTGTGGACGCGGTTCCGATCGCGCTCGCCTGCACGGACGTGGACGAGATCGTGGAGACGGTGGTGCGCCTCGCACCCTCGTTCGGCGGAGTGAACCTCGAGGACATTTCGGCGCCGCGGTGCTTCGAGATCGAGCGCCGGCTCCAGGACGCGCTCGACATCCCGGTCTTCCATGACGACCAGCACGGCACCGCGATCGTGTCGCTGGCGGCGCTGCGCAACGCGGCGAAGCTGAGCGGGCGGGACCTCGGCGAGCTGCGGGCGGTCATCTCGGGCGCCGGCGCGGCCGGTGTCGCCATCGCCAAGATGCTGGTCGGGGCCGGTATCGGGGACGTCGCGGTCACCGACCGCAAGGGCATCGTCTCGGCGGACCGCGAGGACCTCACCGACGTCAAGCGCGAGCTGGCCGAGATCACCAACAAGGCCGGGCTGAGCGGTTCGCTGGAGGACGCGCTGGCCGGTGCCGACGTGTTCATCGGCGTCTCCGGCGGCACGGTCCCGGAGGAGGCGGTGGCCTCGATGGCGAAGGGCGCGTTCGTCTTCGCCATGGCCAACCCGACCCCCGAGGTGCATCCGGACGTCGCCCACAAGTACGCGGCGGTCGTCGCCACCGGGCGGTCGGACTTCCCGAACCAGATCAACAACGTGCTGGCGTTCCCGGGCATCTTCGCCGGTGCGCTGCAGGTGCGGGCGTCCCGGATCACCGACGGCATGAAGCTTGCGGCCGCGGAGGCGCTGGCCGGGGTCGTCGGCGACGACCTCGCGGCGGACTACGTCATTCCGTCGCCGTTCGACGAGCGGGTCGCTCCCGCGGTGACCGCGGCGGTCGCCGCGGCCGCTCGTGCGGAGGGCGTCGCCCGCCGGTGACGTTCGGCTGAATGGCCCCGCCCGTCAGGGCGGGGCCATTCCTTTGCCCGCATGCCCGCCTGTTCGGGTGAGCTGCGTCGGGGGCGCCCCCGGACGGGCTGTTTCCGCAAGAGGGCATGTCTCACAGTCGCCCCCGGTTTCGCCCGTCCCTCCCCGCCCCTATCGTCGACGTCATGTTCGCCGTCTACGCCGCCCGAATCGACCGCGACCAGCCGCTTTCCGGCCTGGAGTTGGGGGAGCGTCCGGCCCCCGAGATCCGGCCCGGCTGGAGCACCGTCGATGTCCGGGCCGCCTCCCTCAACCATCACGATCTCTGGTCGCTGCGAGGCGTCGGCCTCCCGGAGGGCCGGCTGCCGATGATCCTCGGCTGCGACGCCGCCGGGGTCGACGCGGACGGCAACGAGGTCGTCCTGCACTCCGTGATCGGGCAGACCGGGCACGGGGTCGGACCCGACGAGCCCCGCTCCATCCTCACCGAGCGCTACCAGGGCACCTTCGCCGAGCAGGTCGCCGTGCCGACCTGGAACATCCTGCCCAAGCCCAAGGAGCTCTCCTTCGAGGAGGCCGCCTGTCTGCCCACGGCCTGGCTGACGGCGTACCGGATGCTCTTCACCAACGCGGGTGTGCGGCCCGGTGACTCCGTCCTCGTCCAGGGCGCGGGAGGCGGTGTCGCCACGGCGGCCATCGTGCTGGGCAAGGCGGCCGGCCTGCGGGTCTTCGCCACCAGCCGCGACGAGGCCAAGCGCAAGCGGGCGCTGGAGCTCGGCGCCGTCGAGGCGGTGGAGCCGGGCGCCCGGCTGCCGCAGCGGGTGGACGCGGTGATCGAGACCGTCGGCGCGGCCACCTGGTCCCACTCGGTGAAGTCGCTGCGCCCCGGCGGCACGCTCGTCATCTCCGGCGCCACGAGCGGCGACCGGCCCTCGCACGCCGAGCTCACCCGGATCTTCTTCCTGGAGCTGAAGGTCGTCGGCTCCACCATGGGCACCAAGGACGAGCTGGAGGACCTGCTCTCCTTCTGCGCCGCCACGGGCGTTCGCCCCGTCATCGACGAGGTGCTCCCGCTCGACCGGGCCCGTGAGGGCTTCGAACGGCTCGCGTCCGGCGACCAGTTCGGCAAGATCGTGCTCACCTGCTCCTGACGAGGACAGGACGCCAAGGTTGTCAACTTTGATTGACACTGCCGCTCGTGTCAATGTAAGTTGACGCCATGACCGAAGCAACGGATCTCGCCGAGCGCGCCGGCGACCGCGATCCACGGGTCGGACTGCGCGCCGTCGCCGCACTGCGCCGGTTGCTGGAGCAGCTGGAGTCGGTGCAGGTGCGCAGTGCGCGCCATCAGGGCTGGTCGTGGCAGGAGATCGCCGCGGAACTCGGGGTCAGCAGGCAGGCCGTGCACAAGAAGTACGGGAGGCAGTGATGTTCGAGCGGTTCACGAAGGACGCCCGAGCCGTGGTCCAGGCGGCGGTGGTGCATGCCGAACGGGCGGGGGCCGAGCGGGTCGAGGAGACCCATGTGCTGCTCGCCCTCCTCGACCGCGAGGGCAGCCGAGGCTCGTTCGCGCTGGCCTCGCTCGGGCTGCCGCCGGGCCGGCGCGAGGGACTCGTGCGGGATCTCGGCGAGGTCCGCCGCCGGGGCGGCCTCTCCCGCGCCGACACGGACGCCCTCTCGGGGCTGGGCATCGATGTCTCGGAGATCGTCTCGCGGGTCGAAGAAGCCCACGGGGAAGGCGCGTTGGCGGCGGAGGGCAACGGCGGGCGGGGCGGTTCCGGCGGGCGTCTCTTCGGCGGGCGGCCCTTCGGCCGCGGGGCCAAGGAGCTGCTCACCGACACCCTGCGCATCGCCCTCAGCCGCCGCGAACGGTCCATCGGCGACGAGCACATGCTGCTCGCCCTCGCCAGCCGCCGCGGCGCCCCCGCCGAGATCCTCGCCGACCACGGCGTCACCTACACGGCCCTCACCCGGGTGCTGTACGGCCATGGTCGGGAAGGCGAGGCCAAGGCCGGCTGAGGGAGCCGTCAGGGCCTCGGGGCGCGGAGTATCACTCCGATGTGCGCCGCCGCCGTCGACAGATGGCGGCGGGCCTCACGGAGCTGGTCGCCGGTGACGCCGTGGTCGCGCGCCGCGTCCCGGATGTCGTCCCGGAAGCGGTCGAGCAGGCGGTCCAGGTCACGGGCCGGGTCGCCGCCGGAGTCCTCGTGCGCCCAGGTCGGCTCGTACTCGGCCGGGAAGTCCTCCGGGGTGCGGGAGTACTCCGGACGCTCGGTCGCCGAGGGCGTGGCGGAGCCCGCGGTCGTCGCGGAGTCCGTGGGCGTCGCCGAGCCGGAGGTCGTCGAGGAGCCGGAGGCCGTCGAGGAGCCGGAGGCCGTCGAGGAGTCCGTCGGCGTCGTCGGTCCTGTCGTGCCGGGGCGGCCGAAGCCGAAGTCCTTGCCGTACTCCCTTCCGAAGTCCTTGCCGAACTCCCCGAACTCCTTGGCGAGTTCGGTCAGGCCCTCCCGGACGCCGGTCGGCCAGTCGCCACGGGTGAAGTGGTCCTGGACCTGTTCCTGGACCCGGCGCGCGATGCGCTGCACCTCTTCCTGGGCCTGTGTCCGGGCCCGCTCCTGTGCCTCCTTGGCCTGGCGGCGGGCCCGCTGCGCTTCGTCCCGCGCGCGGCGGCTCTCGTCCTTCGCCCGGCGGGCCTGTTCCTTCCACTCCTGCTTGGCGCGGCGCATCTCCTCCTTGGCGGCGCGCCAGGCCTCCTTGTCGCCGTACTCTCCGTACTCCGCGGAGTCGCCGTGCTCGTCGTGTTCCTTGTGCCCGCCGTGTTCTGCGGAGCTCGCCCCGACGCCCCTGCGGGCCTCCGAGGCCGCCGCTCGCATCTCGCGGCGCAGATCGCCCGCCGCGCCGCGCACGTCGGCCCGTATCTCCGCGGCCAGCTCGGCCACCGACTCGCCGATCTCCAGCTCCAGGTCGACCAGTTCGCCGCTGCGGTCCGCCAGTTCGGCCCGGCCCGCGTCGGTGATGGCGTACACCTTGCGGCCGCCCTCGGTGGTGTGGGTGACCAGACCCTCGGCCTCCAGCTTGGCCAGCCGGGGGTACACCGTGCCTGCCGAGGGTGCGTACAGCCCCTGGAAGCGTTCTTCGAGGAGGCGGATCACCTCGTAGCCGTGGCGCGGTGCTTCGTCCAACAGTTTCAGCAGGTAGAGGCGGAGACGGCCGTGGGCGAAGACGGGAGGCATGTCAGAGCACCTTCTTGTCGGTCGTGCTGTCGGCCGGGTCGTCGCAGGAGCGGTCGCCGCCCGGGCCGGAAACGGCATTGTCCCCCGAGTCGGAGTGCGGGCCGGATCGCGCTTCACCCTCCGGTCCGGCTGCGGGGACCGAGGCCGATGCCGAAGCAGATGTCGATGCCGGGGCTGACGTCGGGGCCGAAGTCGGTTCCGGGGCCGGTGTCGTGGCCGGTGTCGCTTCCCAGGTCTCGTTGCGCGCCTCGCTTCCCGCCTCGTCCGCCGGAGGTCGCCGTAGCAGGGCGATCGAGCCGGAGACCGTCGTCGCCTTCAGGCGGCCGGTGCCCGCTCCCAGGCGGCCGGTGATCCGCTTGGCGCCCCACTGGCCGCTGACCCGGAGATCCTCGAAGGCGTTGGAGACCGAGCCGCTCGCGGTGTTCGCCTCCACCCGTGCGTCCGCCGGGTGGGGCAGCCGGATGGCGATCTCGCCCGAGACGCTGGTCAGGTCGATGTTCGTGGGGCGGCTCGTGGGGTCGAGGTCGACGATCATCGACCCGCTCACGGAGTCCGCCTTCACGGAGGAGCCGGCCTCGACGACGGTCAGATCCCCGGAGACGGAGTTGAAGCGCAGGTCACCGGTGAGGGCCTGGGCCTCCACGTTCCCGGAGACGGTGTCCGCGCGCACCGGGCCCGCGAGCCCGACCAGGGTCGTGTCGCCGTTGACCCCCTTCACCTCGGCGCGGCCGTCGATGCCCGAGACCACCGCCCCGGCGCTCACCACGCCCACCTCCACCCGGGTGCCGGCCGGCACGGCGAGCGAGACGACGGCGCTGCGCCGCCAGCCCTTGCGGTCGAGCCACTTGAGGAAGCCCTTCCAGGGCAGGTCCTCGTACGCCACCGTCAGGTTCCCGTCGCGGTGGCTCACCACCAGGGGCGGTCCCTCGATCCGGGAGACTTCCAGGCGGGCGGAACCTTCGTCCGTACCCACCACGTTCACAGTGCCGTCGACGATGCGCACGTGCAGTTCGTGCACGGGCTCGTCGAAAGAGAGCTTCCTCGGCTCGGCGACGGACCACTCGGACATGGTGCGGACCTCCTCCTCGACTGCGACACGACACGCCATATCGCGTCTCACGTAAAACACGATATATCGCGGCCGTCGAAAGTCAAGACACCCGTTCTGGTGATCACTCCCGCCCAAAGGTGACGAACTGACCTAGCGTGTGATCATGTCGAGCGATGACGAGGAAGCCGGGGAACGCGGTGGCGCCCTGCTGCTCTGCCGGGCGGGACCCGAGTCCGTCGCCCCCGCCGCCCATCTTCTGCGCGCCCGCATGCTGCTCACCGGGGCCGGTGAGGCCGGGGGTGAGTGGAGCGTCCTGGTGCCCGAGGGAGGGTTGTGGCAGCGCGGCGACGAACCCGTGGACCGCGTCCTCACCGGCTGGGCCACCGCCCTCGCCGTCGGCGCCCCCTGGCCGGTGCTCGCGCTGTGGTGGGACGCCGACCGCGCCGGATTCACCCTCGCCGCCGGCTTCCGCCGTCCCGTCGGCTACGTCTGGCTGGCCGACGGCACCCCGGCCGGCGAGGACGAGGCCATGCGTACCTTCGCCGCCCGTCTCGGCCTGGACCCCGTACACGACATGGAGTCCCTGGAACGGCTGACGCGGCCGGACGGCGGAGCCGACGCCCACGCGCGCGTACGCGCTCTGGTCGCGGTCCTCGCCCGCACGGGCCTCGCGCTGCCCGTCGGCCTCGTTCCCGGCGCGTCCGCCGACCGGCTGCACGAAGTCGCCCGCGCCCGGCCGGACGTCCGGCAGATCGCCTGGCTGGGCTGGCGGGAGACGCTCCGCGTCGAACTCGACGCCGTGGAGGACAGGGTCGAGCACAGTCCCCTGGGCCCCTGGCTGCCCTGGTCGGGCAGCCCACGCGCGCGTGCACTCGCCCTCGCCCAGGTGGCGGCCGGACTTCCCCTCACGGCCTGGGGCGCGCACCGGCGCAGCGCGGGCTGGATCGCGGCGGGCGCGCTGCTCCTGGCCCACGGTGCGCTCGGACTGTCGTACGAACTGGTCCGCCCCCGCGACTGATCGCCGCCCGGAACGACGGCCTCTTCGCGCTCCGGAACGGCCTGCTCGCCGCCCGGAAACGACCTGCACGCGCTCCGGAACAGCCTGCTCGCCGCCCGGAGCGATCCGTTCGGCGTCTTCGTCGTCCTCGGCGCCCTCGTGGGCCTACTCGTCGTCCTCGTCGTCGTCCAGGCGTGCCAGCCAGGTCGCCAGGCGCTCCACCGGCACCTCGAAGTCCGGGTTCAGGTCGACGAACGTCCGCAGCTGCTCGGCGAGCCACTCGAAGGTGACCTCCTGCTCGCCGCGGCGCTTCTCGAGTTCCTCGATTCCGCGATCGGTGAAGTACATGGATCGTGCTCCGTGGGTGGGTCGCAGGGATAGGGATCCTCCCTCGGGGGAAGGACCTTTGTTCCTGTGAAGGGGAAAGGTTCCGCTCTCCGGTGGGGAGGGGACAGGAAAAGGATAGGCGTACGCACGGGCGGGACCAGGGGGACTGGTGAAGCGGGGGAGTGCAATGAGCGCTGAGGACGTGACGCGGGTAGCGCGTATCGCGCTGCCGGACGGAACGCCGGTGTGGGCCCGGATCTCGGGGGCCGAGGAGTTGTCCGCGCCGGCCGCGCCGGCCGGGCGGCTGTCGTACAGCGACACCGGGTTCACCGAGCGGGTGGAGGCGAGCGTGGAGAGTCTGCACGCGCTCGTCACGGGGGTCGCGCGGTCGCTGGCGGAACCACTGCGCGCGGTGCGGCCCGACGAGGTGAGCGTCGAGTTCGGCATCGAGCTGACCGCCAAGGCCGGGAAGGTCGTGGGCCTGCTCGCCGACGGCGAGGCCAAGGCCGGCATCACGGTCACCCTCACCTGGAACAGCGGACCACCGGACCTCGACGCACCGTCCCCGGCCGCCGACCCGCACGCGGCCACCGCGCCACGCGCGCGCGACGGATCGTCCTCCACGGCGCCACGCGCGCGTGACGGCTCATCGTCCGACGCGGGCGCGGCGCGGCGCGCGGGCGCGTCCCCCGGCGCGCCGATGCACGGGGGCGGCGACGGCACCCTCGGCGGGGGCGGAGCGTGACGGGCGGGCACGCCCCGGGCGCATCGAACGCGTTCGATGCGGCCCGCCGTGCACTGCGTGGACTCGTCGTGGCGGCCACCGTGCGCATTCATCGCCCGGTCGTCGGGTATGCCCTGGAGGAGCCCGGCACGTTCCTCGGAAGCGGCTTCTTTGTCGCCCCGAACTGGGTTCTGACCTGCGCACATGTGGCCTGCGGCGGGGAGGGGGGCGAGGTCGCGGTGGTGTATGAGACGGCTCCCGGGCGGGGAGTCTCGACCGCACCCGGCAGGGTGGTGGCGACCCTCCCCGACCGCGCCGAACAGGCCGTGCCCGCGGCCGGCAACTGGCCGGCCCCGGACCTGGCCCTCGTCCAGCTGACCGAACCCGTGGACGACCACGAGTGCGTCTACGTCTCCGAACGTCCGGCCGCCTACTACGGCGAGGGCCGGGTGCTGTACGCCGGCTGGACCGAGAACGAGGGGCGCCTACAGGTCCTGGACGGCACCCTCACCGTGCAGGGAACGATCGGCGGCTGGTCCTCGGACGTGCAGATGCGGCTGGGCGACAACGATCTGCCGTACGGCGTCTCGGGCGGCCCGGTGATCGACCCCGCGCGCGGTGAGGTGATCGGCGTGCTGAAGGCGCGCTCGGACCACCGGCCCGGCGGCACGTCCACCGGGATCGAGCAGCTGCGCACCCTGCGGGTCCCCGTGGAGGAGGTGTCCGCCGAGCACAGCGACCTCTACCAGGCCGTCTTCCACGCCCACGACCGCTACCACCGCGACCGGCAGCGCCACCCGGCCTCCCGCCGCCAGACATGGACCGATGTGCAGGGCCGGCTCGGCGCCCGTCCGGGCCGCACCCTCAGCCCGGACGAGCGGATCCAGCTGCTAGGCCGGCTCGCCGAACTCCCGCCGCCCGAGAGCACCCGCGGTCTGCTGGACATCCTCGACTCCCTGCCGGACTTCGAGGCGCCCACCCCGCTGCCCGCTCCGCGCGGCTGGCGCGACGGCCTCGGGGCGCTGTACGAGAGCGCGAGTGACGACGGGGCGCTGGAGCTGGTGCTCGACTACGCGATGCGGGCGATGTCCGCTCCGCGCCCGTTCCTCGTGCCCAGCACCCCGGATGCCGAGAAGGCGCTGTGGGTCTGGGTGTGGCAGGCCGCGCAGCGGCTGAGCGCCCGCTACCGGTCCGGTCTCGCCGAGCAGCGCATCGAGCGCCTCCGCCGACGGGACGAGGTCGAGCGCGAAGCGCACCGACGCCCGCACCACGACACCCCCGAGACCCCCGACACCTTCTCCGGGACCCGTCCGGCCCCCGGCTCCCACCGCCCGGCCCCCGGCGGCGCCCACGCGCCGACCGGCCGCACCGGCCGCGTCGACCGGACGGCCGTCGACGCCGACCGGACGCCCGGCCTCGACGGGCGCAAGCCGCACCGGCGCGGCGGATCCGACGCACACGCGCGTGCCGGCGCCCGTGCCGTCGGCAGCGTGGCCCGGCCCTCCGCGCTGCTCGAACTCGTGCAGCGCGGCTGGGAACCGGACCGCTGCGACTGGTCGGTCTCCGTGTCCACGCCCGGTGGGGACGCGGTCCGGCTGCACGAGGCCGAGCGCACGCCCCTGGCCGAGCTGCCCGCCCATCTGGCCGGTCCGCTCGCGGAGGCCTTCCGGCACTGCGACGAGCCCGGCAGGCCCGCGCTGCTGCAGGTGGCGCTGCCCCACGCGCTGCTCGGCCTGGAGGTGGACATCTGGCGACTGCCGCCCGAGACGGAGTCGTTGGGCACCCTGCGGCCGGTCGTCGTGCGCTGCGCGGACCGTGACCGGCTGCCCGACGAGGCGTTCGGCGCGTTCGACACCGGTCGCTACGACGACCCGTACGGCACCGACGACTCCGGCGACGTGGACGAGGAGCGCCGGGCCCGCTGGCGCTGGCTGCACGCACACCGCGCGCGGGCCGAAGTCCTCGACTGCGACGAGGGGTTGCGCAAACCCGTGCCGACCGTGGAGCAGTTGCGCGCCCTGTCGCACGGCACCGTCCCGGTGCTCTGCCGGTACGGCGACCTCCGCTTCGAGGACGACGCGGCGGCGCTCGCGCGGATCGTGCTCGGGGGCTACGGCGTGGCCCTGTGGCGGCGCCGGCGCGGACAGCCCGACGACGTGTGCGGGGAGTTCCACCGCGGCACGATCGACGAGATCGCCGAACCGCCCAGCGCGCAGGCCCTTCCCGAGGCCGTGCACGATCTTCGGATGCGACTGCGCGCGGGCCGCACCGAGTCCTTCTGGGCGGACGGGGTCGCCCTGTTGTACGACGATCCCCACCAGCCCCTCCCCGGAACCGGCGACCTGCTGGAGGCCCCTTGAGCCCACCCGCGCGCGGGCCGGTCGGCCCCTTACCAGGCACCCGCAGGATGGATAACGTGATGCACGTTCGGACGGCCGCGGCGGTGGACGAGTGACGAGGACCGGATCATGACCGAATCCAGTGAGTGGCTCATCTACCGAGGCGCCGGCGAACCGCACGACGGGATCGAGCGGCTGCCCGATCCGCCCCCGTGGCGGGACTTCACCAGCCGTGACGCGGCGGGCTCCGGCGACGGATCCGAGGACCGCAGGCTCGGCGCGCACCGGCATCTGGCCGAACTGCACCGGCCGGGCGCCGAGGAGCTGGAGATGATCAACGCGGCGCTCTATCTGCGCCGTCCGCTGCTCGTCACGGGCAGTCCCGGCGCGGGCAAGAGCACGCTCGCCCACTCGGTGGCGTACGAACTCGGCCTCGGCAATGTGCTGCGCTGGTCCATAGTCAGCAGGTCCGCGCTCCAGGACGGGCTCTACCACTACGACGCGATCGCCAGGCTGCAGGACGTGCAGATCGCCGCACAGGGCGGGTTCGGGTCGGCGGCGGGCACGCCGGGCGCGGTCGAGGGCATCGGCAGCTACATCCGGCTGGGGCCGCTCGGCACCGCGCTGCTGCCCTCCGACACCCCGCGCGTGCTGCTCATCGACGAGCTGGACAAGAGCGACATCGACCTGCCCAACGACCTGCTGAACGTCCTGGAGGAGGGCGAGTTCGCGATCCCCGAGCTGGAGCGGATCGCCGACCGGCTGCCGGACGGCGAGGCGGAGGTGCTGACCGCCGACGGCGTGAAGGTCCGGGTGCGCGACGGCCGGGTCCGCTGCCGCGCCTTCCCCTTCGTGGTGCTCACCAGCAACGGGGAGCGGGACTTCCCGGCCCCGCTGATGCGCCGCTGCATCCACCTGGAGCTGGGGCGCCCCGACCACAACCGGCTGGCCACGTTCGTCCGCGCCCATCTGGGGGACGAGGCGGCGCGTGCGGGGGACGATCTGATCACCCGGTTCCTGGAGCGGTCGCGCAGTGAACTCCTCGCGGCGGACCAGCTGTTGAACGCGATCTACCTCACCGACGCGGCCGCGCCGCCCAGTCGTGACCGCCTGGCAGACCTGCTCATCCAGCGACTCGACCGCCCGAGGTGAGGGCCTGATGCCCGACGCAGCGGCCCGCCACGGCCCCGTACCGTCCGACGGCGATCCGCTCGCCGAACTCGTCGTGCGGTTGCGGGAGGTCGGGCTCGATCCCGACGTCCCGCAGCTGTGCGACGCGCTCTGGCTGGCGCGGTGGACCCGGCCGGTGGAGGCGGCGGAGCCGGAGGAGCCGCACACCGCGACCGGCGGGCCCGCCGGACTCCGGCACACCGGGAGGCACGACCGGGACACGGGCGGCCGGGAGGCGGGGGAGCGGACCGGGCGGCCGGAGCGGCCCCCGCAGGACGTGGCGGCCGACGGGCGCGTGAACCTCTACCCGATGCCCCAGGACGGGCTCCCGCGGGCCCGCGGCGCGGGCCGGGCCGCCGCGCTGCCGGTCGGCGTACCAGCCGCCCCCGCGCTGCCCGCCCCACTCGAACTCCAGCGCGCATTACGCCGGTTGCAGCGCTACCGGAGCCCGGCGCCGCCGCTGCGCACCGTGCTCGACGAGACCGCGACGGCGGAGCGCAGCGCGCAGGCGGGCGGTCTGATCCTGCCCGTCCACCGCGCCGTCACCCGGCGGGACGCCCGGCTGCAACTGGTCCTGGACGCCTCGTCGTCGATGCGCGTGTGGGATCGGCTGTTCGTCGAACTGCAGCAGGTTTTCGGTCAGTTGGGGGCCTTCTCCGACATCCAGGTCAGCCATCTGCACCAGGGCCCGGACGGCGAGCCCGCCGTCAGCCGCAGCCCCGACACGTTCGCGGCGCCGCTGCACTCCACGGACCGGCTCAGCGACCCCACCGGCCGCCGGATCGTGCTCTTCGTCAGCGACTGCGCGGGCCCGCTGTGGCGCAGCGGCCAGGCGCACCGGCTGCTGCACCACCTCTCCCGGCAGGGCCCGGTCGCCGTGCTCCAGCCGCTGCCGCAGCGCCTGTGGAACCGCACCCGACTGCCCGTGGTCAACTGCGAGTTGAGCCGCGGCGAGACGCTCGGCGGAGCCTCCGCACTGCGCGTCCGCACCCCCGCCGGCGTCCCCGTGGAGGCCCGTCGCGGCGCTCTGCCCGTGCCGGTGCTGCCGCCCGAGCCGGTCGCCCTGGGCGCCTGGGCCAGGCTGCTGTCCGGGGCCGGCGCCGGGCCCGTGCCGGGCACCGTGGGCTGGGTGCGCGCCGACCAGCCGCCCGCCCCGACCGCGCGCGCGGACCGGCGACGCACCCCGTTCGAACGGGTCAGCAGGTTCAGCTCCACCGCCTCCGCGGCCGCCGCCCGGCTCGCCGTCTACCTGGCCGCCGCGCCCCTGTGCCTGCCGGTGATGCAGCTCGTCCAGCGCACGATGCTGCCCGACTCGGGCCCGTCCGAACTCGCCGAGGTACTGGTCGGCGGCCTCCTCACCCGCGCCACGGAATCGGCGGAGTACGCCGACGACGGCGCCCAGTGGTACCGCATCGAGCCGGACGTCCGCGACGCCCTGCTGTCCCGGCTCGGCCGCGACGAGGCCATGCTGGTGCTCAAGCACTGTTCGGAGTACATCGAGCAGCGCTTCGGCAAGGGCGGCCCCAACTTCCCGGCCCTCGCCCTGGCCCAGCTCGGCGACGGCGGCGCCGGCCGCCCCTACACACCCACCGCCCGCCCCCCGGGCAACGGCGACCACGGGGACAACGGCGGCAACGGCGACGAAGCGCCCGTGCCGCAGCCCTTCGCCGAGGTCGCGGCCCGGGTCCTGCGCCGGTTCATGCCGCTGCCCGAGCAGTTCGAGACCCACGGCGGGCGCGGCGGCCCGGGGCAGCCCGCGGACCGGCCGACGCACCAGGCGGTGCGCAGGGCCCGCATCCTGATCGAACGCTTCGACAACGAGGGCATGATCCAGGACGTCATCGACGCGGTGCAGCTGCTGCGCGGCGCCACCGAACGCGAGCGGCCCACCGGCGCGGACCCCGAGCTGTGGGCGGAGTACGCGCACTGCACGCTGCGCCTGTGGGAGGTGCAGGGCGGCGACGACCTGCTCCAGGAGGCGGAGGCGGCCGCGGAGCGGGCCACCGCGCATCCACGCCGACTGCACGAACGGGCCGTCCTCGCCCGGGTGTTGCACGCGGCGGCGACCGACCGCAGGCGCCGCGGCGACCGGACCGGCGCCCTCGACCTGCTGCGCCGCGCCGACCGCGAGTACGCCGTGGCCTGCGCGGCGCCCGGCCTGGACGAGAACCAGGCGCTGAAACTCACCCTGGAGCGGGTGCGCGCCCTGGAGGCGCAGTGGCGGCTCGGCGGGGACAGCGCGCTGCTCCAGGGCGCCGTCGGCATGCTGGAGGCCTTCGCCGACGTCTGGCCCGACCGCCGGCTGCGCCCACCCGAACTCCCCCTGGAGCACGGGCGGATCCTGCTGCGGCTGTCCGGCGCCACCGCCGACGCCGTCCAGGCCCGGCTCTACGCCGAGCAGGGCGCGCAGTCGCTGCGCAACGCCCTGGACACGGCCGAGCAGCCGTCCACCGCCGAGTCGGTACGCGCGCGTGTACGGATCCTGCTCGACCTGGTCGACGCGCTGCTACAGGCCGGCGGCCCCCTGGACGACGCCCAGACCCGGGTCGACGAGGCCCTCGCCCTGGTGCGCGAACAGGGCCGGCGGGCGGCTGTGCTGGCGCGCGCCGGGCGGATCGCCCTGGCCCGCTACGCCGAGTCGGGCGAGCCGGCGGAGCTGGAGACGGCCGCGGACCACTTCGCGCAGGCCGCCCAGCGCATGTCACGCGACGCGCCCGCGCACGCCGACGTCCTCGCCGAGTGGGGCGAGGCGCTGCTGCGGCTGGCCGGACTGCAGTCCGGGGCACGGGCGCAGGGCACCCTCTCCCGGGCGATCCGCGTCCTGCGGGACTGCCGGATGGAGACCCCGGCGGGCAGCGCCCAGGTCGCCCACCGGCTGCTGCTGCTCGGCCGCGCGCTGATGCTGCGCTACCGGGCCCGCGGGGACCGCGTCGACCTGCGGGAGGCCGAGCACCTTTTCGGCCTCGCGGCGGCGGACGCGGAGGACCCGCTGCTGGCCGCACGCTGCCGACTCGACCTCGGCCAGGTCCAGTTCGAGGCCTACCGCAGCCTGCGCCGCCCGGCCCGCCTCGACCTCGCGGTCGACGCCTTCCGCGACGCGGCCGAGGCGGCCCGGGAGGCGGAGGGGGTGGCCGAAACCGACCGTCGCCGCCATGAGGCCGTCGAACTGTGCGCTCAGGCGCACCACTGGCGGGGTAGGTCCTATGAAGCGGCCGCCCGACCGCGTGCCGCACGCGAGGCCTACCGCCTCGCCCGCGCGGAGTGGTCGAGGCTGCCGGACGACCATCTGGGCACGGGCGAGCCGACGGCGGAGCAGACGGCGCGGCGGCTGGCCGAGCTGGGCTGAACGCGCCGGCGCGGCGAGAGGGCGAGAGGGGAACGCAATGGACGCACATGTCGGGCCGACGGACGCCACGGAGCGCGTGGAGGCCCTGCCGGATCTCACAGACCGGCCGGATCTCACGGACCGGCCGGATCTCACAGACCTGCCGGGTCTCACAGACCGGCCGGAACTCACGGACTCTCCGGATCTGACGGACCTGCCGGATCTGACGGAGCTGAGCCTCGCCGAGCTGGGGACGATCCAAAACCCCTTGCTCCAGGAGGTGTTGGCCGATCTGCGCGAGCGGGCCAGGCGGCCGAGCGAGATGCTCTGGGGCTGGAACAGCTCGTTCTGATCCCGTCGGGCCGACCCTCCACAAGCCTGACTCGACATCGACACACGGGGGTGCTGATGTGTCCGGACAGCGTGTGCCGTTCCGGCAGTTCATCGTCAAGGTCCACGGCCGCTGCAACCTCGCCTGCCGGTACTGCTACCTCTACGAAGGCCCCGACGACACCTGGCGAGACCGCCCCGCCGCCACGTCGCCCGAGGTGCTGGACCGCACCGCCGACCGCATCGCCGAACACGCCCGCAGCCACGGCCTGACCGCCCTCTCGCTGATCCTGCACGGCGGCGAGCCGCTGCTGGCGGGCGCCGAGACGCTCGGCCGGTTCACCGCCCTGGTCCGCGAGCGGGTCCCGGCCGGCTGCACGGTCCGCGCCGTCGTCCAGACCAACGCCACCCTGCTGACCGAGAAGCGCCTCGCGACCCTGGCCCGGCACCGGATCGGCGTCGGCATCAGCCTCGACGGAGGCCTCCCCGCCCACAACGCCCGGCGCGTCGACCACGCCGGACGCCCCTCCTGGTCCGCCGCCGCACGCGGAGCGCGCCTGGTCGCCGAGCGCTTCCCGGAGTCGTACGCCGGAATCCTGGCCGTCATCGACGTCACACAGGACCCGCACGAGACGTACGAGTCGCTGCTCGCCCTGCGCCCGCCCGCTCTCGACCTGCTGCTCCCGCACGGGAACTGGTCCGCTCCGCCGCCCCACCGCGGCGGCCCGGGGACGGTGTACGGCGACTGGCTGTGCGCCGTCTTCGACCGCTGGTGGGAGGCCGGGCGGCGGGAGACGCGCGTGCGGCTCTTCGAGGAGTGCATCGCGCTGCTCCTGGGGCTCCCGGCGATCACGGAGACGCTGGGGCTCGAGGCCTTCGACGCCGTGGTGGTCGAGACGGACGGTTCGATCGAACAGGTGGACGCCCTGAAATCGGCCTACGACGGAGCGGCCCACACCGGCCTGGACGTCTTCCGGCACGGTTTCGACGAGGCCCTGCGGCACCCGGGGGTGGTCGCCCGGCAGGCGGGCGCGGCGGCCCTCGCCGGGCAGTGCCGGGCCTGTCCGCTGCTCTCGGTGTGCGGAGGCGGTCACTACGCCCACCGCTACCGGGCGGGGCACGGCTTCCGCAATCCCTCCGTGTACTGCGCGGACCTCCAGCGCTTCATCCGCCATGTGTCCGCCCGGCTCGCCGACGCCACCGCCACCGCCACGGCCACGGCCACGGCCACCGTCACCGCCACGGCCACGGCCACGGCCACCGCCACGGCCACGGCCACGGCCACCGCGACCGCCGCGGCCACCACCGCGGCCATGGCCTTGCCCGGATCCACCCGCGAAGGGGGCGCCCCGTGATTCTCCCGGCGATCTGGGACCGGGCCCTCGCCGAACTCGGCAGGTCCGAGGGCGGCGCGGACACCCTCGCGCTTCTGGTCCGCGACCAGGACACCCGGCGGCTGCTTCTGCTGCGTGCCGTGCTCGACGCGGCTCAGGCGGCCGACCGGGCCGTCTGCTCCACCGGCGAGAAGTCGCGGCTGCGGGACGACTGGGCGCTGCTGGCCGAGGCGGACCGGACCACGCCGGTCGGCCGCCCCGCCCCCGGCGCAGCCGGCACAACCGGGGCCACCGGCGCCACCGGCGGCCTCGCCGACCGCTTCGCGCGCGCCCGGCTGCTGCACCCGCTCACCGGACCGTGGGCGCTGAGCGCCCTGCGTGGCCTGGACCCGGCGGGGCGAGCGCCCGCCCGGGACGGCGAGCGGGAACTCCGGCGCGCCCTCGCCCACTTCAGCGCCCTCGCCGCCGTGGCCGCCGCACGCGCCAAGATCCCCTTCACCGCCGAACTGACCGCCCACGACGGACAGCTCAACCTGCCCTCCCTCGGCACCCTGCACACGGCCACGTCCGGCGACGTCCCGGTCCGGGCGGCCTACGCCCGAGGCCGGGTCACGCTCCGGCAGCCCGACGCCCCGGACGTGATCGTGTTCCTGGAGCGCGGGTTCGGCGCGTGGTCCGGCGCGCTCGCCTGGACGCCCGCCTACGCGCTGCCCGGCCTGGTGCCCGAGGCCGCCCCCATGCCCCTGGACGACCTCGACCCGTTCCGCACCGCGCGGGGCGACCCCCGCCACCGGGCGCTGAGCGCGCCGACGACCCTGGACGACCCGGAACGCAAACGGTGGCTGCAGGCCTGGTCCGGCACGGCCGCCGCCCTGCGCACGGGCGGCGAGCGCCGAGTGACGGAGGCACGGGCGCTGCTGCGCTGCCTCGTCCCCCTGGAGATGCCGCCGGACGCGGACGGAAGCGGCGGCTGCAGCGCGACACGGCGCGACGCGTTCGGCGCCCTGCTGTGCAGCACCCCGCCCTCCCCGGTGGCCTTCGCCGCGACGCTCGTCCATGAGCTGCAACACGCCAAACTGGCGGCCCTCAGCGATATGACGACGCTCCATCAGGCAGGTCCGGACGCCCGGTACTTCGCGCCCTGGCGCCCGGACCCCCGCCCGTTCGACGGACTGCTGCAGGGCGCCTACGCGCACCTCGGGCTCGCTGACTTCTTCCAACGCCGCGCCCTCACCGCGGACCCCGCGCACCGGGAGTCGGCCTGGGCCCAGCACGCCCGCTACCGCGCCCAGGTCGGGGCCGCGCTGCCCGCGCTCGTCGGAGCACCGCATCTCACCGTCCGGGGACGGCGTTTCGTCGACGCGATGGCCGCCGCCTACGAGGGCATGGACGCGCATCCCGCCCCCCGCGGCCACACGGCCCGTGCCCAGGCGTATCTGAAGGCCGCGCGAACGTTGTGGACGCAGCGTCGGACTCCGTCCCCGCCACGGCTGAATGAGTGAAGATACCCGCGTCGAGCCCCCCACTGCGGAAAGATCGTCGCGCCGAGGTGTCGTTCGCGGGCCCGTCACACTTACCAGCGATGCGCCGAGGTTCTAGGATTTTTGTGGACTACGCGCTGGAGGCCGCTGCATGTCTGGAGCTCGTACGCCGGTCGGGACGACCGTGGGGGAGGCGGCGAAACAGACCGTCACGATCAGCTTCGCCGGGTTCAACCGCGCCTGGGCGGCCTGGATCGGGGACCGGCTGGAGCGCCGGGGTCTGCGTGTGGTGTTCCAGCGGTGGGACTCCCCGGCGGAGGTCCCGCTCGCGGACCTGCTGCGCCATCTCAAACTGGCCGAGGGCCGGATCCTCGTCGTGGTCAGTGAGTGGTACTTCCAACTGGGGCCGCGCACCCGCGAGGAGTGGAACGCCGCCCTCGGCGAGGTCGTCGCCCCCGATCCGTCCCGGTTCGCGGGCGTCTCCGTCACCACGGCGTCCGTGCCGACCGCCGCCGCCGTGCTGGCCCCGGTCGAACTGATCAACGTCGGGGCCGACGAGGCCGAGCGCCGCCTGGTGGAGCGGCTCGGCCTGGCCGCCGGACCGCTCCCGGAGCCCATGGAGGTCGAGCGGCGCTCCCCGCGCTTCCCCGCGTCCATGCCCGAGGTGTGGGGCGGGGTACCGCGCCGCAACACCCGCTTCACCGGCCGCGAGTCGATCCTCAACGACGCCTACCACCAGCTGCAGGGCGCGGCGCCGGGCGCGGGCGTGGTGACCTTCCACGGCATGTCCGGTGTGGGCAAGACACAGCTCGCCGCCGAATACGTCTACCGCTTCGGCTCCGAGTACGACGTCGTGTGGTGGGTCAACGCCGAGAAACGGGTCACCTACCGACGGCTGCTGGCCGAACTCGCCCCCAAACTCGGCCTGCGCACCGGACAGGAGTACGGCGAGCGGCTGCGCGCCGTACGCGACTCCCTGCGCCGGGGCGACCCCTTCGCACGCTGGCTGCTGATCCTGGACGGCGCGGACGAGCCCGACCAGATCTGGGACCTCGTCCCCACCGGCCCCGGGCACGTGATCATCACTTCGCGCAACCCCGAGTGGAGCGAGCACAACAGCATGCTCCTGGAGGTGCCGGTGTACGACCGTTTCGAGTCGGTGGCGTTCATCCGCCGCCGCGCCCCGCGGCTCACCGAGGCGGAGGCCGACCAGCTCGCGGACGCGCTGGAGGACCTCCCGCTGCTGCTGGACCAGACGGCGGGCTGGCTCAACGACTCCGACCTGTCGGTCCAGGAGTACATCGGGCTGCTCGAAGGCGGCATCGACCAGGACGTCGTGAAGGTCTCGGCGGACTTCCCGCTCGCCTTCCAGACCGCCTGGTCGATACTGCTGAACAAGCTCCGCGAGACCGTCCCCGAGTCCGTGGACCTCCTCAGGCTGTGCACCTTCTTCGCGCCCGGCTTCATCCCGGTACGCCTCCTCAAGGAGATGCCGAGCGGCGATCTGCCCGAACAGATCGCCGGACTGCTCAACGATCCCCTGCTGTGGAACAAGGCGATCAGCCAGCTGCGCCAGTACTCCGTGGTGCGCCTGGAGTCCCATGAGACCCTCGGCGACGAGGGGGCCTCCACCGGCGAGTCCCTCTATCTGCACCGCATGGTCCACCAGATCGTCCAGAAGGACATGCCGGACGCCGACCGGGCCGAGTTCGTCGACGTCGTACGGCGGGCCCTGGCCGCGGCCGATCCACGCCGGCCCACCGACACCAGCCTGTGGCAGCGGTACGCCGAGATCGTGCCGCACCTGAAGTACGCGGACGTCCTCAAGAGCACGGACCCCGGCGTCCAGGGCATGGTGCTCAACTGTCTGCGCTACATGTACTTCTCCGGCGAGTACACGGCCGGCATCAAGCTCGGCGAGCGGGCCATAGAGGCATGGCCCTCGGTGCTCGGCGAGAGCCACCCGAGGCTCTGGGAACTGACCTTCCACTACGTCAACGTGCTACGGGCCGGCGGCGAGTACACGCGCACCGAGGCCATCAACCGCGCGACCGTCGAGCAGCTGCGGGAGGAACGCGGACCGCAGGACCTGGAGCACTTGCGCGCCGCCAGCGGCCTGGCCGCCGACCTGCGCGGTCTCGGCCGCTACGACGAGGCGCTCGAACTGTCCCGCTGGATCCAGCTGGCCTACCACGAACTCCTCGGCGAGCAGGACTCACGCACCCTGAACGCGCGCAACAACGTCGCCGTCTCGCTGCGCCTGCTCGGCACCTACCAGGAGGCCCTGGCCATCGACCGGCAGGTCATGGAGTCACGGCGGCTGGTGCTGAAGGGGCGTCACCCGTGGACCCTCGACTCCCAGATCTCCTACTCCATCGACCTGCGCCTGCTGGGCCGGTACACCGAGGCCGAGTCGATCCAGACGCAGAGCGTCCGCGACAACCGCATCGTCATGGGCGACAGCAACCCGCAGACCCTGAAGGCCGAGTACAACCTCGCGCTGTGCCACTACCGCAACGGTGACCGCGCGAAGGCGGGCGAACTCTTCACCACCGTCCTGGAGAGCGGCGAGCGGGTCATGGGCGAGACCCATCCGTGGACCCTCATGTTCGCCTGCGCCCAGAGCTGCTTCGCCCGGGAGCACGGCGACATCGACCAGGCCCGGGAGCTCAGCGAGGCCGTCGTCGCCCGCTACGAGGTGATGCTCGCCGACGCCCATCCCTTCGTCGCCGGAGCCCGCGCCAACCAGGCGCTCATCCTGCGCAACGTGGGGGAGCGGGAACACGCCCACGTCCTCATCGAGCAGGCGCTGGCCGCCATGACGGAGGCGGTCGGGGAGAGCCACCCCTGGACCCTGGGGTGCGCCCTCAACGCCTCGGCCCTGCGCAACCTCGTCGGAGACACCGAGAGCGCGGCCGCCCTCAGCCGGGACACCGTGGCCCTGGCCACCGAGCTGCTGGGACGCACCCACCCGCTCACCCTCTCCGCCCGCATCGCGCACGCGGCCGACCTGCGCGGACTGCGGGACCGCCGGCAGGCGGAGAAGGTCGAGCAGGAGGCCCTCTCCGACCTGGAGGCGACCCTGGGCAAGCAGCACGTCCACACCATCTCGGCCCGCTCCCGCAACCGGCCGTACTGGGACTTCGAACCGCAGACGACCTGAGCGACGACCCGGCTCCCACGCTGAAGGGCCCGCCCCCGGAAACCTCCGGGGGCGGGCCCTTCAACGTCAAGCGCGTTCAGCGGGCGGCGAGGCTCAGGCCTCGAACACCTCGGTCACCAGCTGCTCCTGCTCCGCCTGGTGCCGCTTCGCGGAACCGACCGCCGGGGACGAACCGTGCGGGCGCGAGATGCGCCGCAGCCGCTCGCCGTGCGGGACGTCCGCGCCGACCGCGAGGTCCAGGTGGTCGATCAGGTTCAGCGCGATGAACGGCCACGCGCCCTGGTTGGCCGGCTCCTCCTGCGCCCAGATGTACTTCTCGGCGTTCGGGAACTTGTTGACCTCGGCCTGGACCTCCGCGCCGGGCAGCGGGTACAGCCGCTCGAGGCGGATGATCGCCGTGTCCGTGACCCCGCGCTTCTGCCGCTCGCCTTCCAGGTCGTAGTAGACCTTGCCGGTGCAGAAGACGACCTTCTTGACCGCGTTCGGGTCGACCGAGGCGTCGCCGATGACCGGGCGGAACTGGCCCGTGGTGAACTCCTCCGCCTTCGACGCGGCGGCCTTGAGGCGCAGCATCGACTTCGGGGTGAAGACGACCAGCGGCTTGTGGTGCGGGTTGTGCACCTGCCACCGCAGGAGGTGGAAGTAGTTCGACGGGAGCGTCGGCATCGCGACCGTCATGTTGTTCTGGGCGCAGAGCTGCAGGAACCGCTCGACGCGGGCCGAGGAGTGGTCCGGGCCCTGGCCCTCGTAGCCGTGGGGGAGGAGCAGCGTCACACCGCTCGTCTGGCCCCACTTCTGCTCGGCGGCCGAGATGTACTCGTCGACGACCGTCTGCGCGCCGTTGACGAAGTCGCCGAACTGCGCCTCCCACATCACGAGCGCGTCGGGACGGGCCAGCGAGTAGCCGTACTCGAAGCCCATGACCGCGTACTCGGAGAGCAGGGAGTTGTAGACGTTGTAGCGCGCCTGGTCCTCGGCGAGGTACTGGAGCGGGGTGTGCTCCTCGCCCGTCTCACGGTCGATGAGGACCGCGTGACGCTGGCCGAACGTGCCGCGCTGGGAGTCCTGGCCGGACAGCCGGACCGGGGTGCCCTCGAGCAGCAGCGAGCCGACGGCGAGGGTCTCGCCCATGCCCCAGTCGATCGTGCCGTCCTCGACCATCGACGCCCGGCGCTGCAGCTGCGGCAGCAGACGCGGGTGGACGTGGAAGTAGTCGGGGATGTTGACCTGGGACTCGGCGATCCGCTTCACGGTCTCCGTGGAGATCGCGGTGTTCACGGCGACCGGGAACTCCGCGTGCGGGTCGGAGACCGCGCCCGTGGCCGGCTGCGAGGTGATGGCCTCGCGGACCTCGGTGAAGACCTTCTCCAACTGGCCCTGGTAGTCCTGCAGGGCCTGCTCGGCCTCTTCCAGGGTGATGTCGCCGCGACCGATGAGGGACTCGGTGTAGAGCTTGCGCACCGAGCGCTTCTTGTCGATCAGGTCGTACATCAGCGGCTGGGTGAAGGCCGGGTTGTCCGACTCGTTGTGACCGCGGCGGCGGTAGCAGATGAGGTCGATCACCACGTCCTTGTTGAACGCCTGACGGAACTCGAAGGCCAGGCGCGCGACGCGCACGACGGCCTCCGGGTCGTCGCCGTTCACGTGGAAGATCGGGGCCTCGATCATGCGGGCCACGTCCGTGGCGTACATCGAGGAACGCGACGACTCGGGAGCCGCCGTGAAGCCGACCTGGTTGTTGATGACGATGTGGACCGTGCCGCCGGTGCGGTAGCCGCGCAGCTGCGACATGTTCAGGGTCTCGGCCACCACGCCCTGGCCCGCGAAGGCCGCGTCGCCGTGCAGGGCGACCGGCAGGACGGTGAAGTCCGTGCCGCCCTTGTTGATGATGTCCTGCTTGGCGCGGCTGATGCCCTCGATGATCGGGTCGACCGTCTCCAGGTGGGACGGGTTCGCGGCCAGCGAGACCTTGATCTGCTCGCCGTCGAGGCCGGTGAAGGTGCCCTCGGCGCCCAGGTGGTACTTCACGTCGCCGGAGCCGTGCATCGACTTCGGGTCGAGGTTGCCCTCGAACTCGCGGAAGATCTGCGCGTACGACTTGCCGACGATGTTCGCCAGCACGTTCAGCCGGCCGCGGTGGGCCATGCCGATGACGACCTCGTCCAGGCGGGACTCGGCGGCGCTGTCGAGGACGGCGTCCAGCAGCGGGATGACGGACTCGCCGCCCTCCAGGGAGAACCGCTTCTGGCCGACGTACTTCGTCTGCAGGAAGGTCTCGAAGGCCTCCGCCGCGTTCAGCCGGCGCAGGATGCGCAGCTGCTCCTCGCGCTCCGGCTTGCTGTGCGGGCGCTCGATGCGGTCCTGGATCCAGCGGCGCTGCTTCGGGTCCTGGATGTGCATGAACTCGACGCCGGTGGTGCGGCAGTACGAGTCGCGCAGCACGCCGAGGATGTCGCGCAGCTTCATCAGGGACTTGCCCGAGAAGCCGCCGACCGCGAACTCGCGCTCCAGGTCCCACAGGGTGAGGCCGTGCTCGGTGATGTCGAGGTCGGGGTGCTTGCGCTGGCGGTACTCCAGCGGGTCGGTGTCGGCCATGACATGGCCGCGGACCCGGTAGGAGTGGATCAGCTCGAAGACGCGCGCGGCCTTGGTGACGTCGTCGTCGTGGCTGGCGTCGATGTCCTTGAGCCAGCGGACCGGCTCGTAGGGGATGCGCAGCGCCTCGAAGATCTCGTCGTAGAAGCCGCTCTCGCCGAGCAGGTAGTTCGCGACGATCCGCAGGAACTCGCCGGAGGCGGCGCCCTGGATGACCCGGTGGTCGTAGGTCGACGTGAGCGTCATGACCTTCGCGATGCCGAGCTTGTTCAGGGTGTCCTGGCTGGTGCCCTGGAACTCCGCGGGGTAGTCCATCGAGCCGACGCCCATGATGACCGACTGGCCGGGCATCAGACGCGGCACGGAGTGGACGGTGCCGAGGCCGCCGGGGTTCGTCAGCGAGACGGTGACGCCGGTGAAGTCGTCCATCGTCAGCTTGCCGTCGCGGGCGCGGCGGACGATGTCCTCGTAGGCCTGCCAGAACTCGAAGAAGTTCAGCGTCTCGGCCTTCTTGATGCCGGCGACGACGAGCTGGCGGTCGCCGTTGGCCTTCACCAGGTCGATGGCCAGGCCGAAGTTGACGTGCGGCGGCTTGACGAGGGTGGGCTTCCCGTCCTTCTCCGCGTAGTGCCAGTTCATCGACGGCATGGCCTTGATGGCCTGCACCATCGCGAAGCCGATCAGGTGCGTGAAGGAGATCTTCCCGCCCCGGGCCCGCTTGAGGTGGTTGTTGATGACGATGCGGTTGTCGAACAGCAGCTTCACCGGGACCGCGCGCACGGACGTGGCCGTGGGCAGCTCCAGCGAGGCGTTCATGTTCTTGGCGACCGCGGCGGACGGGCCGCGCAGCGTCACGAACTCCGGGCCCTCGGGCGCTGCGGGAGCCGCAGCGGCGGGCGCGGGCTTCGCGGCGGCCGGGGCCGCCTTCACCGGAGCCGGAGCCGCAGCAGCCGCCGGGGCGGCCGCGGGCTTCGGCACGGCGGCCGGCGCGGGAGCCGGAGCCGGAGCGGCGGGCGCGGCCGGGGCCGCAGCAGCCGGGGCGGCGGGCGCCGGGGGCGTGCTGGTGGTCGCTGCGGCCCCCGCGGCCGCAGTACCCGCCGGAGCCGAGGGAGCAGCAGCCCCCGGCTTGTAGTCGGCGAAGAAGTCCCACCAGGCACGGTCTACCGAGTTCGGGTCCTGGAGGTACTGCTGATAGATCTCGTCGACGAGCCACTCGTTCGGTCCGAACGCGGCCGCGGGATTCTTGCCCGCTTGGTCTGCGTCGGTCGAGATGCTCGATGCGTTACTGGGGGACTGTGGCGACACGGCGGCAACCGCCCTCTTCCGCTTCACAAGGTTATGGACAGCGGGAATAAAGGCTACGCCCCCGGGAGGGTGAAGGTCAGGTCGAGCCGGGCCATCGTCGCGTAAGTCACATCGGAAAGCGCGTTTCGCGGCCGGAAATGGCGGGAAACAAGCGCGGTTGCGCTGTAAAAGGGAAGGGTTGATGCAGGTCGCGCACGCCAGACGTGCGAACCCGTGCCGACCTGGGCCGGTCCTCTGCCTGATCACACGTGTCCGACTGCGCGAACGCCCGTGGATCTTGTGGCTCCGGTTCGAACTTTACGTCAACTTGGGACGGAAGACTCTCCCGGAAGGGTGATAAGAATCCGGCAACCCCGCTCGGATTCGGCCACTCCGATCCGGCCGCCGTGAAGATCGACCGCCCAGCGGGCGATCGCGAGCCCGAGGCCCGTGCCGCCGTCGCTGCCCGGGCCGTGCGGCCGGCGGACGGCTCCCCGGTTGAACCGCTCGAACACGCGGTGCCACTCCGAGCGCGGAATGCCGGGCCCCTCGTCCAGGACCTCCAGCGCCAGCGACTCCGGCTGCGGCCCGCGCCGCGCCTTCACCGTCACCCGTCCGTGCGGTGGGCTGTGCTTGACGGCGTTGTCGATCAGGTTGGCGACGACCTGGTGGATGCGCTCCGGGTCCGCGAGCGCGGTCAGCTCCGGCGGGGAGACGTCCAGGTGCAGATGGACGTCCGTGCGCGTGTGGTTGCCGCCCGAGCCCATGGTGGCCCGCGCCGAGGCGACCATGTTGGCCTCCTTCAGCACGCCGGACAGATACGGCCACACCTCGAAGCGCCGCCTGCGCAGCGGGACGACGCCGTTGTCGAGGCGGGACAGGTCCAGCAGGGTCTCCACCAGCCGCCCGAGCCGCTCCGTCTGCTTCAGCGCCGTGCGCATCGTCTCGGTGTCGGCCTCGGCGATGCCGTCGACCACGTTCTCCAGGACGGCGCGCAGGCCCGCGATGGGCGTGCGCAGCTCGTGCGAGACGTTGGCCACCAGCTCCTTGCGCTGCCGGTCCTGCGCCTCCAGCTCGTCCGCCATGACGTTGATCGTCTGGGCCAGGTCGCCCAGCTCGTCACGGCGGTTCTCGCGCACCCGGCGGGTGTAGTCGCCGTGCGAGATGGACCGGGCCACCGTGTTCATCTCGTCCAGCGGCGAGGTGAGCGAATGCGCCACGAACTGCGTGATCAACAGTGTGGCGATCATCGAGAAGACCGTGATGAAGCGCAGCTCCGTCTTGGTGTGCACCGCGATCATCGACAGACCGGTGGTGATCAGCACCGAGATCACGACCAGCGCGCCCAGCTTGGTCTTGATCGAGAACGGGCGTACGCGGCCCCAGGGCTCCCCGGGGCTTCTCGGTCCGTCCGGCCCGGAACTCATGGCGTCGGGGTCTCCAACGCGTAGCCCACACCGTGCACCGTGCGGATCCGCTCGGCGCCGATCTTCCGCCGCAGCGCCTTGATGTGGCTGTCGACGGTGCGGGTGCCGGAGGCGTCCGCCCAGTCCCAGACCTCGGCGAGGAGCTGCTCACGGGAGAGCACCGCGCGCGGGGTGTTCGCCAGGCAGACCAGCAGGTCGAACTCGGTGGGCGTGAGGTGCACGTCCTCCGAGCGCACCCGCACCCGGCGCTGCGCGTGGTCGATCTCCAGCTCGCCGAGCCGCAGGATCCCGCTGCGCGGGGTCGTCGCAGCGATCGCGGCCCGCTCCACCCGGCGCAGCAGTACGTGCACGCGTGCCGCCAGCTCCCGCATCGAGAACGGCTTGGTCATGTAGTCGTCGGCGCCCACGCCGAGCCCGACCAGCATGTCGGTCTCGTCGTCGCGCGCGGTGAGCATCAGCACCGGCACCGGACGGGCGGCCTGCACACGACGGCAGACCTCCAGACCGTCGAAGCCGGGCAGCATGATGTCGAGGATCAGCAGATCGGGCTGCCAGGCCTCGGCGGTGTCGACGGCCGCCGGGCCGTCCCCCGCCGTTTGCACGAGGAATCCCTCGGCGCGCAGGCGGGCCGCGATGGCGTCGACGATCGTCGGGTCGTCCTCCACCACCAGGACGCGCCGCTGCGCTCCCGGCGTCGCCGTCGCCGTGGTGTTGTGTGCGGTGTGTGTCTGCTCCATCGCCCGCCCCTGAGTGTGCTTTCCGGAACCAGTGGGGTGATCCCTTGTCTGCGCATGACTGCGGTTGACGCATGAATGATCGGCGTCAGGGGTGCAGCGTACGGGGAGTCACCGCGGGTTTGCTATCCAGGTCGGACGGCGAGGTGCACCACGTCCGGCACTCCTCGGGCAACCTGGATCTCTTCGGTACGCACCTGTTGGAACCCGGCATTCCCCATGGTTCCCTCGAATTCCGGAGAGGGCTGGGCCGACCACACGGCCAGTACTCCACCGGGTCTCAACACCCGTGCGCAGCTTGCGAGTCCGGCCGCCGAGTAGAGGCTGTCGTTGCCCTCGGTGACGGTCCAGCCGGGCCCGTTGTCGATGTCCAGGCACACCGCGTCGAACGTGTCGCATGTCTCATTGACGTAGTCGAGGAGGTCCGTTTCGACGATCTTCGTACGGGGGTCGGCGAGCGCCGGTCCGGAGAGCGCGGCCAACGGGCCGTCGAGGTGCCAGTCGATGACGGCGCGCTCGCGCTCCACGACCGTGACCTCGCCCCAACGGGGGTCGGCGGCGGCGTGCGCGAGCGAGAAGCCGACGCCGAGGCCGCCGATCAGCAGGTCCGGGGCCGGACGGTCGTCCAGCGCGTCCCGTGCCGCGTCGACCAGCAGGCGTTCCGAGCGGCCGTCCGAGGTGTCCATCAGGAAGCAGCCGTTGGCGATGATCTGGAGCAACTCCCCGTGCCGGCGCAGCACTACCTCACCGTAGGGGCCCTCGCGACGGTCCAGTACCTGCGGCGCGTCGGGGATGTCGTACGGGATGGGCATCGGTCCATCCTGGCAGCACTCTGACGGTTTGTTGAGGGAATTCCGTGTGTGGCGAGTGAGGTTGACGCACACCTGTTCGGAACGGGCTCTGAGCGGCCAGGAATCAGCAGGGAGAAGCCTCAGAGCTTCCTGTGAATCGGCTTCGACGTGGCCCCCGTCACAGACAGCGGTCAGCCGCGACCCGAAAGGTGGGGTGAAACGGAAGGAGCGCCTCACGGTGGAACGCACGGTCGCCCCCACGGGCCCGCCCCTGCCAGAAGTCTCCGCACTGCTGGACGGCATCCCGGGCCAGCGCGCTCCGCACCCCGCCGAGCCGCCCGCCGAGCCGCCCGCCGCGGCGGACTCTCCACCGCGCTTTCGGCTCCCGGTGCCCTTCACCCTGGCCTACGCGGCCGTCCTCGCCCTCACCTCGTACGTCACCGAGCGGCTGGACCCCACCCTCGTCTACACCCTGCACCAAGGCTTCAGCACCGACGTGGCGCACCTGGTGCAGACCCCGGTGCTGGTGCTGGTGGGCAGCGCGCTGTGGGTGGCGGGCGGCTTCGCCTCGCTCTTCACGCTCAGCTTCCTGGTCGTCCTCACCCTGCTGGAACGGCGCATCGGCGGGGCCCGCACGGCGCTCGTCTTCCTGCTCGGGCACGTCCTGGCCACCCTCGCGACCGAGGTCCCGGTCGGTCTGGCCGTGCTGGTGGGCCGACTGCCCGACAGTTCGCTGCACCGCCTCGACTACGGCATCAGCTTCGGCGTCGCCGCGAGCGTCGGCGCCCTCGCCGGGCTGCTCGCACCATGGCTGCGCTGGCCCCTGCTCGCCGCCTTCGGCGGGATGCTGCTCCAGGACCTGATCGCCTTCACCGACCCGCTGACGAACTGGGGCCATCTGATCGCCCTGACGATAGGCATCGCCACCTGGCCCTGGGTCCGCCGCTGGGCCGAGCCCGCACCGGGCCTCCGGCAGGCCGCCTAATCCTCGAACTGGACCGTGCCGTCCTCGTGCAGGGTCGGGTGGAGCTTCATGGGGCCGTACTCGTCGACGTCCGACGGGCGGGGCGGCTCGGGGCCGTCCGGGCCGAGGCGGACCATCCGCTCGACACGGCAGATCCGGAACAGCCGGTCCTCCACGCGCGCCTCGTCGGCCCGGCCCGCGTTCCTGAACGCCTCCGCGGCCCGCGCGTACAGGGCCTTCTTCCGCTCGTCGAAGCGGTACAGCATCGCCCACACGCGGGACATCCCCTCGTACAGCGTGCGGCGCGCCTCGTGCGGGGTCGCCGCGAGCGACCCGCACGGGGTCCAGCCCGAGTCGTCGCGTTCGGCCACCGAGAAGCCGACGGGCAGCCGGACCACGTCCGGGTGCGTCCTGGTCGCCCGCGCCGAGTCCGCGCGCACGTCGGCCGGGAACCGGGACCCCGTGTAGGTGAAGTCGCGCAGACCCAGCCGCAGGGCGCCCGCCATCGGGCCCTCGTCCCGGCCGGGGTCGAGGACGAAGCCCACATCGGGTGACGGGGCGGCGCTCTGGTCCTCCCAGGACGGGGCCGTGGTCTCCGGATCGGTGGGCCGGGGCGGCTCCAGGCCGTCGTCGCCGGTGCGGGCGAACTCGTCGCCGCGCACCACCCGGTAGCGCACGCCCAGCGCCTCCACCTCGTCGGCCGGCGCCCGCTCCAGCACGGCCACGGCCGCCAGCAGCTCACGCCGGGCCGCCGGATCGCCGGCGCCGTCCTTCGCCTTGAACCACAGATGCGAGTTGAGCCCGTCCCGGGCCTGCTGGGGCATGCCGTCCACCATCGGTTTCAGCAGCCGCCAGCGCTGCCCGGCGGCCGGGTCGCGCGCGGCGATGCCGAAGACGGGCCCGCGCAGCGCGATGTGCGGATAACGCCGGGAGGCCTCGACGGCGTCCGCCTCCGTCACCCAGGCGACGGGGTCGTCGCGGCGGACCAACTCGGCGTGGAGGGCGTCGAGACGTCGCTTCCAGTCATCGGTCATATGCGCATTGTGGTCGGGGGAGGGGACGCTTCGGGGCGAATGCCGGAAGTGAGCGGGGTACGGGGAGGGGGCGTGAGGGGCGTGCCCCGTCGTGCGGCACCGCAGGGTGCGCCCTCTCGGCCGCCGGACGTCACCCGCGTGTGCTTCCGCCGGGCTCCGCGCTGGTCAGCGGCGCCTCGACGGGCCGGCCCGGCGACCCGTACGCCGTCGGCCCCTCCGGTGTGGCCCCCGGTACGCCGGTGCTCGCGCCCTGTGCGACCCGCCGTGCGCCGGAGCGTGCGCGCGACGAGGCGCCGGACCCCTTGTGATCGCCCACAGCGAACGGTCGGCCCCGCGGGGAACATTCAGGGGCTCAGCTGCATTGAGTCGGCATAGCTCAACTTGACTGCCTAAGGGGAGATCATGGCATCGACGTCCGTACAGCTCACCCTGCCCGTGCTGCCTCTCGATGACGAGGTCGTGCTCCCCGGCATGGTGGTTCCACTGGACCTCAACGACACCGACGTACGCGCCGCCGTCGAGGCCGCCCAGGCCGCCGCCCGTTCCGCGGGCGGGAAGCCCCGCGTGCTGCTGGTGCCGCGCATCGACGGCACGTACGCGAGCACGGGTGTGCTCGGCACCGTCGAACAGGTCGGCCGCCTCGCCGACGGCGACCCGGGCGCGCTGATCCGCGGCCGCGGCCGGGTGCAGATCGGCGCCGGCACCACCGGCCCCGGCGCCGCGCTGTGGGTCGAGGGGACGAGGATCGACGAAAGCGTGCCCGAGCCGCTGCCCGGCCAGGTCGCCGAACTCGTCAAGGAGTACAAGGCACTCGCCACCGCATGGCTGCGCAAGCGCGGCGCCTGGCAGGTCGTCGACCGCGTCCAGGCCATCGACGACGTCTCCGCGCTCGCCGACAACTCCGGCTACTCGCCGTTCCTGACCACCGAACAGAAGGTCGAGCTGCTGGAGACCGCCGACGCGGTGGCCCGGCTGAAGCTCGCCACCCAGCAACTGCGCGAGCACCTCGCCGAGCAGGACGTCGCCGAGACCATCGCCAAGGACGTCCAGGAGGGCGTCGACAAGCAGCAGCGCGAGTTCCTGCTGCGCCGTCAGCTCGATGCCGTCCGCAAGGAGCTGCGCGAGCTCAACGGCGAGCAGGAGGGCGAGGAGTCGGACGACTACCGTGCCCGCGTCGAGGCCGCCGACCTGCCCGAGAAGGTCCGCGAGGCCGCCCTCAAGGAGGTCGACAAGCTGGAGCGGTCCAGCGACCAGTCGCCCGAGGGCTCCTGGATCCGCACCTGGCTGGACACCGTCCTCGAACTGCCGTGGAACGAACGGACCGAGGACCGCTACGACATCCAGGGCGCCCGCGCCGTCCTCGACGCCGAGCACGCCGGTCTGGACGACGTGAAGGAGCGCATCACCGAGTACCTGGCCGTGCGCAAGCGACGCGGCGAACGCGGCCTCGGTGTCGTGGGCGGCCGGCGCGGCGGCGCAGTGCTCGCACTCGTCGGCCCGCCCGGCGTCGGCAAGACCAGCCTCGGCGAGTCCGTCGCCCACGCCATGGGCCGCAAGTTCGTCCGCGTCGCCCTCGGCGGCGTCCGGGACGAGGCCGAGATCCGCGGCCACCGCCGCACCTACGTCGGCGCGCTGCCCGGCCGGATCGTGCGGGCGATCAAGGAGGCCGGGTCGCTGAACCCGGTGGTCCTGCTCGACGAGATCGACAAGGTGGGCTCCGACTTCCGGGGCGACCCGGCGGCCGCCCTGCTGGAGGTCCTCGACCCGGCCCAGAACCACACCTTCCGGGACCACTACCTGGAGGTCGAGCTCGACCTGTCGGACGTGGTCTTCCTGGCCACCGCCAACGTGCTCGAAGCCATCCCGGAGGCCCTGCTCGACCGCATGGAGCTGGTCCGCCTCGACGGCTACACCGAGGACGAGAAGGTCGTCATCGCCCGCGACCACCTGCTCCCGCGCCAGCTGGAGCGGGCGGGCCTGGACAAGGACGAGGTGGCGCTCGACGAGAGCGCGCTGCGCAAGCTCGCCGGCGAGTACACCCGCGAGGCGGGCGTGCGCACCCTGGAGCGGTCCATCGCCCGGCTGCTGCGCAAGGTCGCGGCCCAGCACGAACTGGGCGAGCGGAAGCTGCCGTTCACCGTCCGGGACGAGGACCTGCGCGCCCTGATCGGCCGGCCGCACCACGTGCCCGAGTCCGCCCAGGACCCGGCCGAGCGCCGCACCGCCGTGCCCGGAGTCGCGACCGGTCTCGCGGTGACCGGCGCGGGCGGTGACGTCCTCTTCGTCGAGGCGTCGCTGGCCGACCCGGAGACGGGCGGGGCGGGTCTGACCCTGACCGGTCAGCTCGGCGACGTGATGAAGGAGTCGGCGCAGATCGCGCTCAGCTTCCTGCGCAGCCACGGCGCCGAACTGGAACTGCCGGTGGGCGACCTCAAGGACCGGGGCGTGCACATCCACTTCCCGGCGGGCGCGGTCCCCAAGGACGGCCCGAGCGCCGGCGTCACCATGACGACCGCCCTCGCGTCCCTGCTGTCCGGCCGGCTCGTCCGCACCGACGTGGCGATGACCGGCGAGGTCTCGCTGACCGGCCGGGTGCTGCCCATCGGCGGCGTGAAGCAGAAGCTGCTCGCCGCGCACCGGGCCGGCGTCACCACCGTCGTCATCCCCAAGCGCAACGAGCCCGATCTGGACGACGTCCCGGCGGAGGTGCTGGACAAGCTCGACGTCCACGCCGTCACCGACGTCCGCCAGGTCCTCGAGCTGGCGCTCGCGCCCGCCGCCAACGGCGCGAGGCCGGAGGTTCCCGTGGCGGCGTGACGGACGCCGTGGGAGGGGCGGGGCCCGGGTTCCCTGAGGGAGACCCGGGCCCTCGCCGTACCCGAACCGCACCCGCCGCGCGCCCTGGGAAGCGCCGCCGGTCCGTGCCTGCGAAATACTTGAGGAGCTGCGCCGATGGCGGCGAGGCGGCGAGATCAGGGGTGCTGACGTGCACGAGGACACAGACGGCGAGACGTCGTCGCGTGGTGTGGAGCAGGGCGACCGGGAGTTCCTCTCCCTGGAACGGGAGCTCACGGTGCTGCTGCGCCGTGCCCGCGCCAACCAGGGCGAGATGGCCCGCGAGGTCCATCCTGACCTGGAGTCCGCCGCCTACGGGCTCCTCGTCCGGCTGGAGGAGTGCGGCCGCCAGCGCGCCACGGAGCTCGCCGCCTACATCGGCGTCGGCAAGGCCACCATGTCCCGCCAGCTGCGCGCCCTGGAAGAGCTCGGCCTGGTCGCCCGCGAACCGGACCCGGCGGACGGCCGTGCCTGGCTGGTCGACCTCACCGAGGAGGGCCGCACCCGGGTGCGCCGGGTCCGCGAGGCCCGCCGTGAGCGGTACGTCAGCCACTTCTCCGACTGGGACCGCGCCGAGGTCTCCGAGCTGGCCCGCCTGCTGAACCAGCTGAACCGGGGCATGGAGAAGTAGATGGAGAAGTAAAAGGGAGAAGTGACCGGCGGCGGCCCGTGGCCTACGGCTCCACGCACACCACCGTCGCGTCGTCGTGGGTCTTCGCCCGGCCCAGGAAGGCCCGCCCGGCGGCGTCGTCGGCCCGTTCCAGCGCCCGGACCCGTTCCACCAGCGACCGGGCCCCCTCCGCGCGGACCACGGCGAGCAGGTCCGCCCAGTCGCCCTCCCGGAAGAGCTCCGTCCAGCGGGTGGCCCCGTCCGACAGGGCGGCCAGGGAGCGGACCGCCGCGCGCGGCAGGGTTCCGGTCACCGCCCGGGCGGCCACCGAGGGGTCGGCCGCGGCCGTGAAGAACCCGCCCTCCTTGTTGCGGAGCGTGCCGTCGACGACCTCGGCGCTCCTCAGCAGCTCGCGCGGCAGCCGGGCCAGTCGGTCGTCGTGGACGGGGACGACCGTGCCGTCCGGGGACACCAGCAGCAGCGTCGCGTCGCACAGCACCAGGTACTCGACGAGCTCCGGCGACCAGCGCGCGAGAACCACAGTGGCCTGAGGGGTGCGTGGGTGAGAAAGGTCACAGGTTGCGGCATGGGCCTCAGCAGTACGCGCGATGGCGAGGGCAAGCGCCTCGGCCAGCGGAACATCCATGAGTGAAACGGTCAGTTCGGTCAGAGCGCCGCCCAGTCGCGCGGTGAACCAGGGGACCGAATGCAGACAGCCCGTGTCGCCCTTCGGCGGCGTCACTCCGTCCAGGACGACGAGCGAACCGCCCTGTCCGGAGGCGGAAAGCCCGACACCCGCGAAGTCCTCGTTGGGGCGCGCCCGATCACCGGCCTCCGACACAAGTTCCGTACGCATTCGGCCAGTCTGCACGACCCCCTCACAGTCTTCGCAAAAGGCTGGCATCGCTCGCCGAACGGTTGCACCGCCGCAGGTCAGACGGGTGTTTTGGGCGGGAATGCAGCACTCCGGGAAGACGTGGCGGCGAATACTGTCAAAGCCCGCCGCCCACGTCCAACCGGCCTGCCGCACAAGGCCGCTGCGCACGCCAGAGGAACTTGCCCGCCAACTCCCCTCCGATGTTCACTCCTTCGGGTGGCGGGGCAAGCGATGCGCGGCCCCTGCCCACCGGCACTGGGAGGGTCGGGAGCCGTACCGGACGTACGCGCCAGTTGACGGAGCGTCACATCCGGCCCATGGGTACACGAGTCAGGAATGCGAGCACCGGTGCAGAAGACGCGGCCTCGGCGTACAGGCAGGCAGACGGCCTCCGAGGGGGGCGCGGAGCGCACCCCTGTCGGCAAGGGCCGTCCGACCCACGTACGCAACCGGCTGATCGTCGGGGTGGCCGTCGTGGCCGCCGCGATCGCCGGGGCCGGCGCCCCCTCGATCCTGGCCGCCTCCGGCCAGTTGAAGGACGCCCAGGACCTGGTCACCCTGGCCGAACAGACCCAGGACGCCCTCGCCCTCGCCCAGTCCCTCGCGGACGAGCGCGACGAGGTCACCACCTATGTGGCGGCCGGCCGGGCGAAGTCCAAGGCGCCCACCGCCGAGGGCAGCGCCCGGGTGGACCGGCAGGTGCGCGAGCTGACCACCGAGACGGAGGTCTCCGCCGCGCTGCGCGAGGCCCTCGGCTCCGTCCCGACCGTGCGGCAGGCGGCCCTCACCGGCAAGAGCTCGGCACTCCAGGCGCACGAGGCCTACTCCCGGGCCATCACCGCCCTCCACGTCCTCGTCGACCGGCTCGCCGAGCAGATGCCGCCCCGCGCGGGCTCCGGCGCATACGCCCTCGCCGAGCTCGACACCGCCGTCCAACAGGCCTCCGCGGCCCGGGGCCTGCTCCTCTCCGCGCTGAACGTGCCGACCCGGGTCGAGACCGAGTACGACCCCCTCACCGGCCGCTCGACCACCGAGAAGGTCTCCTCCAGCGCCGACACCAAGCTGCGCGACGCCCTCACCGCCGCCGCGCAGCAGGCCCGGCTGCGCTCCGACGCGGCCCTCGCGGACTTCCGGGAGGGCGCACCGCAGGAAGCGGTGGCCTCCTACGACTCCACGGTCACCGGCGGCGACGTCGACGCCGCCGAGGCGTACCTCGCGTCCCTCACCGACCAGCCGGAACTCAGCGGCGCCGACCTCGACACCAGCGTCAAGAAACTGGACGCCGCGCTCTCCGCGCGGGTCGACCTGATGCGCGGCGTCGAGTCCTCCCTCTACGGCAAGCGCACCGAAGACCTCGCCCAGTTGCGGGACGACGACGTCACCGACCTGGAGCTGCGCGTCACCCTCCTCGGCGCGCTGATGCTGCTGGCCGTCGTCGTCGCCACCGGCATGGCGCGCAGCCTCACCCGCCCGCTGTCCGTGCTGCGCCGGGGCTCGGCGCGGCTCGCGGAGGCCGAGAACCCGGCGGCCGAGGAACCGGTCAGGTTCACCGGCCGCAACGACGAGTTCGCCCAGGTCGTCCGCTCCGTCAACGCCCTGCACCAGCACGCCGTCGCCCTCCACGAACGCGTCACCACCCTGGAGTCCGACCGCAAGCACCTGGTCGGGCAGCGCCAGCGGATGGCCGACGCCCGCGAGGAGCTGCGCGCCGAACTCACCGACTCGGCCACCCAGCTGGACGGCCTGCGCGACAGCATCAGCAGCACCTTCGTCAACCTCGCCCTGCGCACCCTCGGCCTGGTCGAGCGCCAACTCGCCGTCATCGAGGGCCTGGAGGAGCGCGAGCAGGACCCCGACCGGCTGGCCACGCTCTTCAAGCTCGACCACTTCGCCACGGTCATGCGCCGCCACAGCGAGAACCTGCTGGTCCTGGCCGGCACCGAACACGTCCAGCAGCACGCGGGCCCGATCCCGCTGGTGGACGTGGTCCGCGCGGCGGTCAGCGAGATCGAGCGCTATGAGCGCGTACGGATCTCCGCGCTGCCCCCGCACGCGCACGTGGCCGGCTTCGCCGCGGACGACCTGAGTCATCTGCTGGCCGAACTCATGGAGAACGCCACCTCGTTCTCCCCGCCGGACCTGCCCGTCGAGGTCTCCGGCTGGCTCCTGGAGAGCGGCGAGGTCATGCTCTCCGTCCAGGACGAGGGCATCGGCATGACCGAGGAGCGGATGGGCCGGCTCAACGCCCGTCTCGCCGAGTTCGACCCCGAGACGCCCTACGACCAGGAGGGCGAGGAGGGTCTCGGCCTCGGCCTGTACGTGGTGGCCCGGCTCGCCCACCGGCACGGGGTGCGGGTGCGTCTTCGCGAGCAGAAGCAGGGCGGGGTGGCCGCGGTCGTCGTCCTGCCGACCCCGCTCCTGGCAGCGGCCCCGACCGCCGCGATCCCCTCGGCGACCCCGGCCTCGGCCGCCCACCAGACCTTCACCCTGCCCGGCGCCGACGCGGAGGCCAACTCCAACGTCCTGCCGGGCCGTGCCAAGTCCACGGACCCGCTGATCGCCCTGGCGGAGAAGGCGGCACGACAGGCGGAGACTGCGGAACCGACCCCGGAACCGACCCCGGTACGGGCCCCGGAGACGGCAGCCGAGACGACGATGGAACTCCTGCTGCCGACCCCGCAACCGGAGTCGGCGCCGACCCCGCAACCGGCGCCCGAACGCGAACCCGAAGAAAGCGGTGACCACAGCAGCGCCGAGCACAGCCGTGTCCCGGACGTCCTGGACGTCACGGACGCACCGGACGCAACCGTGGAACCCGTCACCGACAAGGGCCTCCCCAAGCGCACCCCCAAGATCACCGCACCCGCCCAAGCCCCGCGCCAGCGGACCGGTTCCGTCGACGCGGACGCCCTCCGCCGCCGTCTGGGCGGATTCCGTCAGGGGGCGCAGGCCGGCTACCGCGATGTGGAAGCGGAAATCGCCGAACGGACGGGCCAGAACAAGGTCCCCTCAGCTCAGGCGCATCAGGCATCCCACAGAGCTCAAGAAGCACACGCACACGCCGAAGATGACACGGGGGGCACAGTCGAGGAGGCAAGCAGTTGACCGCGCCCAGTACCTTCGGACTGAGCAGTGAAGCCCGAAACCTGCACTGGCTGTTGACGAACCTCGTGGAGGAAGTGCCCGGCATCCAGTCCGTCGCGGTCGTCTCCTCCGACGGTCTGCTCCTGCTGTCCTCGGACCCAGGCCGCAACGACGAGGCACGTCAGGCCCGTGAGACGAAACCTTCCGGCCCGCGCGGCTCCTCCGCCGACCTCGCGACCATCGTCTCCGGCATCGGCAGCCTCACCATCGGCGCCGCCAAGCTCATGGCGTTCGGCGGGGTGAAGCACACCATGATCGCGATGGCGGAGGGCAGCCTCTTCGTCATGTCGATCAGCGACGGCTCGCTCCTCGGTGTGCACGGCTCCGCCGACTGCGACATGAGCGTGGTGGCGTACCACATGGCCCTCTTCGTGGGCCGCGCCGGACACGTCCTGACCCCGGAGCTCCGCAGCGAGCTGAGGAAATCCCTGGAGGCCGCCGAGTCGGGGTCCGAACCCGAGTCGGAGTCGGCCGGGAGCGTCCGATGAGTACGCGCCCCGAGAACGCCAGGCAGCAGCTCCCCGTCCGCGGCGGCGACCGCAAGCCCGCCCGGGTGCGCCCCTACTCGCTCACCGGGGGCCGTACCCGGTTCGGGCACGTCCTGCTCGTGGAGACCTTCGTGGCGGCGCTCGAAGCCCCCGAGGAGCGCAGGGAACTGACCAACGGCTCGCTGAGGTCGGCGGTCATGCCGGAGCTTCGGGCCATCGTCGAACTGTGCCGCCGGATGCGCACGGTGGCCGAGATCGCCGCGCTGCTGAAGATGCCGCTCGGCGTGGTCCGGGTGCTCCTCAGCGACCTCGCGGACCAGGGAAAGATCCGTGTGTACGGCACCGGTACCGCTCACGGTACGGGCCGTCCCGACCGCGCTCTGCTGGAAAGGGTGCTGAGTGGACTCCGTCGTCTCTGACGCCGCCTCCTCCTTTGGCGTCACCCCACCCGTCGAACCCGACGAGCCCCTGCAGCCCTGGCAGCTGGACCGGACCCGTGCCCCCATCGCGACGAAGATCGTGGTGGCGGGCGGCTTCGGCGTCGGCAAGACCACCCTCGTCGGCACCGTCTCGGAGATCGAGCCCCTCCAGACGGAGGCGCTGATGACCGAGGCCAGCGAGGAGACCGACGACCTCACCGGCACGCCCGAGAAGATCACCACCACGGTCGCCATGGACTACGGCCGCCTCACGCTCGACGACGACCTCGTGCTCTACCTGTTCGGCACGCCGGGCCAGCAGCGGTTCTGGTTCATGTGGGACGACCTGGTGCGCGGCGCGATCGGCGCGGTCGTCCTCGCCGACACCCGCCGGCTGAAGGACTGCTTCCCCGCGCTGGACTACTTCGAGAGCTGCGGGCTGCCGTACGTCGTCGGCGTCAACCACTTCGACGACAGCGAGCGGTTCGAGCCGCACGACGTGCGGGAGGCGCTCACCATCCCCGCGCACATACCTGTCATGATCATGGATGCGCGGCGCCGGATCTCGGTGATCGAGACCCTCTTGGCCCTGGTGGGCCACGCGCTCGACGAAACCCCCGAGTAGGAGACGTTCCCCGCATGCGGAAGATACTCGTCGTCGGAGCCGGCCAGTCCGGTCTCCAGCTCGCCCTCGGCCTCCAGTCGCACGGGTACGAGGTCACCCTGATGTCCAACCGGACGGCGGACGAGATCCGCGCCGGACGGGTCATGTCGACGCAGTGCATGTTCCACACGGCGCTGCAGCACGAGCGCGATCTCCAGCTGAACTTCTGGGAGTCCCAGGCCCCGAAGATCGCCGGAGTCGGCATCTCGCTCGCGGCGCCCGGCTCGCACGACCCGGGCCCGACCCAGCGCGTGATCGACTGGGTCGGCGCCCTCGACGGCTACGCGCAGTCCGTCGACCAGCGGGTGAAGATGGCCGGCTGGATGGAGACCTTCGCCCAGCGCGGCGGCCAGCTCGTCATCCACGGCGCGGCCGTCTCCGACCTCGACTACTTCTCCCGCGCCTACGACCTCGTCCTGGTCTCGGCCGGCAAGGGCGAACTGGTGTCGATGTTCGCCCGCGACCCCGAGCGCTCCCCGTACGCCGAGCCGCAGCGCGCCCTCGCCGTCTCCTACGTCCACGGTCTGGGCCCGCGCCCCGAGCACCCGGACATGGAGGCCGTCCGCTGCAACCTCGTCCCGGGCGTCGGCGAGCTCTTCATCATGCCGACGCTCACCACCTCGGGCCGCGCCGACATCCTCTTCTGGGAGGGCATACCCGGCGGCCCGCTGGACGTCTTCAACGGCGTCAAGGACCCGGCGAAGCACCTCTCCCTGACCCTGGAACTCATGGAGAAGTTCACGCCGTGGGAGTACGCGCGCGCGACGAACGTCGAACTGACCGACGCGGGCGGCACGTTGGCCGGCCGCTACGCGCCCACGGTCCGCAACCCCATCGGCCGGCTGCCGGGCGGCGGCCTGGTGCTGGGCGTCGCGGACGTCGTCGTGGCCAACGACCCGATCACCGGTCAGGGCTCGAACTCCGCCTCCAAGTGCGCGGCCGCCTATCTCGCCTCGATCCTGGAGCGCGGTGAGAAGGAGTTCGACGAGGAGTGGATGCGGGCGACCTTCGACCGCTACTGGGACACCGCCCAGCACGTCACCAAGTGGACCAACGCCATGCTGGCGCCGCCGCCGGAGCACGTGGTGAACCTGCTGGGCGCGGCCGGGCAGCTGCCGCCGGTGGCGAACCGATTCGTCAATGCCTTCGACGACCCGGCCGACCTCGAGAACTTCTTCTACGAGCCGGACAGGACGGGCGCCTTCCTGGCGGAGGTCGCGGGGGCGTAGGGCCTCGCCGGCCTCTCCCGGCTGTCCGGGCTGTCCGGGCGTACGGCTCCCAGCACCGGGAAGGACGCGATCGGGGAGATCTTGACCTTCTCCCCGGTTCTCGGCGCCTGGACCACCTTGCCCTCGCCCAGGTACATCGCCACATGCGTGGCCTCGGGGAAGTAGATCACCAGGTCGCCGGGGCGCAGCTCCGTCAGCGGGATCCGCGGCAGCCGGGCCCACTGCTCCTCGCTGGTCCGGGGGATCGCCGTCCCGGCGTGCCCCCACGCCTCGGACGTCAGGCCCGAGCAGTCGTACGTCCGCGGGCCCTCCGCGCCCCACTCGTACGGCTTGCCGATCTGCCGCAGGGCGTACCGCACGGCCCGCCCGCCCTCCTTCGACGGCTTGCGCGGCTTGCCGTCCTCGCCGATCGCGCCGGACGCCAGCAGCGCCTCCTGCGCCTGGGCGACCCCCTTCTTCTCCAATGCGGCGAGGGCGGCGAGCTGGTCGGCGGTGAGCGAGGCCAGGAGTTCCTCGACGTCGTCCAGACGCCGGCCGACGGCGTCGCGCTCCTTCTTCCTGCGTTCCGCGAGGGTGAGCTGGTCGTCGAGGGCGGCGCGGGCCGCGCGCGCCAGCCCGTCGGCCCTGCGCTCGCCGCTCTC
This sequence comes from Streptomyces sp. NPDC006872, assembly GCF_040635845.1. NCBI lineage: Bacteria > Bacillati > Actinomycetota > Actinomycetes > Kitasatosporales > Streptomycetaceae > Streptomyces > Streptomyces sp. NPDC006872. The sequence goes on from NZ_JBEYIL010000001.1 coordinate 926,263, forward strand.
CAGCCGTCCGACCGTCTCGGCCCGGGAGCGCGCCAACCGGCCGATCACATGCCCCTGGTCGAGGGCGTGCTGCGGATCGCGGGCGAGCAGCAGCCGTACATAGGAGGAGACGTCGGTGCCGGTGCTGCCCTGGTACTGCTGGCGGGCCAGCCGGCCGACCGCTCCCCGGCTGTCCTGCAGGGAGAGCCGGGCCTTCGCCAGCTCGGCGTCCAGCCGCCGCGTCTCGGCCCGCCGCCGCTTCAGCCGCTCCTCGGTGGCGTTGTAGGCCTCGGTGGAACGTTCCGCCTCCCGGTACAGCTGCTGAAGATCCGTCAGCAGCTCGGCCACGGTCCGCTCGCCGGGCCCCGGCGGCTCCGGCACGGCCAGGGCGAGCCCGGGAGCCAGGACGGCCTGTGCGGCGAGCGCCGCCGCCCCGACCGTACAGACCAGACGCAGCAGTCTTTCTGACACGTCATCACCTCCGCTGCGGGGTGGCCCCTCCATCCCGCAGGGCGAGCATCAGGCGCGGGTGCGCGGCCCGCGCGCCGAGTGCGCGGTTCGGCGCAACCAGGTCACTCGTCGGCGTCGTCCCGCCGTCGCCCCGGCGTGGCGTCGGGCGCGGCGCCGGGGGCCGTGTCGGGTGTGGCGCCGGGGGTGGCGTCCGGTTTGGACCAGGGCCAGCGCAGGCGGCCGGTGTTCCGCTTCCCCTCGGGGTCGAACTCGTACTTCCAGCCCTGCGGCAGTCCGAGCTTCTTGCTGTGGCCGCGGGGCGCGCGCCGGTAGACCAGGACGGTGGGCGGTCCGCCGGCCGCGTCGGGGACGGGGATGCGGTACGTCTTCGGCGGATGGCCGGTGGGGCCCAGCAGCACGGACAGCACCCGGCCGTCCATGGGCCCGCCCTCGAAGGGGGTGTCTTCGCTCTTCACGCCACCAGTGTCGATCAGGTCTGCGCGGCCGGCGCACCCCGGACGAGCTCAGCGGTCTGCGCGTCCCGGGCCGCGGTCACCGTCAGGGCGGCGACGAACTGGTCGACCAGCCAGTCCCGCAGCTCGTCGGCGGGCGGCTGCTTGTCCTCGTCGAGCCAGATCAGGGAGGCCGCCTCGACCGCGGTGATCCACATCCGCACGGTCATCCGCAGCCGCGGCCCGGGATCGGCGACCCCCAGATGGCTGTAGATGTGCTCGGCGGCGGCCCGTCGGACACCGTCCACGATGGCGGTCGTCCGGGACGTCTCGACGACGCTGCCGCCCTGGAGCAGGGCGCTGAAGCCGGCGTCGTGACGGCCGACGAACGTGAGGTAGCGGTCGAGGGCGCGGGCCAGCCGGGGGAGCAGCGGGCCTTCCCCGGGCTCGCCGAAACAGTGCCGCAGCTCCTCGGCGGCGGAGCGCAGCGCGGCCTCGTAGAGCTGCTGCTTGCCGCCGGGGAAGTACCGGTAGACCAGCGGCCGGGACACCCCGGCGGCCTCCGCCACGTCGTCCAGCGAGACGTCCTCGGGGACGCGGTGGGCGAACAGCGAGAGCGCGGCGTCGAGCAGCTGACTGCGGCGCTCCTCGACGCTGAGCCGACGGTAGGCGGGGGCGGCGGGGGACATGGTTGCAGCGTAGTCCGGTGGCCCCGGGTTCGTTGTCCTGTGCAAGCAGCCCCGAGTCCTATGCGATGAGCCCCGAGTCCTGGGCAAGCAGCCCCAGGTCCTAGGCAAGCAGCCCCGACGACCGCCACAGCCGCCGTCCCGCTCCGCGCAGCACGCCGATGTCGTCCAGGAAGTCCGTCAGCCGCTTCGCTCCCGACTGCATGACCTCCCGCCGGTGCCCGCTCGCCTGCACCTGCGCGATCGCCTCGCGCCGGTCCAGTCCGACGTTCGTGTAGACCTCCGGATTCACGAACGCCACCGAGAACACCCGCGCGAACTCACCCGACGTGACCCTCGTGAACTCCTGGGACCACCGGGGCGCGGTCACCATCTGGCGGCGCAGCTCCTCACGGGCGTAGCGCACGTGCCGGGCCTCCTCCACGACATGGATCCGGGTGACGCCCCGGACCAGCGGCTGGACCCGCTCGTCGGGGAAGGTCAGCCGCTGCATCCAGTCGAGGACCTCCTCGCCGAGCAGGGTCGCGGTGAAGGAGCCGGGGGTGGTGGAGATCGTCTTGAACAGGCGGCCCAGGTTCTGGTGGGCGCGGCTCACCGGATACCAGGGCGTCTCGCCGCGGGTGATCAGCCGGGCGAACATCTTCGAGTGCCGGCACTCGTCCTCGATCTCGGTCAGCGCGTAGCGCACATGCGCGCTCGTCGCCGCCTTGTCGTAGATGTGCCGCACGAGCAGCTGCATGAGGATGATCTCGAACCAGATCCCCAGCGAGGCGAGCGCGGCGGCCTCGTGCCGGGACAGCAGGATCCGCTGCTCCTCGCTCATCCGCCGCCATATCGGCGTGTCGTACAGCGACACCAGCTCCGGCGGCCAGAACCACTTGCCGTCCTCGAAGGGGGCGTCCCAGTCCAGCTCCTCGTCCGGGTCGAAGGAGTGCTTGGCGGAGGACGCGAGCAGCCGTTCGGCCACCTGCTCCCGGTCCTTGAGCAGGCCCAGCGCGTCCCGCAGCCCTTCCAGCGCGTCGGCATCGGTGAGGGTCGTCGTCATGGCTCTTATGAGACTGCTTGTCAGCAAGGGCGTCAATCCCTTGCGCGTCAACTCTGCGTCCCGTGATCACTCGGCGGAGCGGCGAACGGGCGTTCCGGCTGGGTACGCTGACAGTGTCTGCCAGGCTCCACCGCATGGGAGTAATCATGAGCGCCGCACGCGAGTACGGGCTGGATGAGGACTACGAGTGGCCCCGCCCGCCGGCTGACGGCTGGACGGCGGATGACCTTGACCGGCTCCCGAACCTGCCTCCGCACACGGAGCTGATCGACGGGAGTCTGGTTCTTGTGAGTCCGCAGACGTTCTTTCACACGCGAACCATGCGTCTGTTGGAGCACGCCTTGCTGGTCCAGGTCCCCGGCGACTTGGACGTCATCCGCGAGGTGACCATCAAGCTGGACAAGCGCAACCGGCCGGAACCGGATGTTCTGGTGTTCCGCTCGGAGGCTGACACCGGACCCCGGCAGACCTGGCTCGAGCCCAAGGACGTCGTCCTTGCAATCGAGGTTGTCTCGGACGACTCGGTGGACCGTGACCGGGAAGTCAAGCCGCGGAAGTATGCCACGGCCGGCGTCCCCCACTACTGGCGAGTCGAGGAGAACGACGGCCTGCCGGTCGTCTACGTCTACGAACGCGACCCGGCCACCAACACGTACGTTCCGACCGGGATCTACCATGATCAGCTCAACGTGGCCGTTCCCTTCCTGATCGAGATCGATCTCACCGACATCAACCGCCGTCACCGGTGACCGCCGACCAGCCCCCGATAGCCGCCCTCCGCGTCTGTAACTCCGGCGCGGAGTTGCTGGAGCTCGTCCTCGAGCCGTACGGCAGTGACCACTGGCTGCTGCCCGGGGAGACCTTCGTGGTCTGGACGCTCGAACCGGCCGGCGACGAGATCCTCGAGGTCGAGCACGCGCCGGGCACGGTGACGGTGCACTCCGAGGTGTCCGCCTACGTCGGGGACACGGACGGCAACGAGATCGAGTGCGGCCACAACAGGCCGCGACCCGCCGAGTCGACCGGCCCGGCCGCCCTCTTCCGGCTGAGGCTCCCCTAGCCCCTCAGCTCCTCAGCTCCTCAGCTCCTCGGATCCTCAGACCGAGCAGCCCAGGTCCTCCGGGATCGTCAGGGCGACCGGCTCCGCGCCCTGCGGCGGGAACGAGGTGCGCAGGGTGAAGGCGTACGGGGTCGGGCCGTTGGTGCGCAGATGGAGCAGGCGGGACTCGGCCTCCGCGACCGTCGGACGGTGACCGGCCGGTACCCACCACAGGGTCGTCATCGACTCCGACACCCGCTCGAAGAACTCCCGTCGGCGGGACATGATCTGGCGGTGCCCGCCCTGGTACATGTATGTGGTCAGGGCGTTCGCGTCCCTCCACACCGACATGTTGACGATCAGCCACTCGTCGCCGAAGAAGCTGATGTCCGTCGCGTTGCCCTCCTCGGACTGCAGCCGCCACGCGAATCCGTCCGCCGTGTCGGCATCGGCGTTGACCGCATCGAGGGCGTCCACGAAGGGCTTCAACTCGGGGGAGTCCAAAGGGAACTTGAGGCGCGAGATATTGACCTGCGCGAGCTCGAAAGCGGCCTCGGGAACGGAGTGGGAAACAGGGTCGGGAGCAGAGTGGGAAACAGGGTCGGGAGCAGATGCAGAGGCGGTCTCAGAGGCGGCTTCCGGGACGAATTCGGCGCTGGCATCAGTCATGGGCGAACCGTAGAACGCTCCTGTACGGTCCCGGAAGCCCCCGTCTCACGAATTGAGCACCGCCTCCATCACCGCCCGGGCGATCGGCGCCGCCATCCCGCCCCCGGTGATGTCCCCGCGGCGCGCCGACCCGTCCTCCACCACCACCGCGACCGCGACCCTCGGCTCCATGTCCCGCTCGCCCTGCGCCCAGGAGACGAACCAGGCGTACGGCGTCCCGGCGTTGCCGACGCCGTGCTGGGCGGTCCCGGTCTTGCCGCCGACGATCGCGCCGGGGATCGCCGCGTTGGTGCCGGTGCCCTCCCGCACCACGTCCTCCATCAGCTCGCGCAGCCGCCGCGCCGTCGAGGGGTACATCGCCTGGCGGACGGGACGGGAACCGGCCGTGGCCACCGTCGCCCCGCCCTTCCGCGTCGTCCGCTCCACCAGATACGGCGTGCGCACCAGCCCCCCGTCCGCCACCGCCGCCGACACCATCGCCATCTGCAGCGGGGTCGCCCGGGTGTTGTACTGGCCGATGGAGGACAGCGCCAACTGCGCCTTGTCGAGCGAGGTGTCGAAGGTGCTCGGCGCGACGGAGAACGGGATCCGCACGTCCACGTCGTTGAAGCCGAACGCCTGCGCCGTCCGGGTCATCCGGGCCAGCCCCGTGTCCACGCCGAGCTTCGCGAACACCGTGTTGCACGACCACTGGAAGGCCTCCCGCAGCGGAGCGTCCTCGCAGCCGTCGCCCTCGTTGGTCAAGCTCGTCGTCGTGCCGGGCAGCCGGTAGGGGGCGGGGGAGCGGGTCGCCGCGTCGAGGTCCGTGATCACCCCCGCGTCCAGCGCCGCCGCCGCGGTGACCACCTTGAACGTCGACCCGGGCGGATACGTCTGCCGCACCGCCCGGTTCAGCATCGGCTTGTCCGGATCGCCGTTGAGCCGCGCCCAGGCCCGCTCCGCCCCCGCGTCGTTCCCGGACAGCACGGCCGGGTCGTACGACGGACTGGACACCAGCGCCAGCACCCGCCCCGTCGCCGGTTCCACCGCCGCCACCGCGCCCTTGCGCCCGCCCAGCCCCTCGTAGGCGGCCCACTGGGCATGCCGGTTCAGCGTCGTCACCACGTTGCCGCCGGGGGGCCGGCCGTGCGTGACGTCGTTCCACAGCGGGAACGGCGAGAGCGCCGGATCCGACCCGGAGAGCACATCGTCCCCGGCGTGCTCCAGGAACGTCGTCCCGTATACCTGCGAGGCGAAACCGGTCACCGGCGCGTACAGCGGCCCGTCGAGGTACGTGCGCTCGTAGCGCAGCTGCTCCCCGGTGTCCCGGGACCCGGTGACCGGGTCGTCGTCGACCAGGATGTCGCCGCGCGGCTGGGCGTAACGGGCGATGGAGTCACGCCGGTTGGCCGGATTGTCGTCGTAGCTCGCGGACCGGACGACCTGGACGCGCGCGGCGTTGACCAGGAGCGCCACCAGCAGCAGGGCGCAGAAGACGGCGGCGTGCCGGATGTGCCGGGTCACGCGGGCCTCCGGAGGTTCTTGTCGAAGGGTTCATGATGAGGATCGTCGGACGATTCCGTGGACGACTCCATGGATCCCTCCATGTGCGGCCGTCTCGCCGAATCGCTCACCCGGATCAGCAGCGCGACGATCGCCCAGTTGGTGACGACCGACGAGCCGCCCTGCGCCAGGAACGGCATCGCCATGCCGGTCAGCGGGATCAGACCGGTCACCCCGCCCGCGATCACGAACACCTGGAGCGCCACGATCGAGGCGAGGCCCGTCGCCAGCAGCCGTCCGAAGGGATCCCGCAGGGACAGGCCCACCCGGTAGCCGCGCTCCACCAGCAGCCCGTAGAGGAGGAAGAGCGCCGACAGCCCCGCCAGGCCCAGTTCCTCGCCCGCCGTCGCCAGGATGAAGTCCGACTTCGCGGCGAAGCCGATGAGGATGGAGTGGCCGAGCCCCAACCCGGTGCCGAACACCCCGCCCGCCGCGAAGGAGAACAGCGACTGCGCGAGCTGGTTGGGTCCCTCACCGGCCTCGATCGACGCGAACGGGTGCAGCCAGTCCTCGACCCTGCTGTGCACATGCGGCTCCAGCCGGCCGACGGCGACCGCGCCCAGCGAGGCGAGCAGCAGACCGACGGCGATCCAGCCGGTGCGGCCGGTGGCGACGTAGAGCATCACGACGAACAGCCCGAAGAAGAGCAGGGACGTGCCGAGGTCCCGCTCCAGGACCAGCACGCCGACGCTCAGCAGCCAGATCGCGACGATCGGACCGAGGACGCGTCCGGTGGGCAGTTGCATGCGCGAGAAGCGCCAGATCCGGCGGCCCGAGTACGCCAGCGCCGTGCGGTTGGCGGCGAGGTACGCGGCGAAGAACACCGCGAGCAGCACCTTCGCGAACTCACCCGGCTGGATGGAGAAGCCGGCGATCCGGATCCAGATACGGGCCCCGTTCACGGCCGGGAAGAGGATCGGGAGGGTGAGGAGAGCGAGCGCGGCGACCACACACACGTACGCGTACCGCTGCAGCACGCGGTGGTCGCGCAGCGCGGCGACGACCACGATGAACAGGGCCACCCCGACCGTCGACCACACCAGTTGCGTGGGCGCCGCCCGGTCGCCCGGCGTCTCCAGGTCGAGCCGGTAGATCAGCACCAGACCGATCCCGTTGAGCAGCACGGCGATGGGGAGGAGGAGCGGATCGGCGCAGGGGGCGCGCAGCCGCACCGTGAGATGCGCCAGCAGCGCGAGCACGCCGAGCCCGGCGCCGTAACCGGCGGCGCCGGGCGGGACGGTGCCGTTCTTCGCGAGGCCGACCGCGCAGTACCCGTACACGGAGAGCAGGACGGCCAGGACGATGAGGGCGAGTTCGACGCCACGGCGCCGGAGGAGGCGCACCGCGGGTGCGGGCGCGTCTGCCGCCGCAACAGTGGTCCCGGTTCCGGTCCCGGTCTCGGGTCCGACTCCGGGGCCTGTTCCGGCTCCCACTTTCGTCATGTCCGGAACTTACCCAAATGTGGCTCCTTGTGAGCCTTGGAAGTGTTTGCGTGTCAGCACCAGCGCGGCGCCGCCCCGATGTTGTCGATGTAGCGCGCCGCGCCCCAGGCCCAGGTGCCGTCCGTGAGGAGGTACCAGAGGGAGTTGCCCTGGACGTTCTGACCGGAGGTCTTGCAGAAGATCGAGACGATCTCGCCGCGATACGCGACGCGGATCACCTGGCTGGCGCGGGTCGGCCTGCTGCGCAGCAGCAACTCGTTCGCGCTCACGCGCCCGCGGTAGCTACGGGAGTCGTTCTGGCCGTCGGACCCCCAATCGCCACCATCGCCGGACTGCCAGTCACCGTCGCCCCCTGACCCCCAGTCGCCGCCGTCGCCGGACTCCCAGTCGCCGCCACCGCTGGACTGCCAGTCGCCGCCACTGCTGGACTGCCAGTTGTTCCCGCCACTGGACTGCGAGTCATTGCCACCCCCGGCCTGCCAGTTCCCGGCCTGCCCGGTCTGCCCACTCTGGTTGGCTTGGCCGGTCTGGTTGCCCTGGCCTGCCTGGTTGCTCTGGCCCGTCTGGTTGCCCTGTCCGGTCTGTGTTCCCTGGCCACTCTGGTTGCCCTGGCCGGTTTGCGTTCCCTGGCCTGTCTGATTGCCTTGGCCGGTCTGGCCGGTCTGTGCGCCCTGGCCGTTCTGGTTGGCCTGCCCGGCTTGGGTGCCTTGGCCGTTCTGGTTGCTCTGGCCGGTCTGGCCCGTCTGGTTGCCTTGGCCGGTCTGAGTGCCCTGACCCGTCTGGTTGCCCTGGCCTGCCTGGTTGCCTTGGCCGGTCTGTGTTCCCTGGCCGGTCTGAGTGCTCTGGCCCGTCTGGTTGCCCTGGCCCGTCTGGCCGGTCTGGGTGCCTTGGCCTGCCTGGTTACCTTGGCCTGCCTGGTTACCTTGGCCGCTCTGGTTGCCCTGCCCGGTTTGATTGCTCTGGCCGGTCTGGCCGGTCTGGCCGCCGCCTCCCTGGCTCTGCCAGTTGTATGAGCCGCTCTGCTGGGCGGCGGTGCCGCTGCCGCTGCCGGTGGTGCCGTCCCCGTCGTCGGCGAGGGCCGGGGAGACGGCCGCGGTGGCCGCGAGGGCGCCGGCTGCGGTGACTATGGCGAGGCGGGTGAGGGGGGAGCGCAGGGATGTGGCGGACATGGCGATACCTCCATGAAGAGGGCGAAGCTGACTAATCGCCAGATTAGGAGCGGTTCGCGCGTGTCGCCCGTCACGCTGCGCCATCGGGGAGGACGCTCGCGGCAGGAGGCGTCTGAGGGAGCGTCAGCGTGGCCACCGCACCGCCGTCCGGCGCGTTCGTGAACGTCAGCCGAGCGCCCAGCACCTCCGCCTGGCCGACCGCGATCGTCAGCCCGAGCCCGTGCCCCTTCGCCCCGCCCTCGGTGCGGAACCGCTGCGGCCCGTGCGTCACGAGGTACTCCGGATAGCCGTCCCCGTGGTCCCGCACGGTGACCACGGGACCGTCCACCGTCAGCACGACGGGCGACCGCCCGTGCCGGTGCGCGTTGGCGAGCAGGTTCCCCAGCACCCGTTCGAGGCGCCGCCGATCGGTCTCCACGCGCGCGTCCCGGACGACCCTGACCTCGGCGCCGGTCGTCACGGCGGCCCCCGATACGCCGGATGCCTCCACCACCCGTACCACCCGCACCGCCAGCGCGCCCAGTTCCTCGGCGTCCAGCTCCAGCCGCTCGCGCCCGGTGTCCAGCCGGGAGATCTCCAGCAGGTCCTCGGTGAGCGTGCGCAGCGCCGCCACCCGGTCGCGCACCAGCTCCGTCGGCCGTCCCGGCGGCAGCAGTTCGGCCGCCGCGTGCAGCCCGGTCAGCGGCGTGCGCAGCTCGTGCGCCACATCGGCGGTGAACCGCTGCTCGCTCAGCAGCTTGCCCTGCAGCGAGGACGCCATGGAGTCCAGCGCGACGGCGACGGCGCCCACCTCGTCCTGAGGCCGGCCCGGATCCTTGGCGCGGGGGTCGTCCACGCGCGCGTCCAGGTCGCCGGCGGTGATCCGCCTGGCCACCTGCGCGGTGGTGTGCAGCCGACGGGTCACCCGGGTCACCGCGAGGGCGCCGACCAGCAGCGTCGCCCCGATCGCCAGCGCCGACGACCACAGGATCGCGGTGTCGAGGGCCTCGATGGTGCGGGCGCTCTGCGAGTAGTCGACGGCGACCGCGAGGGCGCGCTCGCCGTCGGCGGGGCCCGCCGCCCACATGGTGGGGCGCCCCTGGTTGTCGGCGACCATCGTGCCGCGCTCCCCGGCCACCGCCAGCGAGCGCAGCGAGCTGGGCAGTCCCGCCGGATCGAGGCTCGCGCCCCGGTCGAGCGTGTCGCCCGCCTCGAACGCCGTCGTCGCGTCCGTCAGCCGGGAGAGTGCGAGGTCGCGGGCCTGGCCGACGGTCTGGTTGGTCACCGACACATGCACCAGGACGCCGAGCAGGGCGGCCAGCGCGCAGCACATCACGGTGATGAAGGCGGCGGCCTTCGCGGCGAGCGTGCCGGCCCACGAGGGAAGCGCGAGCCTCATCGGCCGCTCGCGGAGGCAGACGGGGATGAGAGTGACGAGGGTGACGTGGACGGCTGCGGGGAGTGCTTCCGACCGCCGCCGGTGCGCAGCATCTCGTCATGGGTGAGCAGCATGGCCTGCTGTTGCTGATCCCAGGTCCACTGGAGCCGGTACTCGTAGCCGGCGACTTCCGACGGGGCGCGGATGATCACGGATCGCCCGGCCAGCTCGACCCCGCTCACGGCGTCCTCGTAGGACATGACCTGCAAGAGTCTGTCGCCGCGGGCGGTGTACACGCGGACGGCGGTCAGATTGCCGGGCAACTGCCGGAAGCCCAGCGTCATGTCCTCCCGGCCGTCACCGGTGAGGTCGCGGTAGTACGCCTTGAGGACGGGACACCTGGCCCCTTCCGTGCCGCTCTTGCCGCAGTCGGCCATCCGGCGGGCCGTCTCGTCGTACGCGCCCTCGCTGTAGTCGCCCGGGGCGGCGGCGATCTCCGCGCGCACGACCGCGACCGGGTCCACCTTGCGGATGTCGCCGTCCGGCACGGTGACGCCCTTCACGACCTGGGTCTCCACCTCGCCGATGTCGAAGGCCGGACTGGCGGCGGGGGTCAGATCCGGCCAGAGCCGGTCCGGGCTGATCGCGGTCGGCGTCGAGCCCGCGCCTTTCAGCTCCCCGGCGTCCCCGCAGCCCGCCAGGACCGAGGCCAGCAGAACGAAGCCGACGGCGGCGAACGCGGAACGGGTGGGACGACTGCGGAACACGGGACTCCTGTGACTCCTCTGCGGCGACGACGATGCCGGGCCCGTACACCATATTCGTAGGGAAGTCCGTTTTACGTACCGACCGCGATGAAACGATTACTCGGCCAGTTCCTCCAGCAGTCTGGCCGTCGGCAGTCCCGCCCGCAGGTACTCCACGAACAACTCGTTGTGCAGGGCCCACGGCGAGCGCCGTGACCGTATCAGCCGGATCGCCGCCTCGGCCGAATGCCCCTGGCGCACCAGCGCATGGGCGACGACCAGCCCCGACCGGTTGTATCCGCTGTAGCACCGCACGAGGACCACCCGCCCCTCGTCCATCGCGTCGGCCGCGGCCTGCGCCAGCCGGATCACCCCGGCGAGCTGGGTCCCGTCCAGCGGCCCGTCCGGAATCGGCCACACATGATGTTCCACGCCGGTATCGGGCCCGTGCCCCTGCCTGGCCCGGGTCAGCGTCTGGACGACGTCGAACTCACCTCGGACCACGGCGAGCTCCAGTTCCCCGGACGGCCCCCGGAACTCGTGCCCGCCCATCCACAGACCGGGCACGATCTCGCTCCACGGACGCTCCGGAGCCGGTACGTCGGGTTGCTTCCTGCGGGTCCGCAACGGCGCCTCCCCAAACGCGCTGCCTAGGGCCTGCCCAACTCCTCCCGAAGGTAACCGCCTTCTTGCCCCGGGAGCACCCCTCCTGTTCCCTTGGTCAAGGGGTGATTGCCGCATGAACGGACTGCGCGTCATACCGACCTGGCGACATGGCCAGGAGCGGCTCTACGTCTGCCTCACCGACGGCAGGAACATCGCCTGGTACGACCGTGAGGCGGCCAGGATCAACCTCATCGGGGACGACCGCAGAGAGGACGTCCTCGAAGCCCTCGGCCCCTTCATCACCGGCCCGGTCACGGTCGGCCCGCCCCCGGTCCCCACCCCCGCGGAGCTGGCCCGTCTCTCCCTCCACCCGGACGACGACCTGGCCCCCAACCGCCCCGGCGAGGCCCTCATCGTCGACCTGGACCGCGACCCGGGCCCCGCCCACCGCCTCAGGACCGACCCGCGCCGACGAGCCCTCACGGCGGAACAGGCGATCGGCGAGGCCCTGGACCGCCTGGAGGGCGCCGGCTGGCGCACACTCCACTCGCTCCCCCTCCCGGGCGGAGACCGCGTCCACCATCTGGCGATCGGCCCGGCCGGACTGTTCGCGATCCACGCGCTGTACGCCCGCAAGCAGCGGGTCCGCATCGCCGACCCCGTGGTCGCCGTGGGCCGCCGAGACCCGGAACCCGTCCTGCGCCGGGTCCGCGCGGACGCCGACCGCGCCTCCTACGCCCTGACAGCCGAGGTCCACCCGGTCCTGGCCCTGGTCGCCCCGACGGACGTCTCCTTCAAGACCCCACCCCGAACCGTCCGCATCGTCACCGACACCACCCTCACCGACCTGACCCACCCGGGCGCCGTCCTCAAGCCGGCGGACGTGGAGGCACTGCACGCGATGGCGAGGGACAGGGAGACATGGGCAAGGGTATGAGGCACCTGTCTTTCAGCTCTTTCCGCCCGTCCGGCGCTTGAGGACGAGGCCGTCCAGGCCGAAAGGGGGGTCTGGGGGCGCAGCCCCCAGGGACGGGACGGGAAGGGGCGGCGGGGGCGAGAAAAACCTGCGCCTGCGCACCCCCCTCACGGCACACCCCCCGCCCGCCCCACCTCCAACAACGGCGCAAGCAGATCCCCCCGCTCCCGAACCCGCGCAGCGACATCCGATGCCAGAAAAGTCAACGCCGCCACATCCCCGCACCCCTCGACCTCCTCCCACCCCACCGGCGCCGACACACTCGGCTCCGCCCGCGCCCGCAACGTGTACGGCGTGGCCGTCGTCTTGCGCGCCGCGTTCTGACTCCAGTCCACGAACACCTTCCCCGGCCGCAGACTCCGCGTCATCCGGTGCACGACCAGCCGCGGAACAGCCCGCTCCGCCTCCACGGCCAGCCGCTTGGCGTACTCCGTGACCCGTTCGGACGACGCCCCGCGCACCGCCGCCAACAGATGCAACCCCTTCGCCCCCGAGGTCTTCGGGTAGGCCTCGATGCCGTCCTCCGCCAGCCGATCCCGAAGCCACATCGCGACCTCGCAGCACTCGACGACGGTGGCGGGCGCCCCGGGGTCGAGGTCGAAGACGAGCCGGTCGGCGACGTCCGGATCCTGAATCACCCACTGGGGCGTATGGAACTCGGTGACGAGGTTCGCCGCCCACACCAGGCTCGCCAGATCCTGCACGAGCACCATCCGGGCCGGCCCCTCCGACCGCGGCACCTCGGCGGTGGTGACCCACTCGGGCGTCCCCGGCGGCACGTTCTTGGCGAAGAAGACCTGCCCGTCGGGCCCGTCCGGATAGCGCAGCCAGGACAGCGGCCGGTCGCGCAGATGGGGGAGCAGGACGTCGGCGACGGTCGCGTAGTAGTGCAGCACCTCGCCCTTGGTGAAGCCGGTCGCCGGATACAGCACCTTCTCCAGGTTGCTGAGCGCGAGCCGCCTGCCCTCCACCTCGGTGATCGGCGTCATAAGATGAGAATCACACAAAACGGTGGGAATCATCCGAAAACGGAAACCCGGGAGGGCGCTGCACGTGAGATCCATCTGGAACGGCGCCATCTCCTTCGGTTTGGTCAGCATCCCGATCAAGCTGGTGAACGCCACCGAGAGCCACTCCATCTCCTTCCGCCAGATCCACACGGAGGACGGCGGCCGCATCCGCTACCGCAAGGTCTGCGAGCTGGAGGAGCGCGAGGTGAGCTCCGCGGAGATCGGCAAGGGGTACGAGGACGCGGACGGCACGATCATCCCGATCACCGACGAGGACCTGGCCCAGCTGCCGATCCCGACCGCGAAGACGATCGAGATCGTGGCGTTCGTCCCGGCCGACCGCATCGACCCGCTCCAGATGGACGCCTCCTACTACCTCCAGGCGGGCGGCGCCCCGGCGGCGAAGCCGTACACGCTGCTCCGGGAGGCCCTCAAGCGCAGCAACAAGGTGGCGATCACGAAGTACGCGCTGCGCGGCCGTGAACGCCTGGGCATGCTCCGCGTGGTCGGCGACGCGATCGCCATGCACGGACTGCTCTGGCCGGACGAGGTCCGCGCACCGGAAGGCGTCGCCCCGGACACCTCGGTCACCGTCCGCGACAAGGAACTCGACCTGGCGGACGCCCTGATGGACACCCTCGGCGAGGTCGACCTGGAGGACCTGCACGACGAGTACCGCGAGGCCGTCGAGGAAGTGGTCGCGGCGAAGGCGGCCGGCGAGACACCCCGCGAGGCCCCGACCCCGCCGTCCAGCGGCAAGGTGCTGGACCTGATGGCGGCCCTGGAGAAGAGCGTCCGGGCGGCGAAGGAGTCGAGGGGCGAGAAACCGGAGCAGGCAGAGGTCACCCGCCTACCCCCACGCAAGTCGGCCCGCACGGCACCCAAACGGACGGACGGCAAGAAGTCGACGTCGACGGCGAAGAAGACGACAGCGACGAAGAGCACGACCGGAACGAAGACCACGGCCGCCAAGAAGACAGCCACAAAGAAGACGACAGCGAAGAAGGCAACGACAACGTCGGCGTCGGAGAAGCGGACGGCGTCAAAAAAGACAACAGCCCGCAAACGCACGGCCTGACCACTTCACCAGGCGCGCACCCTGGGCGTGACGCGTGCCCCGGGCGTGACGCGTGCCCCGGCGGTGTGGCGTGCCCCGGCGGTGTGGCGCGCCCTGGCGGTGCGGCGCCCCTCTCCCGACCGACAGCCCCCAGATCAGGCAGCCTCCTCAAACTCCCCACGCCCTTCCAGATCCCCCTCCCCGCCGCCCTGCCCACGGGCATCACCCCGTCCCGGGAAGGCCAGCAGCGCCGTGCCCACGCCCAGCCCCACCGCAGGCCAGACCGGAAACGCGCCCCCGTACGCGAACCCGTGCCCAGCGAAATACGTCAGCGCCCAGACACTCACACCGAGCCCGGCCCAGATCCGCCAGGAGTCGGCCCCGCGAGCCTTCGAGCAGGGCCGCACACGCATCTCCAGCGCGACCACCCCCCGCTCCACCGGCCGCAGCGCACGCAGAACCCCCACCAGCACGCCCGCCAGCACCACCAGCCACGGCACCCGCAGAGCCCACCAGGCCACGGAGCCGTAGTCGGGTTCGGGAGCGAGTCCCGTCAGATAGAACGCGGCGGCGACGATCAGCACCGGCAGCATGTGCCACAGATAGAGCGCCATGCTGCCCGCCCCCAGCACCCGCACCGCCCGTGCCACCCGGGTCCGCTCCAACACCCGCCGCACGACCGGCGCGACCAGCAGGGCGACCCCGACCTGCGCCACGGCCCACGCCAGCATGGCCGCCGACGGCGGGTTGGTGTTGCTCAGCTCCTGCCCGGTCACCAGGATCAGACTGACGGGAAACGGTCCGGGCCCGACCAGCGCGACGAACACGCCGGCACCCGCCACCGCCATGGCAGCCGGCGCCGTCCGCCCACGAGTGCCCGACAGCCCGTCCCGCCAGCAGAACCCGAGCTGATAGACGACACCCCACACGAGCAGGTAGTTGAGCGCCCCGACGACTTCGACGCCTCCGGAACGCGGCGAGTCCGCAGCCGCAACGAGCACGCCGATGCCGAACCCGAGGACGCCCATCCCCACGGGTACGCGCACCCCCCACCGCTCGTGCAGGGCGTACATCGCCGGAGTAAGGGCGCTGAGCAGCAGATACACCGGCAGGAACCAGAACTGCATGGCCATCGCCCACCCGACCAGCGCAAGGGTGGCGGGATCCACGCCGAGCCCGGAGGACACCCCGACGGCAAGCAGCACGAGCCCGCTGTACGCCGCCGTGGGCAACAACAACCGCACCGCCCGCTGCCCCACCCACCCCGCAGCGGTCCCACCGACCGCCCGGGCCCGCGCCCAGGACCCCCCGGCGGCATACCCCCCGGCCAGGAAGAACAGCGGCATGATCTGAAACCCCAGGGTCAGCCACTGCGTCCAGGGCACGGTCGCCAGCAGCTCGGGCGCGTCGATCTCCCCGCTCTGCCGCCTGACCAGCCCGGTGATCAGCCAGTGGCCCAGCACGACGAGCAGGATCGCCCACGCCCGCAGAAAGTCGACGTACCGGTCACGGTTCATGCCCGAATGGTTCCGCCCCTCCCAACTCCCGTACACGGAAAACCCTTTGTCGCAACCAACCCGTGCCCGCCCCGACACAGTCGACGCGCTCCCCGGCGGCGTTCACCCTCCTGGCACTGGTCAGCGACGCAGAGCCCGGCGCCTGGCTCCACAGCCGCTGAGCACCTCAAGGCCGCCCACCCCGGAGAGGACGACTCGCCGGCCGCCCCTTCTCAGTCCCTGCCCCAACCCCTGCAAAACATCTTGACGTCGCCCTGAATGTTACCGGTAACATCAATTCTCGTCGGAAGCACCACACCGCACCCCACACCGCAGTGGGCCGTCTGTCCTGGAGTCCGCGTGACCGACCACCCCACGGCACAGCGCGCTCCGGTCACCGCACCCCTGCCCCACACAACCGTCGGCGCCGACCGGGTCTTCTCCCCGCTCGCGGTAGCCGCCTCCTGCGTCGGCTTCGTACTGATCGGCGCACTCCAGGCCCTCTACGGCCCGTCGATCCCCGCCCTCCGTGAGGAGTTCGGGCTCTCACCCTCAACTGCCGGACTAGGCCTGAGCGCCCACTTCGTGGGCGGTGTGGCCGGAGTCCTTCTCTTCGACCGCCGCTACGGCCGAACCGGCAACCGACGCATCCTCGGGACCTCCTACCTCCTCATGGCGGGCGGAGCCGCAGGCTTCGCGCTGGCCCCGAACTGGCCCCTCGCCCTCACCGCGGCCTTCCTCGCAGGCCTCGGTTTCGGCGGCATCGACTACGGCCTCAACCAGCTCTTCGCGGTCGGCTTCGGACACCGTTCCACCGCGATGCTCAACATCCTCAACGCCCACTTCGGCATCGGCGCGATCCTGGGCCCGGCCCTGATCGGAACCGTGGGCGCGGAGCACTACCCCGCCATTTTCACCGCCTTCGCACTGGCCAACCTGCCCCTGCTCCTCTGTCTGCGAGGAGTACGCGACCACCCCCCGCACACCACCACCCCCACCGAGAAGGGCACCCCCACCGAGAAGGCCACACCCGCCAACGGCGCCCTGCGCTCCGTCCTCACCGTCTTCGTCACGCTCTACGTCCTCCATGTCGCCATCGAGGCCGGCGTGGGCGGCTGGGAGCCCACACACCTGGAGACCGTCGGCTACGGCGCGGGCGTAGCGGCCACCGCGACCTCCGTCTACTGGCTGATGATGACCGTGGGCCGCTTCCTGGTGGCCCCGATCGCCCTGCGCTTCTCGGCTCAGGCCATCATCACGGTCTCCTGCGCCGGCATGACCGTCTGCCTCCTGCTGGCGGCCGTACCGAGCCTGGCCCCCTACGCCTACGCCGGGGTGGGCCTCTTCATCGCACCGATCTTCCCCACCGGACTCCCGTGGCTCACCCGGGCGGCCCCCCGAGCCCGCCGCGCCGGTGCGCTGGTCATCGCCGCGTCCATGCTGGGCGGAGTGGCGGCGGGCCCAGCACTCGGCAAGGTCATCGAGTGGTCGGGCGTCAGAGCCGTCCCCCTGCTCCTGGCCGCAGCCTCGGCAACCTGCCTGGCAGCCACCGTCTGGCTGACAAGAGCAACCCGCACGAAGACCCCGTAAGCCCGGCGCCACCACCCGCCGGAGCATCGGGACCCCGACGCAGCCGCGGTCGCCCGTCCACGGGAGTGGGTCGTGGCGGTGCGGCGCAGCCCGTCGCTCAGCGCGTCACAGCCAAGTCCCACTGTGGCAGCAGGCAGCAGGCAGCAGTACGCCCAACACGCGACGGGCTCGCCGCACCGCCACGACCCCGACCCACCCACCGCAGGGCCGGCGCACGGCACCCCCAACCCACCCGCACACGACACCGAAGGAACCCACATGCCCACCCAGGCCCCCAACCCCACCCAAGCCCCCGACCCCGCCCTCACCACAACCCCCGACGGCTTCCTCCTCCACGGCACCCCCTTCCGCATCCTCTCCGGCGCCCTGCACTACTTCCGAGTCCACCCCGACCAGTGGACCGACCGCCTCCGCAAGGCCCGCCTCATGGGCCTGAACACGGTGGAGACGTACATCCCCTGGAACCTCCACCAGCCCGAACCCGGCACCCTGGACCTGGAAGGCCTCCTCGACCTTCCCCGCTTCCTCCGCCTGGCCGCCGCAGAGGGCCTGCACGTCCTCCTGCGCCCCGGCCCCTTCATCTGCGCCGAGTGGGACGGCGGCGGCCTGCCCCACTGGCTCACCACCGACCCCGACATCCGACTGCGCTCCAGCGACCCCCGCTTCACGGACATCATCGACCGCTACCTGGACCTCCTCCTCCCCCCGCTCCTCCCCTACATGGCGGCAGCCGGCGGCCCGGTCATCGCCGTACAGGTGGAGAACGAGTACGGCGCCTACGGCGACGACACCGACTACCTCAAGCACCTGGAGCGCGCCTTCCGCGAACGAGGCATCGAGGAACTCCTCTTCACCTGCGACCAGACCGCCGGCGACCACCTGAAGAACGGCACCCTGCCCGGCGTCCTCGCCACCGGCACGTTCGGCAGCCGCGTGGACGAGTCCCTCAAGCGCCTTCGCGAGGCACAGCCCGAAGGCCCGCTCATGTGCTCGGAGTTCTGGATCGGCTGGTTCGACCACTGGGGCGGACCGCACCACGGCAGGGACGCCGAAAACGCAGCCGCCGACCTGGACCGACTCCTCTCCGCGGGCGCGTCGGTCAACATCTACATGTTCCACGGCGGCACCAACTTCGGTTACACCAACGGCGCCAACCACCACCACGCCTACGTCCCCACCATCACGTCCTACGACTACGACGCCCCGCTGACGGAGAGCGGCGACCCGGGCCCGAAGTACCACGCCTTCCGCGAGGTGCTGGCCCGCCACACCCAGCTCCCGGAAGAGCCGACCCCGCTCCCGTCCCCCAAACTCCCCCTGACAACAGTCGAGTTGACGACGTACACCCCTCTCCTCCCCCTGGCTCGGACCCCGGTCCACGCCAAGGACCCCGTCACCGCCGACGAGATGAGCCAACGCGCCGGCTACACCCTGTACCGGACAACGGCCCCCACCCCCGGACCCGGCCTCCTCCACTTCGCCGGCGGAGTAGGGGACCGAGCCCAGGTCTTCCTGGACGGCGCCCCCGTCGGCGTCCTGGAGCGCGAGCGCTACGACGAGACCCTGCCCGTCCACGTCCCCCGCGCCGACGCCGTCCTCGAGGTACTCGTGGAGAACATGGGCCGGGTCAACTACGGCCCCCGCATAGGCGTCCCGAAGGGCCTGCTGGGCCCGGTGACCCTCAACGGAAGGCCCGTGCAGGGCTGGGACTGCCACGCGCTGCCCCTGGAGACCACCCCGGACCCGGCCTCGTTCACCAAGTCCGAGCCGATCTGCTCAGAACCCGCCTTCCACCACGGCACGTTCGAAGTGCAGACCCCCGCCGACACCTTCCTCTCCCTCCCGGGCTGGACGAAGGGCCAGGCCTGGATCAACGGCTTCCACCTGGGCCGCTACTGGAACCGAGGCCCCCAGCGCACCCTCTACGTCCCGGCCCCGGTCCTCCGCCCCGGCGCCAACGACCTGGTCCTCCTGGAACTCCACGGCACCACCACACCCCAGGCCCACCTGACCGACACCCCTGACCTGGGCCCGATGGGCCCCTGACACCAAGCACAAGCACCCCCGCAACGCCCATCGCCCCCGCCCCGGAGAGGCCCCGATGCCGCACCACCACCTCCGCATCCCCACTCCTGCGCCCACCGCACCCCCACCCCCACTCCGAGGCCACCTCCCCTTCCCCGACGCCCCCACCGCCCCCGCCCCCATAGAGGTGACCAGCGATTGCCTGACCCAAGGCGGACGCCCCTGGTTCCCGGTCTCGGGCGAATTCCACTACTCCCGCTACCCGGCCCAGAACTGGGAGGAGGAACTGCTGAAGATGAAGGCGGGCGGGATCACGGCCGTCGCCTCGTACATCATCTGGATCCACCACGAGGAGACAGAGAGCCGGATCCGCTTCGACGGCGACCGAGACCTCCGCCGCTTCGCCCAGCTCTGCGCCCGCCACGGCCTCGACTTCATCCCCCGCATAGGCCCGTGGTCACACGCCGAGGTCCGAAACGGCGGCCTCCCCGACTGGGTCCTGGCCCGCACGACCGCCACCCGCACCGACGACCCGGCGTACCTGGCCGCCGTCCGCCCTTGGTTTCAGGCGATCGCGGCGCAACTCCACCACCTGGACCGAGCGAACGGCGGCCCGATCGTCGCGATCCAGATCGAGAACGAGCTCTACGACCGCCCCGGCCACCTCCGCACCCTGAAGCGCATGGCCCAGGAGGCCGGCTTGACCGCACCCCTGTGGACCTCGACGGCCTGGGGAGGAGTCCAACTCCCGGACGACGAACTGCTCCCGCTCTACGGCGGCTACTCCGAGGCCTTCTGGACCGAGGCCGACGGCGGCTGGCCCGACACCTGCCGCAAGCACTTCTTCTACACCCACCAGCGCGACGACGAGGGCATCGGCGCCGACCTGCGCCCGACGACCGTACGCGGCGCCGACCCCGGGGCCCAGAACGCCTACGCGGCCAAGTTCCCCTGGGCGACATGCGAGTTGGGCGGCGGAATGGCGGTCGCCTACCACCGCCGCCCGCGCGTGGACGCCGCCGACATCGGCGCACTCGCCCTCACGAAGATCGGCTGCGGCTCGGTCTGGCAGGGCTACTACATGTTCCACGGCGGCACCAACCCGACGGGGGAGCGGACGACCCTCCAGGAGTCCCACGCCACCGGCTACCCCAACGACCTCCCCGTCCTGACGTACGACTTCCAGGCCCCGCTCGGCGAACACGGCCAGTACCGCCCGTCGTACGACGAACTCCGCCTACAGCACCTCTTGTTGGCAGATTTCGGCGAGACGATCGCCCCCATGCAGTCGGTGCTCCCCGCCGACGGCCCACGAGACCAGCACGACCGCGAGACCCTGCGCTGGGCGGTCCGCACCGACGGCAGCGCCTCAGGCTTCCTCTTCGTCACCAACCACCAGCCGCACGAACCCCTCCCGGACCACCCGGACACGAGCTTCACGGTCGCGTTCCCCGACGCCCCGTCGCTCACCCTCCCCAGCACCCCCGTCACCGTCCCCGCAGGCGCCTACTTCTGCTGGCCCCTGCGCCTGGACGTGGCGGACCTCCGCCTCGACTGGGCCACGGCGCAGCCGGTCTGCAAGGTCAAGGACAACGACGGCCGCACGGTCCTCGTCCTGGCGGCGACGGACGGCATCGACCCCGAACTGGCCCTGGACGCAAGGACGGTGACGAGGGTGACCACCCCGTCCGGCCGACCGGCCCCGGTCACCGACGGCGACCGAATCCTGATCACGGGCCTGGTCCCGGGCACGGACGCCTTGGTCGAAGTGGAGACCGGCGAAGGCGTCAGGGTCGCTCTGCTCGTCCTGGACGCGACCACGGCCCGAACCGCCTACCGAGGCGAGGCCTGGGGCGCGGAACGCCTCGTGCTCTGCCCCGAAGGCGTGGTCTTCGACAAGGAAGAAACCAGAATCCAAGCCCGAACCACACACCCCAGGCACCGCACACCCCCCACAGCCTCCCTCTCCGTACTCCCATCCCCGCAGCACCCCCCGAAGGCACTGGGAGCCACGCTCAGGGAAAGCCAGGACGGAGCCCTGACCCGCTACACGCTCACCCCGGACAAGAACCCCCCTGCTCTCTCCACCCCTGCCCCTACCCCCACCCTCACGCAGCTCCGCAAGGCAGGCCCACCCCCCACCCCCAGGACAGGCGTACTGGGCAGGGCAAGCGCCCCCGACAACGAGCACTACGACAAGACGGCGGCGGTCTACCGAGTGGACATACCGCAGTCCCAAGCCACCGCCGCCACCGCCGCCACCGCCACCACAGCCACAACAGACACCGCCACCACCCTCCTGCGTCTGCACTGGACCGGAGACGTGGCCCGCGCCTACGTGGGAGAAGAGCTGGTGGCAGACCAGTTCTTCACAGGCGCCCCCTGGGACATAGCGCTCAACCGACTACCACCCGGCGGCCCCCTGACGATCAAGATCCTCCCCCTGGCCGCAGACGCACGGATCCATCTCCCCGTAACCCCACCACCACCCACCGCCGCCGAGATACACCGAGCCGAATGGATCACCCCTCACACCTGGAGCCTGACCACGCGCTGACCCCACCCCTCCGGCCTATCCTGTGGTTCCTGTATTTCCCGTAGTACCTGTGGTTCCACAGACCAGGCCGAAGGAAGAAGAGCCCCCACCATGACCCCAGGCGCCGCTGACGGCCCGGCGACCAAGGGACGCAGCCGTCGCAACTTCGCGGGCGCGCGCCCGGTGATGGACGACGTCGCGAAGCTGGCCGGCGTCTCCAAGCAGACGGTCTCCCGGGTGCTCAACGACCACCCGGCCGTCCGCGCGGAGACCCGGGAAGCGGTCCGGGCGGCGATGCGCACACTCGGCTACCGCCCCAGCAGCAGCGCGCGCTCGCTGGCCAGCGGCCGTACCCGGATGCTCGGCGTGATCTCGTTCGACGCGGCCCGCTACGGCCCCGCCTCGACGCTGACGGCGATCAACACGGCGGCGCAGGAGGCGGGTTACCTGGTCAGCTCGATCGCCCTGGACACCGCGGACCGGGACACCGTCGTACGCGCGGCGGACCGACTCTCGGCGGAGGGCGCGGACGGCGTGATCGCGATCGCCCCCCAGGTCAGAGTGGCCCGAGCCCTCGCCGAGGCCCACCTGGACACCCCCCTGGTCGTCATGGACAACGACCTGGGCGACGGCACCCCCATGGTCACCTCGGACGCCGTCACCGGCGCCCGCATGGCGACGGAGCACCTCCTCTCCCTCGGCCACCCCACGGTCCGACACGTAGCGGGCCCGAAGGGCTGGACCTCCGCGGACCGCAGATCCGACAGCTGGCAGGCCACTCTCCGGGCAGCCGGAGCCGAGGTGCACACCCCCCTGATCGGCGACTGGAGCGCCGACTCCGGCTACGACCTGGGCCGCGAGCTGGCGAAGGACCCGACCATCACCGCGATCTTCGTCTCCAACGACCAGATGGCGCTGGGCGTCCTCCGCGCCCTGCACGAGGCGGGCCGTCATGTCCCCGACGACGTCAGCGTGGTCGGCTACGACGACATCCCGGAAGCCGCCCACTTCCTCCCGCCACTGACCACGATCCGCACGGACTTCACCGACATCGGCACCATCGCCCTCCGCATCCTCCTGAACCACATAGACGCCGCCCCACAGCCCACCGCCCCCCACCTCACGGTCGTCCCGGTGGAACTACGCCTCCGAGACAGCACCACAGCCCCCCGCTGACCACGGCGGAGGTCCGGCGTACCGTACGGTGCGGATGCGGGACCGCCTCGGCCGATCCGGGGCGGGGCGCGGGGGAGGAAGCATGAGCGAGCGGGCCGGCGGTCACGGCGCTGTGGCGGACGTCGGGACGCCGGACGTCGGGACGCCGGTCGGCGACATGGTGGTGGTCGAGGACCTGCGCCGCACCTACGGCAGCGGCGACACCGCCGTCCACGCCCTGCGCGGTGTCTCCTTCAACGTGCCGCGCGGCGAACTCGTCGCCCTCAGAGGTCGTTCCGGCTCCGGCAAGACCACCGTGCTCAACCTGGTCGGCGGCCTCGACACCCCGGACGGCGGCCGGATCGTCCTGGACGGCATCGAGCTGGCCGGCCTCGGCGACGACGACCTGCTGGCGCTGCGCCGCGACCGCATCGGCTTCGTCTTCCAGTCCTTCGGCCTCATCCCGATTCTGACCGCTGCCGAGAACGTGGGGGTCCCGCTGCGCCTGCGGAAGGTCCCCGCCCGCGACCGCGAAGCCCGCGTCGACCTTCTCCTCTCCCTGGTCGGTCTCTCCGGCCACGCCGACCAGCGTCCCGGCGAGCTGTCCGGCGGCCAGCAGCAGCGGGTCGCGATCGCCCGTGCGCTCGCCAACAACCCGGCCCTGATCATCGCCGACGAGCCCACCGGCCAGCTCGACGCCGACACCGGTCTCACCGTGATGGACCTGCTGCGCGCCGTCGTCCGCAGCGAATCCGTCACCGCCCTCGTCGCCACCCACGACACGCAACTCCTCGCGTTGGCCGACCGCGTGCTCGAACTCCGCGACGGCCGCATCGTCGAGGACATCTGATCGGTGCAGACCTCACCTCCTCACCCTCCTTACCTCCTCACTTCCTCAGGGGACCGCGTGGCAGTTCACGAACAGCCCACCGGGGCACCGGACTTGGACGAGCTGCGGCGGCGGGCCGCCGCGGCCGCAGCCCCGCAACGCGAGGAGGGGCTCGTCGTCTGCGAGAACCTGGTGCGGATCTACCAGAGCGAGGGCGTCGAAGTGCAGGCCCTCCAGGGCCTCGACCTGACGGTGGCCGAGGGCGAGATGATCGCCGTGGTCGGTGCCTCCGGCTCCGGCAAGTCCACGCTGCTGGGCATACTCTCCGGCCAGGACGTGCCCACCGCGGGAGCCGCCCAGGTCGCCGGACACGACCTGCTGACGATGAAGCGCCGCGAGCGGCTCGACTACCGGCGCGGCACCGTGGGCTTCGTCTGGCAGCAGACCTCCCGCAACCTGCTGCCCTACCTCTCGGCGGCCGAGAACGTGATGCTTCCGATGACGTACACCGGGATCAAGCGCTCTCAGCGCCGGGCCCGGGCCGAGGAACTGCTCGACCTGCTGTCCGTCGGCCACTGCCGGGACCGCACCCCCGACACCCTCTCCGGCGGCGAGCAGCAGCGGGTCGCCGTCGCCGTAGCCAACGCCAACGAGCCCCGGGTGCTGTTCGCCGACGAGCCCACCGGCGAACTCGACACCGCCACCAGCGACGAGGTCTTCGCCGCACTGCGCCGGGCCAACGAGGACCTGGGCGTCACCGTGGTCGTGGTCACCCACGACGCGCTGGTGTCCGAGCAGGTCCAGCGCACCGTACGGATCCGCAACGGCCGTACCTCGACCGAGGTGCTGCGCCGGGTCGCCACCGGCGAGGACGGCGTCGAGGTGCTCACCGCCGAGGAGTACGCGGTCCTGGACGCCAGCGGTCGGCTCCAGTTGCCGGGCGAGTTCACCGAGCGCCTGCACCTGCGCAAGCGGGTGCGGCTGGCCCTGGAGAGCGATCACATCGGCGTATGGCCCGACGAGGCCGCGCGGCGGGCGAAGTCCGATGCGGAGGACGCGCAGGACGTGCAGGACGCGGAGGACGCACAGGAGGCGGAGGGCACGGCGCGGGGCGGCCGGACGCGCTGAACAGGCCTCGCGGGCACGGCCGTTCACATACGGCGTAGTTCGCCCCCCAGGCGGCGTCGGCGGGCGAGGACGGTCTCGGTGGCCGCGGCGGCCAGGATCAGCGCGGTCACGCCGACGACGAGGGCGAGGGTGAGCGAGTAGTCGGTCCGCAGCGCCGGTTGGGTCGGGCCGCCGGTGAACTGCCGCAGATCCAGCGTCCCCGCCATGAGCCGCGGTTCGAGCAGCCCGAGCAGCGTGCCGCCCACCGCCGATGCCACCGCCAGCGGCAGCAGTTGCAGGAAGTGCACCGCCCCGGCCTCCCTGCCGCCGAGTCCGAGCGTGCGCAGGAACGAGGTGGTGCGCCTGCGCTCGTGGGAGGTGAGGGTCAGTTCCAGGGCGAGCGCGAGCAGGCCGGACAGCGCGGCCAGGATCGAGCCGGCGGTGTAGATCGTGCCGAGGCCCTGTGTCAGGCCGTCCGTGCGCAGGGTGCTCAGCGTCTCGGAGCGGACGCGGATCCGGGCCGGCGGCCCGAGCGCCTTGGCCGCCGCAGCCCGCAGTACTGCGGGCTCGGCGGTGGCGGGACCGTCGGCTTCGAGGAGCAGGACGGTGCTTCCCGAGGGCTGCTGGGGCATCAGGTGCTCGGCGGCGGTGGTGGTGATCAGCATCGGCGTCCCGGCGGCGATCTGCGCCGTGACCGGCCCTAGGAGGGGGTCGCGCAGTTCCGCGGCGGTGAGGGTGCCGACCGGCTCGAAGTCCAGGTTCAGCGGCGGCTGTCCCTGGGTCACCACGGTGGCGGTGAAACCGCCGGTGCGCTCTGTCGCCCGCAGGTCGGGCGAGAGGAAGGACGGCAGCGGGGCGCCGGCGTCGGCCGTGGTCCCCGTCTCGGTGGCCGGCCCGGACAGCAGGGTGTCGGCCAGCGGCGACTTCGGGGCGATGGCGGCCAGTTGCCGGGGGTCGACGGTGATCACGGCGACCCGGGAGATCACCGCGCCGTCGGCCTGTCCCACCAGGTCGAGGGTGCGCAGATGCTGGACGGCGGTCCGAATTCCGGTGGTGGCGGCGCCGTCCCCCGGCGCGGCGGCCGCGGTCCCCGCGGAGGCTGCGGCCCCCGGGGCGGCTCCGGTCCCGGCGGAGGTCACGGCCCCCGTGGGGGCTACGGTCCCGGCCACGGTCGCGCTTGCGTCGGCGCCGGTGGTCCAGGCCGCACCCGTGGCCAGACCGTCGCCGATCGTACGTTGCACGAGGCCGCCGAACACGGCCGTGCCCAGGGTCAGGACCAGGACGAACAGGGCCAGCCCGGTCGCCGGGGCGTCATGGGCGGCCCGGGCTGCCCCGATGAAGCCCACCGCTCCCCGCCCGCGCCGGGTCTGCCGCAGCACCAGGCGCAACACGAGCGGGTAGATCCGTAGCAGGATCAGCACGACGGCCAACGCCACCAGCACCGGCACCGCGCCCAGAATCCCGTCGGGGCCCTGTGAGCGCAGCGCGACCACGCCCGCCGCCGCCGCGAGCAGCACCGTCAGCTCCAGGACCACGCGCCGGCCGGCGGCGGTGTTCCGGCGCGAGCGCCGCAGTCGGCCGGGCCTGCGCGGCTCGCGGACCGCGAGCCAGGTCATCAGCGGCACCGTCAGCATCACCACCGCGGCAGCGAGGGCGGCGGGCACCGGTTGCGGCGATCCGGACGTGCCGGTGGGAGCGCCGATCAGTCCGGCCGCCCAGCCGAGCAGGGCGGCGATCAGGACCACCGGCCAGACCACGGCGCAGCGCAGCAGCACCAGCCGCACGGTGGACGCGCCCCGCGCACGCTGCAGCCGCAGATGCGCCTGCCGTCGGCGCAGCAGCAGTCGTACGGCGACGGCGACGGTGGCCAGCGCGACCGCGGCGAGCGCGTCGACGGCGTACGTCGCCAGCGCCCGGGCCTGCTGGTCCTGAGCGGTGAACGCGGCGAGCAGCGGCGTCAGGGAGTCGGTCACCAGCAGGGACTGGGTGGCCTGGCCGCCGACCCGGCAGCTGGTGTCGCCGGTGACCCAGTCGCTGCCCTGGCACAGGGCGGCGCTCAGGTCCGCGCTGTAGTGGGACAGCGGCCCGGTCAGTGCGCGGGCCCGGTCGAGCGCCGCCCCGGACAGGTCGGCGCGCAGCTGCCAGGTCACCCGCGGGCCGCCCACCCCGGCGCCGGCCAGCCGGTCGGCGGCGTCGAGGCCGACGAGGCCGCGGACGGCGAGCACCGTGCCGGCGGAGCGCTCCGCCGGGTAGCGCGACGGCTGGTCGAGCGTCTCCCGGCCGGTCCAGAAGTCGTCGGCCGCGGCCGTGGCGCGGTAGACCCCGCTCACCAGCAGCTCCGCGCGCGGCGGTGCGTTCTGCACTCCGGGCGTCTTGGCGAACTCGAGGGTCAGCCGGCTGCCGGCCCGGACGCCCAGCGCCTGCGCGGTGGCCTGCGACAACCCGAGCTGGGGCGCGGTGCCCGGCGGCGTGTGGTCGGCCGGCGCGCGGCCGCTGACGTACTGCAGATGGGCCCGCGCGGACGGCAGATGGCTCACTGTCAGCTGGGTGCCGGCGATCGCCGGCCACGGTGACTGTGGTGGTTGCGGTGGCTGCGGTGAGATCAGGGACGCCGGGTTGTAGTCGTAGCTGCCGCCGCCGGCGAAGGACAGTTGCCGCGCGGCGGGGCCGCTGAGCTGCTCGGTGAGGGTGCGGCCGGCGCCCAGCAGGGCGGCCATGTCCACGGCGGGCGGCGAGGTGTTGAAGACCGACGGTGTGGTGCTCAGGCTGATCAGGGGCGCCTGGGCCTGAGCTGCGTCGACGCGCTGACGCAGGGCCCGGTCCTCCTGGCGGCCCGCGAGGACGGGAGCCCAGGCGCACAGCGCCGTCACCACCAGAACCAGCACCGCCAGGCAGGCCAGCAGCGCCAGGTCGCCGCGGGCCTCCTTGCGGATCAACCGCCGCGTCACCACCGTGCCCGTGCCCGCGCCCGTGCCCGTGCCCACGGATCGGGCCACCGTCCGCGCTCCCCGGTCCTGTCCGTGGTCCTGTCCGTGGTCCTGCCCGTTCGCCCGGCTCAACGGTCTTCCCCCGCTCGCAACACGCGTACCAGGTCCACCCGGGCCAGCAGTCGGGCCAGCGCCAGCACGACCGCGCTGATGGCCACGGCGGTCGCCACCGCGGTCAGCGCCACGGTGCCCCAGGGTATGACCAGCGGCAGCGGCGGATAGGGGGCCTGTCCGCTGTCGTCCACGGTGACCAGCGGCAGCACCGCCGATGCCAGGGCCATGCCCATCAGCGCCCCCGGGACCACCGCGAACAGCGCCAGACTCAGTTGCTCGGCGCCCAGCAGCGCGGACAGGCTCCGGGAGCGGACGCCGATCGCCCGCAGCAGGGCGAACTCCTTGCGGCGCTGCCGGGTGGAGACCACCGCGTGCACGGTGAAGGCGATGACCGCGAAACAGGGGGCCAGGTACCGGACCAGTTCCAGCACCCGGCGCAGCCCGCTGCGGAACGGGTCGGCCTGCAGGGCCGCGGCGGTGCGCGCCGTGGTGGCGACGCGGCCCAGCGCGGGCTGCGCCTCGACGGCGGCGGCCGTGCGCGCGCTGTCGGTGCTGCCGATCCACCAGAACGCGGGATCCTGCTGGTCGACACCGGCCAGCGTCAGGGCGGCGGCGAGTTGGCGCTGATCGGCGATCAGATGTCCCTGCCCGCGGCCCAGTCCGGGCAGCGAGTCGACCCGGCCCACGATCCGGGCGGTGACCCGGCCGCCGCCCAGACCGAGTGTGGTGGTGCTGCCCACGCTCAGGCGCGCGTCGCGCAGCGTCGAGGCGTCGGCGCGCACCGGAAGCGGTGCCGGCTTGCCGGCCGGGCCCGCCACGAGTCGCACCTGGCTGCCGGGCCGGGTGTCGTAGTCGCTGTCGGCCAGGTCGCCGAAGACGTCTTCGACGGCCTGGGAGGCCCTGATACCGGTACTGACGGTGGTCCGGAGCACCTCGGAGCCGCCGGGAGCGATCGAGCACACCCCGGGGGCGCCGAGACCGTAGCCGCCGGCCGGTTTTCCGTTGCAGGCCCCCGCGGTGGAGTCGGCGGCGTGGGCTGTGCCGTCGGCCCAGACCTGCCCGCCGGGCAGCCGGGTGATCCAGGTGTCCGTGTCCGTGCCTGTGGTGCCGCGCGCGCCGACCCGGAGCAGTTCCAGATCCAGCCGCGCGGGACGCACGTCCGGCTGCGGCAGCACGTCGACGGCGGTCACCGTCAGCGGATACGTCCGCGGGTGGCCGCCGCTCTGCGGCACGTCGAGCGGGATCACGACGGTGTGCCTTGCTCCATCGGCGGGGGGTAACCGGGCCGCCACGACACTGACGAGGCCGGACGCGTCCTGCACGGTCAGTTCCAGGCTCGGCGCTGCCCGGCTGCCGTCGCTGCGCAGCCGCTCGTCCAGCAGCAGCGCGGTCGGACGCCCGGGAAGCGGTATCCCGGGGACGACGGGTGACGGGGTGCGGGGAGCGGGCCCGCCGACCGTGCCGACCAGGCCTTCGGTGGCGCCGCCGGGCAGGTTCACCGTCGACTGCGTCACCGGTGTCACGGCGGTCACCGCCGGCAGCGCGCGATAGGCGGCGCCCAGTACCGAGGAGGGGTAGCCGGCGTCCGCGGACGGGGAGATCCGTACGTCCGCGCCGACGGTGAACGCGGCCTCCTCGGACGCCAGGCCGCCCAGACAGGCCAGCGCGGTGGTGGCGAAGGCGCTCACCGCCATGGCCAGGCACATCAGCACCACCGGCCCCGCGTTGCGGGCGGCCCGCCGGCTCAACTGCCAGCCCGCCAGCGAGAGGACCAGGCCCCGGCTGCGCCGGCCGAACGCGTCCAGCAGCAGGGAGGTCAGCGGCAGCAGCCGCAGCAGCAGGAGCGCGGCGGCACCGGCCACCAGGGCCGGCACCAGGACCAGCACCGGGTCCGCGGACGCGCTGCCGGTGCCCACGTCGGCGATCAGCGAGCGGTGCCGCCGCAGCTCCAGATATCCCAGGGCCGCGACGGCCAGCAGCGCCAGGTCGGCGCCCAGGCGCTGCGCGGCGGCGGCCCGTGCGCCGCGGGCCGGCCGCGCCGGCGTCGACGGCAGCACGGGCAGCAGCACCGCTGCGGCATGCACCAGCAGGGTCAGACCCACCGCGGCCCACGCGCCGGCGCCCCGGCTGCCGGGGTGCAGCAGCCCGGCCAGGAAGGGCGCGGCGACGGCGGCCGGGACGCCGGTGAGCGCCCACTCGGCCGCCGCTCCGCGCAGCAACCGCGGGGTGCCGGCGCCTCTGGCCTGTTGGAGGGCCAGCTCACCGCTGCGCCGCACGGTCAACTGACGAGCGGCCAGCACCAGGGTGGCCAGGGCGAGGACCGCCAGCAGCACGCTCGGCAGGTACAGGGAGGACCGGGCCGCGACCATCGGCACCGTCAGATCGTCGATCGCGCCCGGCAGACCGGAGACCACCCTCAGGTCGTCCAGCGACGGCGGCCGCCCCAAGAACACCGACACGCGGCTCTGGCTGCCGGCGAAGGCACGCACTCGGTCGTTCAGCGCGGCGAGGCTCCCCGCGTCGAGACGGGAGAGGTCGGGCTGCACACTCCAATGGGCCGTCAGATGCCCGTTCAGGACGGCGCTGCCGTTGAGGGCCGACGCCGAGACCACCAGCAGGTCCTGGCCGGCGGCCTCCCCCCGGGTCAGGTCGCCGGCCATCGCGGGCCAGAACCCGACGGCACCGGTCGCCCGGAAGACACCGGTGATCCGCAGCGTCATGGCGCGGCTGAAGGCGTCCTGCACCTGCAGGGTGGAACCGGCCGTGACGTCCAGGCGCCTGGCCAGCGTTTCGGGCACCGCCGTGTCGACCGGGGCGGTGGAACCGGTGGCGACCCGGACATCGGGCAGCGAGGTGAACGCGTCGGCCGGGGCGTCGGCCGTGCCGGCGGGCCACCGCCCGGCGATCAACTGCCCGAACCTGCCCCCGTCCTGCACCGCGACCGGGTGCAGCCCGCTGCCCCCGGGGCCGCGTGGCGGGCCCACGACTCCGTCGATCCCCGTCACCGAGACCGGCGACGTGCCCAGCAGCCCCACATAGGTCCGCTGCGGCACCCCGGCGAACACCCGCTCACCGGCGTCCCGTACACCCCGATCGGCGGCGGCCATGCCCCCGGCCCGGAAGGACGCGTGGACGCTCACCTGCGCGTCGACGTCGGCAGCCAACCGCCGCACGGCCCCGGCCTGCACCGAACTCCCCGCCAGCGCCGTGAGCGCGGCCAGCGCCGTTGCACACAGCAGCACGGTCACCGCGACAGCGCCCAGCACCAGCCCGTGCTGGGCGGCCCGCCTGGCAACGACGGGAAGCCGCCGCGACGAAGAGGTGAAGGCCGTGGCGACCACATGAACCCCCGCAGAATCGAACATGTGACGGCAACAGCGCGCCACAGTCCTACCAGGCGCCCCTCGACAACACAAAAAACCGCCTGAACGCGGCCGGCTACACGTCAAGGCATGGACGGTCCGGTGGGCGGTGAGCCCGCGAGGACGAAGTGACCCGGTTGCTGCCGTTGTTGTGACCCTCGACCTGTCTTCGCGCGGTCAGGAGAGCTTGATCACCGCGCATGAGGGGCCCTGAGAGGACCGTCCCCCACAGTGGTCGTTTCCCACGGCATTCGTGGCGATGATCAGAATTCCCCAGGCATTCCGTGGAATCGGGAGCGGCATGCTGATCTGGTGGTCGATCTCGCCCTTGTCGTCGGGTCTGAGGCTGACCTCGTAGAGGTTCCCCGTTCCGGGTAGATCCTTCTGTTCTGCGTCGACGGCGGTGACGTACACGTTGACGCTCGCCCACCGCTCAACGCCGTCCGAGTGGACGCCGAAGCTCAGCTTCTGATCGGATCCCTGCCCCTGGAACTTGACGTCGGTAAGCGTCGGGCGCCCGCTCCCACCCGCCGCCTGGGCCGCGCCGACGACCGCCACGCTCAAGGCCACCATGTAGAAGACGACGCCGAGCCCCAGGACGACGGTCTCCCACACGTTGCCCTGCCGGGTCGGATGGATGAGCAGGGCGACGATGCTGCAGACGATGGCGAGGATGGCGCTGAGCGCGGCCACGTAAATCGGCCACGACTCGTTGTTGAGCGCGACGAACACGACATCGCTCGTCAACCCCAGTGCGGTCATGACGCCGGCCACCGTGACCAGGGCGCCAGCAAGGATCTTGGCGACATCGTCGAGGCGCTTCCCGATCTCGGCCTGGACGTCGTCGAACGGGAGAACTTCCTGGTCACCGCGCGGCAGGTTCATCCGCTCATGGTGGTGAACGCGAAGCGCCTTCCGGCGCACCCGCGCAGACGGTTGGTCCCAATAGCCGACTTGACTCCCGGTTGGCTCGCCACCGAGGCGTACCTCCATGCGTCAGCGGACACCGAGACTGGCACGTATACCCCCTAGACAGTTGACAACTGGCGAGATCGTCCATGAAGTCGTCGACCGTGCGGCCGGGCAGTTCCTCATCCGCTGCAACAACCGTCGGGCCACCCGGTGCGCCGCGTGCGCCGAGGTCTACCGCAAGGACACCTTCCACCTCGTCACGGCCGGCCTGAGCGGCGACAAGGGAATCGGCCCGACCGTCGCCGAACACCCCCGCGTCTTCGCCACCTTCACCGTCCCGTCCTTCGGCCCCGTTCACAACCGGCAGCGCAGGCACTCCGCCCTGGGCATGCTCAGCCCGGTGGAGTACGAACTCCGCACCCCGCCAGTAGCCTGAAACCAAGCAACTCGACTCCACCCAACTCGGGACACTCCGGAGTCCCTACCGAACCCGGAACGGTTCAAGGTACGGGTTGACATCCCGAGCGGTGACCGCCGGAAATTTGGAGCTCAGGCAACCGATGCTCTGAAGGGATCTGTGGGGATGATCTCTGCCTCGTCGAAGAGCCGTTCCAATGCCTCGTGCCCGTGTCGCTGGCGGAATTCGATCTCGGCGGTGGTCACCGGCAGGGTCCACAGGATGCGGGCGTGTCCCCGGGGCAGCGGGCAGTGTTCAAGGTCGGGGCCGTGGAGGTAGGGCAGGCTGATCAGCAGATGGGCGCAGGTCGACCCTGGCACCCATGGTTCACCGATCGGCATGCTGTGCTCCAGGTCGAGTTGATGCCCTCCGCAGTGGTAGTAGGCAATCATCGCCATGAGCTCGATGAACCGCTGGTCGCGGACGTGTGCGGTCATGACGAACTCAAGGCCGCGACCTTGCTTCTCCATCGAGGCCCAACACCCGGCGGTCACATAGGCCCAGCTGTCGCTGCGGGGGCCGGGCTCCACAACGAGAACTCGCAGATGGGGCACTACCGCTCGCCGTTCCGGCCCGAGGTCGTAGTCGACGGGCTCCACGGCATGCCCCACGAAGAACGCCCGGACGTGTGACTCAACGGCCTCTGCGGCCAGCAGCCTTGCATCACTCACCGCGCGATCATCCCAGACCGCGATCGACGGCCCCTGACTGCTTACACAGCGCCGTGGAGCTGCGGCCCCGTCCGCCACCCGACACTTAGCATGCGGCCTCACCAGCGTTACACCGGTAACAACGCAGCCCGTAGGCGGCGACCTAGCCGGAAGCCCCGGAGTACGACACTGTGTCCCCACTGATAGCGCCAGGCATAGGGGGAATTGGCGTTGTGGGAGCAGGTGCCAGCTTTGCTGGGTGTCGTAGTTGGAGCAGCGAGTTCCTACGTAGCGACGAACATCGCGGAGCGGAGCCGGTGGCGACGAGGCAGAGCCGAGCGGTGGGACGCAAAAAGGCTGGAAGCGTATGCGTCCTACGCCAATACCTTGAAGCAGCAGCTGAGCGTGGCGCAGCGCATGGGTGCTGCAAGAGGGTTTGCGCATGCACTGGACCCGCTGGACCCCGAACCGGGCATGGCGCAGCTCGCGGAGAACGAAGCGCGGCGTGCGGCCGAGTGGGAATCTGTCCTGCTGATCGGAGACGCAGAAACGATCGGGGCGGCTCGTAAGTGGCATGAAGCGGTTTGGAACGTTGAGTTGTACGCCCGCGGCCTGAAGGATGATCACGCGGGATGGATCAGAGCCGTGCAGCAGGTGAGCCGAGCGCGTGACGCCTTCTATGCCCTCGCACGACGGGACCTGGACATCGCGGGACCGCCTCCGCCTTCTGGTAACTGGCCCCGGGCCTGGCAGCAGCAAGACGAGCCCGGCGACGGGACCTGATCCCGACACACCTCCGACACACGCACCTGCGGCATGATGGCCCCTGGACTGCCAGTCCGGGGGCTTCGTCGTTTCTGGGCCTGACCTGCGGATCCTGGCCCTGAGCCCAGTCCACGCATAGTCCACAGCACCCGACATACAGCCGCTCCGAGCGGCATCCGCCTGCACATACGCGAAGACCCCGTACTCAGCGTTTCCGCTGGTGACGGGGTCTTTGGGCACCTAATTGAAGGTGCCCCCGGCAGGATTCGAACCTGCGCACACGGCTCCGGAGGCCTCTTGGCTCCCAGGTAACGCAGCAGGTCACAGCCGTGTACGTAGCGGATCGGGCAGGACGAGTCCACGGATAGGC
This sequence comes from Streptomyces sp. NPDC006872, assembly GCF_040635845.1. NCBI lineage: Bacteria > Bacillati > Actinomycetota > Actinomycetes > Kitasatosporales > Streptomycetaceae > Streptomyces > Streptomyces sp. NPDC006872. Next base: position 960,783 of record NZ_JBEYIL010000001.1, read on the forward strand.
CACGGCTGGCTGAGCGCCGCTTTAGCTATCGGGCTGTCTATCAGGTTGGTGCAGGACGCCATAGGCACGGCTGAAGCGGTTGGCTTCCCCGGAGGATCCGGTCATTTTGTGCAGCCAGAACCCGTACGCCATCGATTCCATTTGCTCCGTAGTGAGAGACAGCCGCCACCGGCCCGCGCCCGCGTCGTGGACGGCCGTGCGTGTCTGCGCGGCAAGTCCCTCTGCCAGTGGGGTTCTCAACTGGTCGGCCAGGCTGACGAACAGGCGCAGCGCTGTCATCTGTGATGGCAGTAGTTCCACCAGCCGCTGCCCAGGTCCGGGTACGACGGGAGTGGGAAGGGGCCGGACGCGGTGGTAGAGGAGCAGGTCGTGGCCGGCGGTCGAGACGCGGACGGCCCAGCGCACGGGACGGCCCTCCCATGCCGAGAGTTCCGCACGTGTTTCGCGGTCGGCGGTCTGCAACAGGCCGTGGTCGGCAAGCTTGCGTGCCGCTAGGCGCAGCGGCTCCAGGTCGGAGTCGAGGCCCCAGCTGTGCTCGGCCGCCTCTTCCGCGGCCCGTACGGTCTCGATCACTTCGAGCGTCTTGTCCGGCCGCACGGCTGCCCCGTCCCTTCGTCGTCCGATCGGCGGAGCGGCCGCGGACTGGCTCACGATCAGATACGCCGTCGACGGTCCGCGGGTCCTACACGAGGGTGCCGCAAGCCGTGGGACGTCGCAGGCTTTGCCGCGGTACGTCGTGCGATCGTGTGACTTACTTGCCGTGCGGGTGAACCCCCGGCTGGTGTGTGGCGAGGGCGCCGAGGCGACCACTACGAAGATCACAAGCCATTCGTGATCTCCGAGGGGATTCCATCGTGCACATCATCCGCGCCGGGCGCGTGGCCGCCGCCCTGCTGACCGCGCTTGCCGCGCTGATCAGTCCCGCCAATGCGCACGCTGCCTCTACGGCACCCGCGCCGGTGCGGTGGGCGCCGGGCGACACGGTCACCCTGCCTGTCCTGGAGGCCCTGGACGCGCTGGTCGTGCAGGACGAAAGCCGGACCGGCTACAGCCGTGAGAAGTTCAAGCACTGGACGGACGCGGACAGGGACGGCTGCAACACTCGCGCCGAAGTCCTCCTGGCCGAGGCGGTCACCGACCCCGAGGTCGGCGCGAGCTGCACCCTCACCGGCGGCCTGTGGTACTCGGCGTACGACAACCGGTACTTCGATGCCGCGCGCGGCCTGGACGTCGACCACCTGGTGCCGCTCGCGGAAGCCTGGGACTCCGGTGCCTCCGCATGGACGGCGAAGGAACGCGAGTACTACGCCAACGACCTCGACGACGCCCGCGCCCTCATCGCCGTCTCCGCGGCCTCCAACCGGTCCAAGGCCGACCAGGATCCCTCCACCTGGATGCCCCCGTATGCCGGCTACTGGTGCCAGTACGTCACCGACTGGGTTGCCGACAAGACCCGCTACCGCCTCACGATCGACCCGGCCGAGCAGACCGCCCTCGCCCAGCGCCTCGCCGAATGCCCCGACCAGCCCATCACCGTCACCCTCGCCCGCTGAACCCGAGGCAGCACGACAGGAAGCGACCATGACCCACCGCCTGCGCCTGATCCGCCAACGCGCACTGCGCCGCATCGACCAAGCACGCACCGCCGGCGAAGGGCCGGCTGCACAGACAGGCAGGAGCGACGCGGTTCCTCCTGCCTGGGAAGAGCCTTTCGCGCCGGTCATCTCCGCGTGGACGCCGTCCGTGGACGACTACCGCATCTCGACGCGCTGACCCGATCACGCCTGCGACCCAGCCCAAGCCGAACAACACCCCGCCCCGACGGATCGGCGGCGGGGTTCTTCATGTTTGGCCGTCTTCGAGAAGCAGGCGGCTGTTACTCACTTTCGGGTGACGGATCCCCTCCCGGCAGGGTGGCGCAGCGTGGCGAAGAAGGCCCACGACCCCACTCCCGCGCGGCCACTTCGCCTGATCCGCCGTCAACACGGTGCATGAGTGGCATACATGGAGCTTGCAGCTGAGAGGCACAGGAATATGGGCAACAAGTAACACAGCCCATGTTTCCGCCCCATCTCCTCCACGAGACGGACAGAGTGTGTGAGCGGCCAACTAGCCGCTACCCGCACACCGCACCCACTCCCGCAGCGGCCGCTTGGACCGCCTGTCGGGAAGGTGCTCGCACCACGAGGGGGACTCTTGTCCGCATCCACTTCCGTCACTGCCCGCCGTCTGGCCGCCGCCGCGCTCGCGGCCGGCGCCCTGGTCTCGCTCGTGGCGCTGCCGGCGTCCGCGGCCGACCACGCCCGCCCGCAGGGCCCGAAGGTCAAGATCTCGGACGTTCAGTACGACTCGCCCGGCCGTGACGACCGCTCCAACCGCTCGCTCAACAAGGAGTGGGTGGAACTGACCAACACCACCCGCCAGAGCGTGAACCTCGACGGCTGGACCCTGGAAGACGAGTCCGGCCACACCTACACCTTCGACAACTACCGCCTGGCCGGCCGCGCCACCGTCCGCATCCACACCGGCGACGGCCGCGACACCCGCACCGACCTCTACCAGGACAGCCGCCGGTATGTGTGGAACAACGACCACGACACCGCGACCCTGCGCAACGACCGCGGCCGCTTCGTCGACGACGAGTCCTGGGGCCACCACCGCGGCCGCAACCACCACTGACCGCCTGACGGACATCGGCCACGCGGCGGCGTGACCGACACAGCATTCACCGGCGCATCACCCCTTCTTCCGGGGCGGTGCGCCGCTTTGCATGCCCTTGCAGACTGAGCTGACGCTTTGCCCCCGACCGGACCAGGGGTTTGGAACCTGCGACGCACGCCAACGGATTGTCCACAGGAGACAGCGTGGTGCCTGGCCGTTGGTCGGACCCCGAGGTGCTCTAATAGCTAATCCACCGTCGGCCAGGGAATGGCGCTAGCGTGCACCCACGCTGCGTTATTCCAGCCCGGTTGTGGCTGGGCATGGAATACGGTTCACGTGAGGGATTGAAGAAAAGCTGAGCGGATTCGACGCATGATCATGAAGAGCGTCAAGAGGAAGTGGGTTAGAAGCACCACGAGGACGCTGCTCAGCCAACGGTTGATCTGTTCCATGCCCATACCTGACGCCACCCCCAAAATGCCTGAAGCCGCCAGAGCGATGAGGAGGGCATACGTGACATTCGCTTGCAGCTGTTTTGCCAGTTTTAGGCGAGTGTTCTGGGCGCCTAGCCCGCCAGACTGAGCCGCCTTCGCTGCCACATCGAAAAGCAGTACCAGAAGGTTGAAGAGAAGTCCGGCCAAGATGGCGAATGCGGCCAGGATGTTGCCGACTCCCTTTACCTTCCAATCCAAGAAGGCGCCGAGCGTACCTAGCAATGCAGGTGCGCCGAAGAAAAATACGACCTCCCCCCACATGATTTGGTTAGTGGCGTGGCTTCGTAGAGTTTGGAAATGATCCTTGATGATCGGTACTAGATCAATCATGCGGATCAACTGGCACCTCCAGTCGATAGCGATCCCAAAGCTCTGGCCAATCGAACTCTCGACGCATTGCTTCAATACTCATGCCCATGGTCTGGGCAATGTCTTCCGCTAGATCTCGGGCTTTCGAATACACCCACGAGTCCGTCATTTCGGGGAGCCCATCCCGCTGGATTTCGGAATCAAGGTCGTAGAGCATGGCGGGAGTTGTGCCGGACGATACTGACAGGGTGCGCATTGAACCGGCGATCTTTACTACAACCTTCATCTCGCGATACTCGACGCCGCGCCACTCGAGCATGCTGGATACGTCTGTGTCGCCGGAGAATGCTGACTCGATTTTCTGCTTTCCGAAGGCGCCGAGACGTGGTGGTCGCATCACTACCTCGATAGATCCGAGATCACGTTCTGTGCTCCCCATCCCGAGCACTTCTGCAACGTCATGTGGGATGGCTTGTCGAACGAGGCGGATGGCCTTGATTTCGCCGCTGGCAAGATACGTTCCGAAAGCGGCTTCGGAGGTCATATTGTTGATCTCTAGGGTGTAGCCTGAATGCTTAGCTGCGAAGGCCTTCTTGAATGCTTCGGATAGGGCTGCAATTACGCCATTTCCTTGGAAGCGCTCGGTAAACAATAGACCAGAAGAGGAATTGCGCGGAACGATCAGAAAGTTGCGCAGGTCGGTGAGATCAATGTGATCCTCTTCCTTTTGGAAGATGACCTGGCCTGAATTTCTGTCCCGGATTCGAGATTGCGCTCCGTAGCTCCCATATCCCAGCTTGAAGTTAAGTGAGCGTTTCTCTTTGTGGATCTCCTGGCACTCCAGAGATCGTTCTTTGCTGGTGATCTCGTAGGGGCGTTCTTTGAGGCCTAGTAGAAAACCGTAAAATTCCTTGAGGAGATCTCCCCCGCATCGATCAAAGTCATCGAGTGGCAGGTAATCTGTTTCTCGACTCCTGCGAATCCTCACTGCGTAACTTGCGAGCGTGTACTTCGCCACTCGGCACCTCCCCTGGTGAGTATCAGATCTTCCCACATCTGCGGTGAGTTGACTCTCTCGAGGATGGGCACGCAACGCAGCGATCGGGGTTGCCCCCCGATGGTCAGTGGGCGCCGGCAGCGGACCAGCTTCCGTCACCGTGGAAGGCCGAGTCCTCCTGGCTGGGCCAGGCGAGCGTCACACCGACTCGCTGGCACAAGGTGATCCACCGCCGTTCGGACGGTTCCCGTTCGACCCACAGAACTGCCGACACGGTAGGGGCACGGTCGCTGAGCTGATCTTGGTAGTCGAGGACCTGACCAAGCCCCACACGAAGCTGGCGGGCTTCGTTAGCGAGTGTCAACGACTTGACCTCACAGACAGTCAGCCGGCCTTCCGCATCTCGCCAGGCCAGGTCGAAGTCAGGATCGGATACGTCAGGGGATAGCGCAGTGAAGCCCCGACTCTGCGCTTGCACCGCGAGCTCGTTCTGCAGCCTTCGGTGCGTCGACAGGTTTCGTCCCACCAGATCTGGATCAGGTGCACTCGGCGCTGCGGGCGTGGGTATGACGGCTTCGTCCGGAGCTACGTAGGCCTGGCCGATCTCGACCTCCGGTGCGTTGATGGTGGCTCGCACAGGTACAAGGTGGAAGCGAATGACCTTGCGGAGGGCGCCACCTCCAGAGGCTGGCGCCTCGTCTTCCGAGTAGGGCTGCCCAGCGTCCAGCGCCCATTCTCCGAGGTACCGCACCGTTCCGCGGGCGCCATCGAAGAGGCGCAACCGTTTGCCGGTCTCGCGGTGCTCAAGGATCGCCTTGTTACCTCGAACCATCCTCTGGTCACCGGTCTGTCCTTCGCCGGTGTAGTGGAACGTGCCGTCCTCGTTCCAGGTGTCGAAGTAGCCGTGCTGGTGGCCCGAGCTAGCTGCGGTGAAGATAAGGATGTTGTTCGATGTACCTGACGGGCTGATCCCGTTCTGAGAGCTTCCTCCGTAGTACGCGTGCAGTTCGACACGGCGGATCTCGTCACCTGGGTTGAGGTCCCAGTCCGGATCTTCTCCCTTTGCTGCTTCGAGGGCCTCGCGGATCGCCGCCCACTGAGAGTGGTCCAGCCGATGAGGGTTCCGACCTCCTGGCATCGTGAGGATGGTGGCGTCAGACATCCGGGCGTCGGCGGCGAGTTGGCTTTTGGGAATGCGCCGGTCTAGCCAATGGTCGACCTCCAGTGGCACGTAGTCTCGCTCTCCCGGGTCGGTCAGCCAGTAAGCACTGTCAGGCCTACCGTGCGCAGCTTCGCCAGTGAAGTGACCGTGAGCAATGATGCCGGCGTTTGTGCCTGACATCCACAAGACGAACTGATCGTTGGCTGCAACGTCCCGTGTGTGTTGAGAGATCGTCCACGAGGTGAGCTCGTTTCCTTCATCACGGAAGCGCGGAAGGTCGAAGACACCCTTCGGGTTACAGGTCAAAAGCCACGCAGCCACAGGCCCCCCAGAGCTCCGGAACAGACAAGTGGGAGCACTCTAAGGCAGGGGTCTGACACTGCCCAGCCACAACTGACCAGCTGCGGCCGTGACCTGTGGCCGCCTTCTCGATCAACGCTCTGACCTGCTGCCGAGCTGTCGGCGCCTGGCGACGTTGGTCACCATTGAGCGCCCTTTCACGGCCTGAGGACGGCCCGGGAGGGCGCTCGTTCGTGAGCACCGCATTGGGGTCCCAACAGCTAGCACCAACAGCCATGCCCGCCCTGGGTAGCTGGTGCGTGAACGGTATGCCGGACGCCGCTGGCACCCGCCCTCGTTGATGTCAGTGGTAGATGTCACCAGCGGTGCAACTGTGATGCGGGCAGTGCCTCTGAAGTGTCTGGCACGTTGGCCCGCGGCCACTAACCGGGGTGCTATGCGCACGAGAGTCCGTAACCGTGGAGCCCAGCCGACCTCGTCTTGAAGGCTTCAGCCGGCAGCTCTGTCAGTGCTGTGCTCTACCCTCCGAGACATGACGAGCCGACGTCCCGCTACAACACAGCAGCAGCCTCCAGCGTGTTGGGGGTGGCGTGTGACTCCCTTGATGCGAGAGAAGGTGACTTGGTACTCATCAGACTCCTTCACGACTGACCTTGTCGCGAGAGCCGAGATGGCAGAGATGCTTCTTCTGGAATGGCACAATCGGCGATGCGCGATTTGTGGGCGGCTAGTGAGTAATCGTGGGGTGAATAGAATTGACCGATTGCTCACTGATCACGATCACGCCACTGGTCTCGTCCGCGGCCTTCTCTGCAAGGGTTGCAACACAACTGAGGGACGTCTTTTGATTCGGAGTCTTCGCTATGTTGGGTACCGTCAGCGCCATCCAACGAAGATTCTCGGCCTGACAATTCCGTACCGATCGACGTGGATGCGGAGTGGCGCCGCGCACGACGGGGCTGAGACCCTTTCTACTCGTCATCGAACTGCGGTAGCAGCCCTATTGGAAGCACAGCAGTCTGGTGGCACGGTTCCTACAGAGGTGCTTGAAGAGATAGTGGATGTCTCGGCAACGGCGATCCGGATGCTACGAGCCCGAGGCGCTTAGGTCGGGTGTAATCGTTCCTGCAGCAGTAGGCAGGGAAGCTGAGGCGGGTCGGCGCAGTCACCTGAATCCCCGCGGTAGGTGGAGTCAGAACCGCAGATTTGAACCCGTGCCGTCTTCGTCCCGAAGCAACTTGAGCGAGGGCTTTGCCTTGGGCTGGTGTGGCCCTTACCTGCGCTGATGGTCCGCAGACGTCCGCGCTCGTCCGCCGTTGTTCGTCGGCGTTGTCACGCAGTTAGACACTCACCTGGTGCGGGCCCCCGGGGCGGGACCAGCGCGCGTCAACTCAGTTCTCCGGGTGCAGGCATAAAACGTCCAGTGTGGCAGATCATCCGCGGGGCCCCAGGCCAGAGTGGGGTGGGGGTGGTCACCCGTGGGTGCTGACTGTCAGCGTTGGTCGGCTTCGGACGGCCCAGGGACAGCCCGGAGGTTCACACCGACACCATCACCAGACGTCTAGCGAAGTTCGAACAAACATGCGACCCTAGCTGCGTTCCAAAAATTCTCCCTCACGTGAGGTACGATTCTTGGAACCAACCACAAGGAAGTGGAGGGCGCCTTGAGCGTGTCCTACTTCGGGTCCGACGCTGGCCGCAGGCTGGCGGATCTGGATCTGACCGCAGAAGACCTGCAGTTCGCTCTCGCTGCTGCGGTCGCAGATGTACGTACGTGCACGGAGTTCGACGCGCCCGGCATGCCGGGCTACATGTTCTGGTCGCGCTGCAATCGCTACCTGCGAGAGCGCCTTGCGCCTGCGGGCTGGACTCCCGCCAGCCGAAATCACATCCTTCGCGCCGTCCACCCCGACGGCCGGTTTGCCATCACGGCCACGAGCGGATCCGGAGGCGTCGGGGTGCCTGACGCTTTCGTCAGCACAAAGAACCCCAAAGGGCCCGCAACGGCCAAACTCGTAGAGCGCAATGGGCAGTTGTCTCTTTTCGGGGCAGAAGCGCTTGAGCCTCGCAGCGACTTGGACGACATATGGACCTGGTACCTTCTCTACAAGAATGATCAGTCGGGACTTTCGGCAGAGCTGTCACACCCCGTGAAGATGAACGGGGGCTACGTGGACACCTGGGATGAGCGGATCTTCTTCCAGATGCCGCCGATGGAAGGGCCCGGCTTCGATCTGTCGAAGCTTGACGACCCCGGTGACGACGAGGGGCCTGACGTGATGGTTGAATTCACGGGATAGCAGGCTGGGTTGCAGATGGGAGCTGAGGAGAGTGTTCACGCCGTCCAGGTTGGTGCTGGCGCGCAAGCGTAGGCGCATGACGCTGGCTAGCCTCGCACGGGCATCCGGAATCTCGGTCAGAAGCCTAACGGCATTCGAGAACGGACATAAGACGCCCTCGCCGGAATCGCTCTTCTCGCTCGCCTCTGCACTCCGCGTGCCTGAGTCGTTTCTGAATGCAGAGCCCATAGATGATCTGCAACCTGACGCTGTGAGCTTCCGTGCACCATCAAAGATGAGCGCCCTTGACCGCGATGCAGCATTGAGTTGTGGATCCGTAGCCACGCTGCTAAACGGCTGGCTGGAGGAGCGCTTCAGGCTGCCCAGGCCAGACGTCCCGACATTTCCTCACCTAACCCCGGAAGAAGCCGCTGAACAACTTCGCGCCCGCTGGGGACTAGGGGAGGCCCCCATCCCCAACCTAATCCATCTCTTGGAATCGCGCGGAGTTCGAGTCTTTTCTCTACCCTCAGACTGCCGGGATGTAGACGCCTTTTCTACGGTACACAAGGGAACTCCCTACATCTTCCTTAATACGCAGAAGAGTGGTGAGCGCGGACGTTTCGACGCAGCCCATGAGCTTGGCCATCTAATCCTGCACGCAGAGCACAGGATTCCTCACGGGATTGAATCTGAACAGGAAGCCCAACGGTTCGCATCGAGTTTCCTCATGCCACGAGCGGGCATTCTTGCACAGGTCCTTGTAAACGCCTCTACGGATCGCATTCTCAGCGCCAAGAGGAAGTGGGGCGTTGCGGCCATGGCGTTGACTTATCGCCTGCATGAAATGAACCTACTGACAGATTGGGCATATCGGACGGTTGCCAAGCAGCTCTCCCAGATGGGCTACAGGCGGTCGGAGCCTGGAGGGATCAACCGAGAATCTTCGCAGCTCTTGGCAAAGGCGTTTGAGGCGCTTCGACCTCAAGGCGTCACTGTGAAGGAAATCGCTGAAGCAATCGACGTTTTCCCAGACGAGCTGAATGACTACGTTTTTGGATTGGTTCCCGTAGCGCTGGAGGGCGGGCGAGAATTCGTGGCCTCCGGTCGGCCAGGGCTTCGTTTGCTGAAGTAGACGATCAGGCTCGGCCGGCATCTGCTAGATTCCCCCGGGGCGTGCATCCAGAGTGCGTTTCGTCCTTGCGCGCGACAAAAACGAAGGTCTGCGGAGCGGCTTTGGGCTGGAGCTGCTTTGGGGCGAGTGATCATGGCCCCGTAAGCTCAAGGCGAGTCGGGCAGTCTGTGGACCTGCCCGTAAAGCACGACGTTGGGGCCATGATCTTAGAGGCTCGCCCCAAAGTGGCTGCCTAAAGCCGTGGAGCCGACCGCCCCAGCCACAGAGGGTGTCTCCCCCTGCATGCCCGCAGCCGCCGAGCGCGCCGCCGGGCGCGGCCAGCCGGGGCGCAGACAGGAGGCAGGCCGCGCCGCAGAGGCGGCGCGCGCCCGCGCCGTGCGCGGGCCTTGATCCAGTAGAGAAAGTTTGAATCATGTCGGGCTGTTGTTGATCATCTAGGCTCTCGGGCCCGGTCTCGGGTGAGTCGTGGTGTACAACCCTGGGTATGGGGAGTGAGCGGCAGCAGCGCATGAAGGCGCTCGGGGCACGCCTTCGGGGACTTCGTGCAGAAGCCGGGCTGACGGGTGCTGTGTTGGCTCAGCGGGCTGACGTGGGGCAACCGACCGTGTCCAAGGTCGAGAACGGGCGCATGGTCCCCAGTGCTGACGTACTGGGCCGCTTGTCCCGCGCTCTCGGCCTCGATGAGTCGACCACCCGCGAGGTGCGTGACCTCCTGGTCGCCGTGGAAGCTGCGCCGGACACCGTCGAAGTACCCGACGACGAGCTGCCGGCGGGGACGACTCTCAACGAAGCGGTCCGGTCCGCTCGGTTGGTGCGCTCGTTTCAGTGCGTCGCCTTGCCGGCCATGCTTCAGAGCGCGGAGTACGCCCGGCACGTCTTCGAGAGCGCGCCCAGCACGACCCCTGAGGCCGTCGGCCGTGCTGTCGCCGCCCGCGTGGAGCGGCAGAGCCTCTTGTACGAGCCGGGGCGGGAGTCGGTGTTCGTGCTGACGGAGGCCGTGTTGAGGACCTGGCCGGGGAACCCTGCGCTGATGCTTGCCCAGTTCGACCGGCTGCTGGCCGTCGACAGTCTGAGCACCGTGCGCATCGGGGTCATTCCGTGGCGGCGGCGGGTGCCGGTCATGCCTCGGCACGGGTTCACCTTGTGCGACCGGCGGGCGGTCGTCGTCGAGTCCTTCCGGGGCGAGCGGGTCCTGGACGACTCCGCCGAGGTCACGGCGTACGAGGAGACCTTCGCCCGCTTCGAAGAAGCTGCGATCTTCGGGATCGAGTTGCGGGAGATGCTGTTCCGCGTGATGCGGGAGTTCCAGGAGTTGGAGGACTCCACCACTCGTTAGAGGAATAATTCCTCAAGATGCCTGGCCCATGAGTTACGCATGGGAATACTCTGCTCGCTATGCCGTCTAGCCCCCTAGACGAGGAGGAGTGTTCCCATGCTCAAAAGTTGGTGCCGCATGTTTCCCGGCCTGGCCTGGCAGGTGGCGGAGGCCCGTCACTTCGTCCGCGCCCTGCTGGAGGACGAGGGCTCGGACCTGGTCGACGACGCCGTCCTGGTCGTCGGCGAGCTGGCGGCCAATGCCATCCGGCACTCGCGGAGCGGCTGGTATCGCGGGTGGTTTCTCGTGGTCGTCGGTTTCGGCGATGACCTGGTGCGCATTCAGGTGATCGACCAGGGCGGCGACGACGAACCTCAGGTCCGTAGTGTGCGCAGTCCGGTGGAAGAAGGCGGACGCGGGCTGATGATGATCGCGGCCTGTGCCAAGGACTGGGGCGTACAGGACCGGCCCGCTGGTGGGCGCTGCGTCTGGGCCGACCTGGCGCGGGTGAGTGCGTGATGGGGTCCCACCTGGCGGTGGCGCGCGGTCGCCTTGTGGACAGTGGAGGGTGAGCCCCCGGGGTGTGCCTCGGCGCAGAGCCAGGTTCTATGTGATCGGAGTTCGTTCCGGGCGGCGTCTCCCGCCCATACCGTCTAGGGCCCTAGACTCCTGGGTACTTCTAGGAGGTGTGGTCATGTCGGACGAGTTGCAGCGGATCACGGCGATCAATGATCCGTATCTGCTCCTGCGGGAGGTCACGACTCGGTTGGCCGATGCGCAGCAAGAGGTGACCGAACTCGCCCGGCTCCGACGGCGCGTCGTTCAGGACCTTCATGCGCAAGGGCTTTCGTACGCGCAGATCGCCGAGAAGGCCGGCCTGAGCCGCGGGCGAATCCACCAGATCCGCCACACCGGACCGGCGCCCGAAGGTGCCTTCCTCGGACGGGGTGCGGTCACCGTCGCGACCCCGCTGCGACGGGACGACGAACGCGGGCGCACGGTCGTTGCCGTGGACGACGTCAGTTCCGGCAAGCGGCTGGAAGACCTCGCGCGGTCCTACGGGCTCGACGTCACCTCGGAACACGTGCCGGTGAGCGGGGACCTCGACCTCAACCGTGACGGCCTGGTCGTCGTCTGCGGCCCGCGCATGTCCCAGCAGATGTGGGACACCTACGGGCAGGATCCCGTACTGCACTGGGAGCAGGCGGAAGACGGACCGTGGACGGTCGTCGACCGGCGAACCGGCACCGTCTACCGATCGGGACAGGACAGCGATCCCGCCCGCTCCTACGACGTCGGCTACGTCGGCAGGCTGCCGCGCCCCGACGGCAACGGCTCACTGCTCGCCATCGCCGGCATCCATACGCAGGGCTCCCTCGGCGTCGTGCAGCTGCTCGCCTCCGACCTCAATGCGCTCTGGGGACAGGTGGGCGACCATCGTTTCTCCACGCTGGTCGGCGTCGAGTACGACCCGGAGACCAGTGAGCCGCAGTCCGTCGAGCTGCTCACCCCCCTCTACCGGCACGACGAGGAGACGTCGGCGTGAGGGTCGCCCTCGCCTCGCTGCCCGCTGTACCGGGCCGGGAGAACGAGGACTTCGCCGCCGCCGCGCCTGGAGCTGCCGTGCTCTTGGACGGCGCGGGAGTCGCCGGGGCGGAAACCGGGTGCACGCATGGCGTCGCCTGGTTTTCCGCCACGCTGGGCGGGCTGCTGCTGAGCACCATCACAGCGCACCCCGCCCGGCTGATGGCCGACTGCCTGGCAGACGCGATCACGGCCGTCCGTTCTCTGCACGAGGACTGTTGTGACCTGACGTATCGGGCCAGTCCGACCAGTACGGTCGTCGCCGTCCGGGCCGGTGCGAGAGCTCTGGAGTACCTCGTACTCGGGGACTCGTCCCTTCTCCTGGAGAGGAACGAGGGAGAGGCGACCGTCTTCACTGACCGGCGCTTGGACGACATCGGTAAGCGGCTTCGCGGGGCGGTCGACGCTTTGCCCACCGGTTCGCCGGAACACGCAACCGCCCTGGCCGAGTACCGCGACGCCCTCACGGGCCACCGCAATCGGACGGGCGGCTTCTGGATCGCCGGGCCTGACCCGAGAGCAGCCGAACACGCCCTGACCGGGGCGGTACGGCTGGAGTCGCTGGGATCCGTAACACTGCTGAGCGACGGTGCCACGCGACTCGTCGATCGTTTCGAACTCACCACCTGGCGAGAGACGTTGGCCGTCCTTGGCTCGTCTGGGCCCGATGAGCTGATCCGCCGCGTGCGCGAAGCTGAGGCTGACGACCCCGAAGGCTATCGCTGGCCACGTGGCAAGGCCCAGGATGACGCCACTGTCCTCCACTGGCTGCTTCCGTAGAACGTTGCAACCGCCCGGCACTGTCATGGACTTGAATCACAGTTCACCGGGATCAACCCCTCAGTCAGCCGGCGGACCGTCGTTGGTAAGCCGAACTGATTCCATAGACCAGGATGCCCCCTAGCACCCACCCCACAGTCATTAGGAAAGTAACCACCCAACTAATGTGGCCTTGGGGGATCCACAGAGCTCGCTGCCCGAGAGTAACTACGGGGAGCAACAGGTCGAGAGTGTAAAGAGCTGGTTGCAGGTGATCTCTAGCGTCGTTTGCGTCGTTGTTGTATGCCGACAATAGAGATGAGCTCGGTTTGAGGCCGTCGCGCCAAATTGAGAAGTAGACGCAACCGAAAATTTCCAGCAGGAGTACAGTATAGAGTACTCGCGCCGGATGATATCCGTAGCCCACAGTAAGGCGCAGCAGCCATGACCAGGCTTTCTCGACAAGGCGCGGTCGCGGCCTTCTTTTCTGCCCAGCGTAGAGAACGTCACGAGCAAAATCATCACGTCCGGCCGCCTTATATACGGAGGCAAGTTGTTGATATGGCTGTGCGGAATAGCCGTCTTTCAAATGCAGCCAATCGATCCGCGATTCGAGTTTAGGGGAATTGAAATTCGACAGCGATCCATAGGTAAATCCATCTAGCAGAGTAGCGTTCTTTGGCCAGAAGTTCGGGTCATCGTTCAGGAATGCGACTTTGGCTTGCCGCAGGTCGATGCGACCGGAAACGGGGGTGCCCGACTTGAGGGTAAGCGTGCCGCCAACATTCGTTCCTTCAAGAATGAGAGCTACGCCTTCATTTCCGCGACTCAAGTTCGGTTTGATGATTTTTAGGTTGGAGGCGATGGTTGCAGCTCGCATGCAGAGCGACCCTTCGATTAGCATGTCCTTTTCAAATTCGACATCTCGGGCAGCCGTCACGCTGTCCAGAATCAAGGCTTCCTCTTCCGGCGCGTAAATCTTCCCGCCCACGGTGAGAGGTCCGCCAATAGTGGCACCAGACAAGTCAACTCTGCCGTGGGCTAGGAAATTTCCTTGGAGCAGTAGGCTGGTGCGCGCGGTGAGCTGACGAGCAGAGATCGCCACTCGGCCAGGATTTTCAAAAGAGCCACCAGACCAGATCGCTTGGCCGCCGATCTCTGTGGCAGTCAGCGCCACGAGGCCAGACGCATTGAAGCCATCATTGAGTAGGAGGTCACGAGTGATCTTTGCGCCTTGGGCATTGAGTGCCTCCTTGTTGGGGCGGGGGTGCGTGATCGATCCGCCCTGGCAGTTGAGGGTTCCGTTGATCACCGCATCCGCCAAGGAGACGGTTCCCTCGGCTCTAAATCCGTTTCTGTTTGCATCGTGGTCAGACGGTTCAGTGCCCAGAACAACGTTGCGGACCTGGATTCCAGTAGCGTCAATTGCGGTGTCAGATCGGTGGAGGAACTGACCTCCCTTGGCCAGCAGATTCCCATTAATGGTGGCCCCGGCCAGCATGACCAGGCCTTCGACAGTGAACCCATCTTCGCAGTACATATTCTGTTTCACTGTGACCCGGGCCAGGTCCAATGCTGGTTCTCTGCCAGGATGATGAATCATTGCGCGATTGAATGTTAGAGATCCTCCGATCACCGAGCCAGTGAGGTCTACTGAGCCGTCAACTGAGAAGCCTTGATCGAAGTAAGCGTCCGCCCGAGTTTCCAGTTCGAGCCCTCGCAGGGCGCAACCTCCATGGCATTTGAGCGTGGCTTGCCGCATGGTGAGTTGGCCGCCGATCAGCGCCCCCGCGAGGTTGACGGTACCGGTGACAGTGATCCCTTTGAGGGTCATGTAAGAACCGACAGTGATTGCGTTCAAACCTAGAGAGCTGGCGTGCGTCTGATTCGACCCGGTAATAACAGACCGCTTCAGATCCAACTGCCCATCGATGCGGGCACCTGTCAAGTTAACGAAGGAGCAGGTGGTGTCGACAAGGTTAAAATTGTTCGTAGTGTGGAGCTGACCTGCGTTGATTCCAGCTAGGCAGCAAGAGTCCAGATAGACAGCAGGGGCGACTGCCTGCTCCAGATTGATGATTTCGGAGGAATGGCAGCTGGTCAATTCTAGAGTGCCATTGAGATTGCAGGCCTCTAGGTCTAGTTTTCCTGCGATCTTGGCACCCTTCAGGCGGAGTCGAACGATTTGTGATGCGAGCTTTGGGTCCGTGAGCAGGTGGCGTACCACGGCCGCCCGAATGGTTCGCTCGGGCCCCCATCCTTCACCGGAACATGGGTCTCCATTCCCGAACGATGTTTGCTTTCCCGTCAATGCGTCTCTGTAAAGTTGAAGTTCGGGCTCGTTCCACTGGTACGGGTCACCTGGTAGATCTCCGCTCGACATCAGCTCACCTCGGGTGTTTATTTCCTGTCCGCATAGCGATTCCAGGAGATAATTCGACATATTTTCGTTAAGTGAATGGGTGATTTATTGCCGTGTCTGGGGCTGTGAATTCGGTCCGCGCGCCTACACAATTGAAGCTTTGGGTAGCGGTGATGTCGACGTTTCGGTGGGCTAGGTGCTCTGTGCGTCGGAGGAATTAGATGCAGCAGAAATCGGCCCTTCAGTCCCGTGCCTGTGGTGGCTGCACCCTCTCGCAGGCGGGCTCGACCGCCCCACGGCCCCGCCAGAGTTCTGCCGGGGCGCGAAAGCGGCTGGCTTGCGCTGGTCAGCCTCGTGGAGATGCACAGGCTGAATCGGCTACTTCTCGTCGAAGACGAGGTCTTCGGGCGGGTGGGTCAGTCGTACCGTGTTGCCGTTGGTGACCTCGACGATGGTGTCGAGTCCGGTCCACTGTCCGGTGGAGAGGATGAACAGTCGGTCGTCCCGCTGCTCGATGTAGCTGCGGAAGCCGTTGAGAGAGGCGTCACCATCGTTGAGCTGGAGGTAGTCCACTAGGCGGCGGAACAGCTTGGGCAGCAGTACCGCTGTGTCGGTCAACGTAGACATTCCATCAACTTTTGCCCCAGTCCCGGTTTGGTCCTTCGGCCATAGACCTTCGTCGGCCTCTCGGGCCTTCTGGGCCGCTGCCGTTAGCTCATCACGCAGGTCGACGAAGAGCTTCCGGTAGAAGGTGGGGTATGCCAGACCCTGGGTGAGCTGATGGTGGTTGGCTGTTTGGCGCAGATGGTCGGTGGTGACGTTGATGAGCGTGCCGCTGTTCCCTGGAGCGTCACCGCCGCGGCCGGCGAGCGCTACGCAGCGCCCGTGGACGTCAGCACTGCGGGTCAGGATGTAGCCGGGCATGGCTTCGGGGCTGCTGCTCGTAACGATGCCGTTGGCGTTGCGCTGCACCCTGTCGAAACCCAGCCATGAGAGCAACTCATTGGCGGCCTTCCCGGCGAAAGGGGCGGGCTGGTGCAGCTCGTGACCCCCGGGCGGGCGATAGTGGGTCTCCAGCGTGTCGATCCCGTCAAGTCGGAGTTGGGCACCGCCATTGCGGTTGCGCCGTACCCGCCGCCCGCCCAGCAGGTCCCACTCATCGGGAGTGTGGGCGTAGAAGCGGACGGAGTCTCCGTCGGGACTTGCCCCGACGATCTTGTAGGTGCCCTTGATCAGCAGCATTGGCATGGCGGCTCTCCTCGGTGGTCCCGTGCTGACCTCACCGTGGCCCGCCTAACGTTGCCCTGCACGACCACAGATCCAGATGGGTGCGAAAGCCATGCAATCGGTGTACAGGTTCAGTGCCAGTTGCTGAGAAGCCGTTGTTAGTAGATACGGGGGAGCGTCAGTCCTTCTGGGGCATAGCGTGCGTAGTCCACGACGCCACAGGGCCACGGCTGCGCCCGAGGGGCACGATGACAGCGCATCGGCGTGCCGTAGCCCATCTCCGTTTACCCCCCTAGACAGTTGACGGAGCGTCGGTCTAACGTAGTCGTCAACCCCCCTAGACAGTTAGGGCGGGCCCCTCCCTGCGTTGTCTAGGGGGGTATCCAGACCTAAGTGACGCGGACTGAACGCGTCGCCGACCAAGTGAGGTTCAAGAAATGCGTGTCATCCCCGTAGACGTCTCGGCCGCGACGCTGCTCGTCACCAAGCTGCCTGAGATCAAGGTGAAGGACCGTCAGACCGGTGAGGTCGCCGTGGACCCGGTGACCAACCAGCGGCTCATGGTGCTGGAGCTGGTGTTCATCGCGGCGGGCGGTTCGGACATGATCAAGGTGACCGTCCCCGAGCCGGGCATCGGTGAGGGCCTGGTGATGGGTGCTCCGGTCATCATGTCCGGCCTCATCGCCCGGCCCTGGGAGAGCGAGTTCGGTGGGCGTATGCGTCATGGCATCGCCTACCGGGCGGACGCGGTCATGGTCAACGCGCCGGCGCCGGTGCAGGGCTGATCGCCATGACCGACACCCTCTGGGCGCTGGTGCTATGCCTGCTGGCCGTGGCCGCGCTGCTGGTTCTCCGTCGTCGTCTGCCGGTGGCGTTCTGGTGGCTCGTGGGCTATCCGTTCGTGGCGCTGCGCGTGCTCACCACATACCGGGCCACGATGGACGCCTGTGGCCTGACGGTTCCGGCATCGGCCGTCCGTCGGGCCACGGCCCGGGTGATCGGGCGGGAGGCGGCACCCGTACCGCCTCGCCGGTCGTTTCCGCTGCCGACCGGGTCCGGTCTCGTGATGCGGCTGCGCATGGCGACCGGGCAGGCTCCGGAGGACTTCATCGCGTCGGCTGACCGGCTGCGGCATGCCTGGGCCGCGCACGCCGTGCACATCCGGCCGACCAAGCCGGGCTGGCTCGAACTGCGGCTGATCGGCTGGGACGTGCTTGCCGACGTGAGGCCCGCCAGGCGGCGGCAGAGGAGCGGCCCGCTCACCCTGCCCATGGCGCTTCGCGATGACGGGCGGTGGCACGTGCGGGACTTCCGCGCCGTGCCTCATGAACTCATCCTCGGCGCAACGCAGTCCGGCAAGTCCGTGTACCTGCGGAACCTGCTGTGCGGCCTGGCCCGGCAACGGGTCGTCCTCGTCGGGATCGACTGCAAGTGGGGCGTCGAACTCGCGCCGTTCGCACCCCGGTTGTCGGCACTCGCTGACACCTCCGACCGTGCCAACGAGCTCCTCGACGTCCTGCTGGAAGAGATGGAGGCACGGTTCCGGCTCATCGGTCTCCGGTCCGGGGCGGGTGCGGATGCCGTCCTCACCTCGGACGTGTGGGGGCTGCCGGACGCGGTGCGGCCGGTGCCGGTCGTGGTCGTCGTAGACGAGGTCGCGGAACTCTTCCTCGCCGCAAGCCGGGACGACGAGAAGCGACGCGACGCGATGGTCACCAAGCTCATCCGTATCGCCCAGCTCGGCCGCGCGGCCGGCATCTACCTCGAAGTGTGCGGGCAGCGCTTCGGCTCCGAACTCGGCAAGGGCGCGACCATGCTCCGCGCCCAGCTCACCGGCCGCATCTGCCACCGCGTCAACGACGAGTCCTCGGCGAACATGGCGCTCGCCGACATCTCCCCAGAAGCGGCGCTCGCTGCCACCTCCATCCCGGCCGAACGGCCCGGCGTCGCGATCGTCGGCGACTCCTCCGGCGGCTGGTCCCGCGCCCGCTCACCCCACCTCACCCTCGACGAAGCGGCGGCCATCTGCCGCGCAACCTCCGCCCTCGTGCCGGAACTGCCCCGCCTCGACTCCTTCCGGCCCATCGTCGCCGTCGAGTCCGCAGGGTCTGCCTCTCCCGCCGCTGCCGCACCCACCGCCCGCCCGGTGACCGAGTAGCCGCACCCCTTCCCCACGGTCGGCGTGACCGTCTCGCGCCAAGTCCCTACCCCTCCCATGCCTCGAACCGGAAGGAAGCCGAGCCGATGCGTGCCCAACTGGCCCGTGTGGACGCCGTGATCGTCCAGGCCGTCATCGCGGGTGCCCTGTCCTTCTCGCACCTGCACGACCTTGCTGAGGCGGCTGGACAGGGCGGCTGGAAGGCGTGGGCCTATCCCATCAGCGTCGACCTGCTGTTGGTCGCCGCATGGCGTCGGATGCGGGAAGCGCAGCGCGCCGGACAACCCGCTGGGGGACCGAGGTTGTGGTTCCTGGTTGCCCTTGCTGCCTCCCTCGGCGCGAACGTTGCGACCGCAGGGCTCCTCGACCTGGACGACGTTCCCGCGTCGCTCCGCGTCGTGGTGGCCGGCTGGCCCGCCGTCGCCTTCTTCGGCGGAACGCTCCTTGCGCACTCGCCCCGCACGCCAGAGGCACCTACGGAGACGGAGACGCCCACCGCCCCGGTCGCCGTCGAGGAGCCACAGCGTGACGCGCTCCCGGAACCGTCCACCGACCCGGAACCCACTACCGAACCGATTACCGCCCCCGCCCCGGCGCCCACTGTTCCCGCCGTCTCCCTGCCGCCCGTCCTCGTCGACCGTGTCCGGGCCCTGGCCGAGGAACACCGGACCGCCACCGGCCAACCGGCCGACCCCGACACCGTCCGATCCCGGCTCGGCCTGCCCGCGTCCATGACGCCCTCCGTCGCCGCCCACCTCTGAAAGGAGACGCACGCGATGCGCCCCGCCATCCGCTCCGCCCTGGAGTACGCCGCAGAACTGACCCGCCGCAATCGGCTCGTCGAAGCCGTCGCCGTTGCGCAAGCCGCGTTCCACCAGGCCACCGACGACGAATTCCCCGAGATCAGGCAGTGGCTCACCGACCACGCCCACGACTTCACCGGAGAGGACGCACCCCGATGACCAACCCCAGGTTCCGCAACGTCCGACGCATTGGCCCCGTCCAGGTCGCCTCCTTCATCGCCCGCGGCCGTAACCGACACCTTGCCGCCTGCACGGCTCCGCGCTGCGACTTCTCCGCCGAGTACGACAGCCGCGCCGCCGCCGAACTCGCCGCCCGCACCCATCGCTGCAAGGCCTGAGAAGGAGATCAACGCCATGACCGTCCCGCTCTGGTTCGCCGTGCTCGTCGTCGCCTTCCTCGGCATCCAGCTCGCCCGCCCGCCGTGGTGGCTGGTCGCGCTGCTGCTCCTGGGCGGCTACCTCATCGCTCACAGCGTCCTCGCCCCCGCCGTCGCCACGCTCCTCGACTGACCGCAGAAGGGACCGCCCTCGTGTTCACCCCGAAGTACCCGCCGCAGGACACCGCTCCGATGCACACCACCACGACCCCGACCGCCTACAACCCGGTGCACTACGTCTCGGCCCCCGCCCCGGTTCCGTCCGCCCCGGTCTCCCACCGGCCGGCCGTTCAGCTCACCCCCGGGAGCACGCTCGCCCTCGTCGCCGGTGGCAGCGCCGCCGTCCTGGTCGTCGGCGCGGTCCTGGTCTCCATGCTCCTCGCGGTCGCCATCACCGCCACCTCCGTGGCCGTCTGCGCGGTCGTCATCCGCTCCATGCTCAAGAGCCGCTGACCTCTCCCGTTCCGCCGGCCTCGGCTTGCCCACACTGTCTAGCCCCCTCGACAAGGCAGGCCGGGGCCTCCGTCCCAAACTCCCGCCCCTCCGAGGAGGAACCCGCACATGCGCCCCGAGGCTCCCGCCGGAGCCATCCGCCAACTGGCAGCACTCGCCCAGTACGGCGACCTGAGCACCTACGCACACCAGATCCAGCGTCTCGGCGGCTGCGAGCGGCCCGTACGGATGGAGGGGCACCGCCTCGACGTCCACGCCGCAACCGGCGAGATCGTCCGTGAGCTCCTCGACCGCGGCCTTCCGGCCGGACAGCTCCTCATCCGCTGCAACAACCGCCGGGCCACCCGGTGCGCCGCATGCGCCGAGGTCTACCGCAAGGACACTTTCCACCTCGTCACGGCCGGCCTGAGCGGCGGCAAGGGCATTGGTCCGGACGTCGCTGGACACCCCCGCGTCTTCGCCACCTTCACCGCCCCGTCCTTCGGTCCCGTCCACAACAGGCCCGGCGGCGGTCGCTGCCGCTGCGGACGCAGCCACCCGGACGACGACCCCGCCCTCGGCACGCCCTTGGACCCGGAGCGCTACGACTACCGGGCGGCCGTTCTCTGGAACGCGCACGCCGGTGCTCTCTGGGCTCGGTTCACCACCTACCTGCGTCAACAGCTCGCCTCCCGAGCAGGCATCGGCCGATCGGCGCTGCGCGACTGCCTCAAGGTGTCGTACGCCAAGGTCGCCGAGTATCAGCGGCGTGGGGCCGTCCACTTTCACGCTGTGATCCGGCTGGACGGTCCGGACGGTGCCGAGGAAGCCCCTCCCGCCTGGGCCACGACAGAGCTCCTCAGCGACGCGATCCGCTCGGCGGCCCGGCTCGCTGAGGCATCCGGGCCGGTCCTCGACGGTCGCGCGTTCGCCTTCTGCTTCGGTGAACAGCTCGATATCCGCCCCATCCGCTCGGCCGACTTCACCGGACCCACCGACCTGACCAGCCGGGCCGTCGCCGCATACATCGCCAAGTACGCCACCAAAGGTGCGGAGAGCGCGACGGGCACCCTCGACCGCCCGATCCGCAACCCCGTCATCGACCTCATCGGCACCGACGTCACCGACCACGCCCGGCAGATGATCCTCACGTGCTGGCACCTGGGCGCACGCCCCGAACTCGAAGCCCTGCGCCTGCGCAAGTGGGCTCACATGCTCGGGTTCCGTGGCCACTTCTCCACCAAGTCACGCGCCTACTCGGTCACCCTCGGAGCCCTCCGCCAGGAACGGGCCGACCACAACGAAACGCTCACCCGCGAACGCGCGGCCCAGGCCGGCCACCCCCTCCCGGACCCGGACACCGTCCTTGTCCTCTCTCACTGGCGCTTCGCCGGTACCGGGCTGACCGCCGCCGAATCCTGGCTTGCCACTTCACGGCGGCCCGCCTCCGACACGACGGAAGGAGACACGTCGTGGACCGCCGACGAGACGAACTGATGACCGTCCCGCAGATCCTCGCCGAGCTGGGCGGAGTCTCCCGCCGCACTTTCTATCGCTGGCGCGAACTGGGGCAGGCTCCGGAAGCGATCAAGCTTCCGAACGGTGAACTCCGTTTCTGGCGCAGTGACTTCACCTCGTGGCTCCACGGACTCGGGGAGGCGGCGTGAAGTCCTACGACGTGCGGATCTGGAGTATTCGCAAGAGGCCGACAAAGAAGGCTTCGTATGAGGTGCGCTGGAAGGTCGCCAGCACACTCCCATTCTCCGAGACCTTCCGAACCAAGGCACTTGCCGACAACTTCCGCGCGCAACTGCTCAGGGCCGTTCAGAACGGGGAGGCATTCGACTCGGAAACCGGTCTGCCGGACTCGATGGCAACGGTCAAACCGTCCCTCACTTGGTACGACTTCGCCCGGGCGTACATCGCCATGAAGTGGCCGCACGCGGCGCCGAACTCCCGAGACAGCGCCAACGAGACGATGACGCTCGTCACGACGCAACTGCTCGACGACCGGCCGGGCCGGCCGACTGATGATGTGCTTCGACGTGCCCTGCGTGGCTGGGCCTTCGTCGTCCAGGGCGCAATCGAGGAACCCCCGCCCGTCGACATCGCCAATGCCCTCCACTGGGTGGCCAAAGCGTCGCTGCCGCTGGCGACACTCAAGAACCCTGCGGACATCCGGCGCGTCCTCGACTCCCTCAAGCTCACGCTGTCCGGGGCCACGGCTGCCGCCGAGACCGTACGGCGCAAGCGGGCCGTCCTCTTCAACGCGCTCGCCTATGCCGTCGAGCTGGGGGAGCTCCCCGAGAACCCGGTCACGCTCGTGAAGTGGAAGCCGCCCAAGGTGACCAAGGAAGTGGACCGCCGAGTCGTCGTGAACCCTCGCCAGGCCGGGGAGCTCCTGGCTGCGGTCTCGTACGTGGGCGGCTACAGCCGGGCTCGCGGACGTCGTCTCGTCGCGCTGTTCGCTTGCATGTACTTCGGTGGTCTGCGTCCGGCCGAAGCGGTGGCGCTGCGCCGCCAGGACTGCACGCTGCCGGACAGCGGATGGGGCTCGCTGATCCTGGAGAAGAGCCGGCCCACCGTCGGTAAGCGCTGGACCGGTACCGGCGCCGTTCACGACGACCGCGGCTTGAAAAACCGACCGGCGAACGAGACGCGCATCGTCCCTGTCCCACCCCGCCTGGTGGGGATGCTCCATGCGCACATTGCAGAGTTCGGCACAGCCAAGGACGGCCGGCTGTTCGCCAACGAACGCGGGGGAGTGGTCGCCTCGACGACGTACTGGCGCGTCTGGGACGAGGCACGGCACCTGGCGCTCACGCCCGAACAGGCGGCCTCGCCGCTGGCGGCTAGACCGTACGACCTGCGGCACGCGGCGCTGTCGTCCTGGCTCAATGCTGGCGTTGACCCCACCGAGGTTGCGGAGCGGGCGGGCAACAGCGTCGAGGTGCTGCTGAGCCGGTATGCGAAGTGCCTCGACGGTCGGCAGGACGTCGCCAACCGCCGGATCGCCGAACTCCTTGGGGAGGACGGCGGCCAGGAGGACAAGCACGGCGACGGGCCCTGATCCCGACACACCTCCGACACGCGCACCTGCGGCATGATGGCCCCTGGACTTCGGTCCAGGGGTCTCGTCGTTTCCCGGGGTCTACCTGCGGTTTTCTGCCCTGCGGCCTGGCCGCGAATAGGCCGCGTACTCCGACATACGGTCGCTCCGAGCGGCACACGGCTGCACATACGCCAAGACCCCGTCCTCAGCGAAAGCGCTGGTGGCGGGGTCTTTGGGCACCTAATCCAAGGTGCCCCCGGCAGGATTCGAACCTGCGCACACGGCTCCGGAGGCCGTTGCTCTATCCCCTGAGCTACGGGGGCGTATCGGCCGGGAGGGTGTTGCTCGCGGCGACGGGTAGAACACTACCAGCTCGTTCAGGGTGTTCATGAACGGGTTTCTGTGGGGTGGATGAGGGTGTGTGGGTCGCCCGCACGGGGTGGAAGTGGGGAAAACCCGGACGCGGTGGCCGGTCCCGACCTACTCTCGAGTTGTGTCAGGCGCGTCGGGCCGGGTGCTTGTTGTGGACGACAACAAGGTCATTCGGCAGCTGATCAGGGTCAATCTCGAGCTGGAGGGCCTCGAGGTCGTGACCGCGTCCGATGGTGCCGAGTGTCTGGATGTCGTTCATCAGGTGCGGCCCGATCTTGTGACCCTCGATGTCGTCATGCCCCGGCTGGACGGGCTGCGGACCGCCGCTCGGTTGCGTGCCGATCCGCGGACGCGTGATCTTCCCCTTGTCATCATCAGCGCCTGTACGCAGTACGAGGTCGAGGCCGGCCTCGACGTCGGCGTCGACGCTTTCCTTGCCAAGCCCTTCGAGCCCAACGAACTCATCTCTGTCGTCAGGACGTTGATGGAGAGAGCGGGAGCGAGAGGGAGTGAAGGGGAGAGGGGTGAAGGCGGGGAGGGGAGTGGGGGTGCGGCCGGGTTGGATCTTGGGTTGGGTGTTGGGCTCGGACTCGGGCTCGGACGCGGAGGCGGGTTGGGGCTTGGGAACGGTCTTGGGGCGGGCGAAGGTGTGGGCCAAGGTGTGGGCGAAGGTGTGGGGGCGGGGAAAGGCAACGGGGTGAGCGGCGGGCCCTCGGCCGCCGAGTAGCGTCGCCGCCGTCCGTCGACCTGCGTCAGGTGTCGTGACGGCGGTGTCTGCCGGGCCCACGTAAGGTGTCGTGGCGGCGGTGTCTGTCTGCCGGGCCCGCTCAGGGGTCGTGGCTGTCGGTGAGTCGTGTGTGCTGCGTGGCGCATGACGCGGTTGTCTTGTTCGGGTGGATTTGATTCGATTCTCCGTCCGTATCCCGGACCCTCCCCAAACCGGCTCGCGTACCCACCCCCCTCCTCCCATACGCTTGTGCCGTGACCCCCGTCGAGCTGTCTCGGACCGTGCTGCGCGCGGTGCGTTGTGCTGTTGACGACGGGGAGCTCAGCGTGGCCGTTCCGGTGCGGGCCGTGGTCGGGCCGCCGGGGGCCGGAGGGCGTGGGGACTACGCGACCGGCATCGCCCTGCAGCTCGCCCGGTCCGCCGGGCAGCCCCCGTTGCGGGTTGCCGAGGTGCTGCGGTCGTATCTTGCGCGGGCCGAAGGCGTCACCGGGGTCGAGATCACCGGGCCGGGGTTCCTCAACATCAGCCTTGACGGTTCTGCCGTCTCCGACCTCGTCCGGCGGGTCCGGAGCGAGGGAGTGCGGTACGGGCACAGCGATCGTCTCGCCGGGCAGGTGTTCGAGGTGCGGGTGCCTTACGAGGTGCGGGCCGAGGTTCTCGCCGATGTGCTCGCGCGGATCATCGGGGCGCAGGGCGGTCGTGTCGACGTCCGGCACGAGGTCCGGAACGGAGTCCGGCATGGAGTCCTGCAGGGGCTCGGGCATGGACGTGAAGGAGGCACCCCCCTTCTGGCCGTCCCCGCTCCTGAGGATCCCGCGTTTCTCGGGCTCGATGCCGCTCGGTGGGCGCTGCTCCATCCTGCCCCGCATGATCGGCCCCGGATCACCGCCGACCACCTGGTCCAGCGAGAGAGCAACCCTCTCTTCCGGGTCCGCTACGCCCACGCCCGTATCCGGGCCGTGCGACGCAACGCCGCCGACCTCGGGTTCGTCGCCGGACCTGGTCCTGGCCCCGACCTCGCTCCCGGCCCAGACCTCGGTCCCGACCTCGCCCGCGGCCCCGACACCGACCCCGGCCTCGCCCCCGCGTACGGACGTGACCTCGTCGCCTTTCTCGCCGACTACCCCCGCGTCCTCGCGACCGCCGTCCCCGAAGTCCCCGACGTTCCCGCCGTCCCCGAAGTCCCCGACGTTCCCGCCGTCCCCGAAGTCCCCGCCGTGACCTCCGGTCCCGGCCTCGGCCTCGGCCTCGGCCTCGACCCCTCCGCTCCCTCCCGTCTCACCCGTCATCTCCTCGCTGTCGCCGACGCCGCCCTCCCCCTCCTCCCCGAGGTGCTTCCCCGTGGTGAGGAGAAACCCTCGGCCGCCCACCGTGCCCGGCTTGCGCTTGCCGAAGCTGCCGGGGTGGTGCTGGCCGGCGGCCTGTCCCTGCTCGGCATCGACGCACCCGACCACCTCTGACATCTCTGACCTCTCTGACCTCTCAGAGACTTCTGAAAGAGCACGCCCAGATGAGCCGATCCGCCCACCCCGCCGGGCCCCGCCACGCCGATGTCCTTCCCGAAGGGCACTACTCCGCTCCGCCCGCCGATCTCAACACCCTCGACGCGAAGGTCTGGGCGCAGACCGTCGCCCGCAACGCCGACGGTGTCGTGACCGTCGGCGGGGTCGACGTCCTCAGCCTCGCCGAGCAGCACGGCACCCCGGCCTACATCCTCGACGAGGCCGACTTCCGCGACCGGGCCCGCGCCTGGCGTACCGCCTTCGGGGCCGACGCCGACGTCTTCTACGCCGGCAAGGCGTTCCTGTCCCGGGCCGTCGTGCGATGGCTGCACGAAGAGGGGCTCAACCTCGATGTGTGCAGCGGTGGGGAGCTGACCACCGCCCTCTCCGCCGGGATGCCCGCCGATCGCATCGCCTTCCACGGCAACAACAAGTCCGGCGACGAGATCCGGCGGGCCATCGACGCCGGTGTCGGGCGTATCGTCCTCGACTCTTTCCAGGAGATCGTCCGGGTCGCGCACATCGCGCAGGAGCTCGGGAAGCGGCAGCGGGTTCAGATTCGGATCACCGTCGGGGTCGAGGCGCACACGCACGAGTTCATCGCCACCGCCCACGAGGATCAGAAGTTCGGGATTCCGCTCGCCGGCGGGCAGGCTGCCGAGGCCGTGCGGCGCGCTCTTCAGCTCGACGGGCTCGAGCTGGTCGGGATCCACTCCCACATCGGATCGCAGATCTTCGACATGTCGGGGTTCGAGGTCGCCGCGCACCGGGTGGTCGGGCTGCTGAAGGACGTCCGCGACGAGCACGGGGTCGAGCTGCCCGAGATCGACCTCGGCGGTGGGCTCGGGATCGCCTACACGAGTGACGACGATCCGCGGGAGCCGCACGAGATCGCCAAGGCGCTCACCGAGATCGTCACCCGGGAGTGTGAGGCCGCCCGGCTGCGGACGCCGCGCATCTCCGTCGAGCCCGGGCGGGCCATCGTCGGGCCGACCGCCTTCACCCTCTACGAGGTCGGCACCATCAAGCCCCTCGACGGGCTGCGGACGTACGTCTCCGTCGACGGCGGTATGTCGGACAACATCCGCACCGCGCTGTACGACGCCGAGTACAGCGTCGCGCTCGTCTCCCGGACCAGCGATGCCGCGCCCATGCTCAGCCGGGTCGTCGGCAAGCACTGTGAGAGTGGGGACATCGTGGTCAAGGATGCGTTCCTGCCCTCCGACCTGGCGCCCGGTGATCTCATCGCCGTGCCCGCCACCGGCGCCTACTGCCGGTCCATGGCCAGCAACTACAACCATGTGCTGCGGCCGCCCGTCGTCGCCGTGCACGAGGGGGCCTCGCGGGTCGTCGTGCGGCGGGAGACCGAGGAGGATCTGCTGCGGCTCGACGTCGGCTGAGTCTGCCGCTGAGCCATCGCACCGGAAACAAAAAGAAACGGAAAGCGCGGGCGGAGAATCTTCTGTCTGTCGCCCCTGCGAAAATGAAATAGATGTCTCACGATCCGGACCGGGGATAGAAACTCCGGTCCGGTGGGTGAGACTGGGTCAACCGGAAACAACCGTAGACGGTATGAGGAAACGAGGTCGGATGATGCGTACGCGTCCGCTGAAGGTGGCGCTGCTGGGCTGTGGAGTGGTCGGCTCAGAGGTGGCGCGCATCATGACGACGCACGCCGACGACCTCGCCGCGAGGATCGGCGCCCCCGTGGAACTGGCGGGCGTCGCCGTGCGGCGGCCCTCCAAGGTCCGGGACGGCATCGACCCCTCCCTCGTCACCACCGACGCCACCGCACTCGTCAAGCGCGGCGACATCGACGTCGTCGTCGAGGTCATCGGCGGCATCGAGCCCGCTCGTACGCTCATCACCACCGCCTTCGAGTACGGCGCCTCCGTCGTCTCCGCGAACAAGGCGCTGCTCGCCCAGGACGGCGCCGCGCTGCACGCCGCCGCCGAGGAGCACGGCGAGGACCTCTATTACGAGGCCGCCGTCGCCGGCGCCATTCCGCTGATCCGGCCGCTGCGCGAGTCCCTCGCCGGGGACAAGGTGAACCGGGTGCTCGGGATCGTCAACGGCACCACCAACTTCATCCTCGACAAGATGGACAGCACGGGCGCCGGGTATCAGGAGGCCCTCGACGAGGCCACCGCCCTGGGGTACGCCGAGGCCGATCCGACCGCCGACGTGGAGGCCTTCGACGCCGCCGCCAAGGCCGCCATCCTCGCCGGCATCGCCTTCCACACGCGCGTGCGCCTCGACGACGTCTACCGCGAGGGCATGACCGAGGTCACCGCCTCCGACTTCGCCTCGGCGCGGGCGATGGGCTGCACCATCAAGCTGCTCGCCATCTGCGAGCGGGCGGCCGACGGGGGCTCCGTCACCGCGCGCGTGCACCCGGCGATGATCCCGCTGACCCACCCGCTCGCCTCCGTCCGCGGTGCCTACAACGCCGTGTTCGTCGAGTCGGACGCGGCCGGGCAGCTCATGTTCTACGGTCCCGGCGCCGGCGGTTCTCCCACCGCCTCCGCCGTGCTCGGCGACCTCGTCGCCGTCTGCCGCAACCGGCTCAGCGGGGCGACGGGGCCCGGCGAGTCGGCGTATGCCGCCCTGCCGGTGTCGCCGATGGGCGATGTCGTCACCCGCTACCACATCAGCCTTGACGTCGCGGACAAACCGGGCGTTCTCGCCCAGGTGGCCACCGTCTTCGCCGAGCACGGGGTGTCGATCGATACCGTGCGGCAGCAGGGACGCCAAGACGGCGGTGGCGAGGCCTCTCTCGTCGTCGTCACCCATCGCGCGTCCGACGCCTCCCTGACCGGGACCGTCGAGGCGCTGCGCAAGCTCGACACCGTGCGGGGTGTCGCCAGCATCATGCGGGTTGAAGGAGAGTAACCAGCAATGACCCACCAGTGGCGCGGAATCATCGAGGAGTACCGGGACCGGCTGCCGGTATCCGACAGCACGCCGGTCGTGACGCTCCGTGAGGGCGGCACGCCCCTCGTGCCCGCGCAGGTGCTCTCCGAGCGCACGGGCTGCGAGGTCCACCTCAAGGTGGAGGGCGCCAACCCCACCGGGTCCTTCAAGGACCGCGGCATGACCATGGCGATCACGCGGGCCAAGGAGGAGGGCGCGCAGGCCGTCATCTGTGCCTCTACGGGCAACACGTCTGCCTCCGCCGCCGCCTACGCGGTGCGCGCGGGCATGGTCTCGGCCGTCCTCGTGCCGCGCGGCAAGATCGCGCTCGGCAAGATGGGGCAGGCGCTCGTGCACGGCGCGAAGATCCTCCAGGTCGACGGCAACTTCGACGACTGCCTCACGCTGGCCCGTGAGCTGAGCGACAACTACCCGGTGGCGCTGGTCAATTCGGTCAACCCGGTGCGGATCGAGGGCCAGAAGACGGCCGCGTTCGAGATCGTGGACATGCTCGGGAACGCCCCCGACATCCATGTGCTGCCGGTCGGCAACGCGGGCAACATCACCGCGTACTGGAAGGGCTACCAGGAGTACGCCGCCGACGGCATCGCGGCGCAGACGCCCCGGATGTGGGGTTTCCAGGCGTCCGGCAGCGCCCCGATCGTGCGCGGCGAGATCGTCAAGGACCCGTCGACCATCGCCACCGCGATCCGCATCGGCAACCCCGCCTCCTGGAAGTTCGCGCTGGCGGCGCAGGAGGAGTCCGGCGGCTTCATCGACGAGGTGACGGACCGTGAG
Organism: Streptomyces sp. NPDC006872; assembly: GCF_040635845.1. Taxonomy (NCBI): domain Bacteria; kingdom Bacillati; phylum Actinomycetota; class Actinomycetes; order Kitasatosporales; family Streptomycetaceae; genus Streptomyces; species Streptomyces sp. NPDC006872. The sequence continues at coordinate 990,501 of NZ_JBEYIL010000001.1, forward strand.
ATCCTGCGCGCCTACCGGCTGTTGGCCGCTCAGGAGGGCGTCTTCGTGGAGCCCGCGTCCGCCGCGTCCGTGGCCGGTCTGCTGAAGGCCGCCGAGCAGGGCAAGGTCGACCCGGGGCAGCGGATCGTCTGCACGGTCACCGGAAACGGTCTGAAGGACCCGGACTGGGCCGTCGCCGGCGCCCCGCAGCCGGTCACCGTCCCGGTCGACGCGGTCACGGCGGCCCAGCGTCTCGGCCTCGCCTGAGCGACCCGGGCGTGACGAGTCCCCGACGGGCGACCTTCCGACTTTCGAAGGCGACCCGCCGGGGGCTTTCCGCAACGGGGGTGCACAGGGGGCTTGCGACACGCATCGTGCGCCTCCTGTGCGCCCTATGTCGCCGCAGAACCTTCCTTCGATAGGCTGTACTGAACCCGCCCGCCGCATATGCCGCAGTGCCGCGTCGCCGCCAGCCAGTGGCCGTCGCCCGTAGCCGTCGCGGTCCCAGGGTTCTCCCATACGCATCGAATGTCATTCGACAGTCCCGCAGCTCAAGGAGAGTCATCGCGAGATGGCCGGTCCCGCCTTCCGCGCCGCCCCCGTCCGGGTGCGCGTCCCCGCCACCAGCGCCAACCTCGGCCCGGGCTTCGACGCCTTCGGCCTGGGGCTGGGGCTCTACGACGACGTCGTCGTCCGGGTGGCCGACTCCGGGCTGCACATCGACATCGCGGGGGAGGGCAGCGAGACGCTGCCGCGTGACGAGAAGCATCTCCTCGTCCGCTCCCTGCGCACCGCGTTCGACGTCCTGGGCGGCCAGCCGCGCGGCCTGGAGATCGTCTGCGCCAACCGCATCCCGCACGGCCGGGGCCTCGGCTCCTCCTCCGCCGCGATCTGCGCCGGCATCGTCGCCGCGCGCGCGGTGACCATAGGCGGCGAGAGCAGGCTCGACGACGCCGCGCTGCTCGAACTCGCCACCGAGATCGAGGGGCACCCGGACAACGTCGCGGCCTGTCTGCTGGGCGGGTTCACCCTGTCCTGGATGGAGTCGGGCGCCGCGCGGGCGATCAGGATGGACCCTGCCGATTCCATCGTTCCGGTGGTTTTCGTGCCCGGGAAGCCGGTTCTCACCGAGACCGCGCGCGGACTGCTCCCGCGCTCCGTTCCGCACGTCGACGCCGCCGCCAACGCGGGCCGGGCCGCGCTGCTCGTCGAGGCCCTCACCCGGCGCCCCGAACTGCTGTTGCCCGCCACCGAGGACCGGCTGCACCAGGAGTACCGCGCGCCGGCGATGCCGGAGAGCGCGGCGCTCGTGGAGCGGCTGCGCGCCGACGGGATTCCCGCAGTGATTTCCGGTGCGGGACCCACGGTGATGGCGCTGACCGACGCGGCCACGGCCGACAAGGTCGAGGCCTCGGCCGGTGCGGACTGGGCCGCGAACCGCCTGGCCATGGACTTGCAGGGGGCGTGCGTGCTGCCTCTTGCACCCTCCGGCGACATTTAACAAGCGCACGGTTGCCGGATTTCGAGAGGGGGAATGTTTGTTGGATCCGGTAGTGTTAACCTCAAGTCTGCACCCGACCCCACCATGGCGAGGTGCTTCGTGTCCCCGTCAGGGACAGACATTCTTCCGGGAGCTCCCCAAGCCGCACTGCGTTCCGTATGTCGTACCTGGGCAGTACGCCGTGCAACGACGCTGAGCGGTCCACGGGGCACGCTCCGGAATCGGTGCGACCACGCCACGTGACACTGGGTGTCACGGCTCGTCGAGGAAGCGCCATCACCAGAAAACTCTTCCGCCGCTCCGGCGGACAACCGCCCCGGCTTCGCCACAGCAAGGACCGAAGTCGGACAGCACAACCGGTCGCCGAGCCAGACAGGCCGACGTCCGCTCCAGGGAAGGACCCTTCGTGAGCGACACCACCGATCTGATGGGCGCACGTGTCGAGGAGACCGCTGCCGCGCCCGCCACGGACGCCTCCGCGCCTGCCAGCGGTGCCGGCTCCCGGCGGCGCCGCGGTACCGGCCTCGAGGGCATGGTGCTGGCCGAGCTGCAGCAGGTCGCATCGGGCCTCGGCATCAAGGGCACGGCGCGTATGCGCAAGAGCCAGCTGATCGAGGTCATCAAGGAGGCGCAGGCGGGAGGGGGCTCCGCGGCCTCCAAGGCGGCTGCCGCCCCCGCCGGGGAGGTCGCCGAGACCAAGCCCAAGCGCCGCGCCACCTCGAAGAGCCGTACGGGCGATGCCGCCGAGAAGAAGGCGGAAGCCGCTCCGGCCGAGGCCCCCGCCGAGAAGGCCGTGGCCCAGCAGCAGATCGAGATTCCCGGCCAGCCGGCCGGCGGGAACGAAGCCCCCGCCGAGCGCCGTCGCCGCCGCGCCACCGCCGAGGCGGGCAGCCCCGAGACGGTCGTCGCCGAGGCGAAGAGCGCCCCGAAGGCCGAGACGCCCGCCGCGGTGCAGACCGAGGCTCCCGCGCAGCCGCAGGGCGACGCCAAGAACGACGTCGACGGTGGCGACGGCCGCCGCCGCGACCGCCGTGAGCGTGGCCGCGACCGCGGCGAGCGCACCGAGCGCACCGAGCGCACCGAGCGCACCGACCGCGGTGAGCGTGGCGACCGCCGCAAGAGCGAGGACCAGCAGGGCGGTCAGCCGCAGCGCGGCGGCCAGCAGCAGGGCTCGCAGCAGAGCGGTGGCCGCCAGGACCGCCAGGACCGTCAGCAGCGCGACAACGGGCCGCAGGACGACGACGACTTCGACGGCGGCCGGCGTGGCCGGCGTGGCCGTTACCGCGACCGCCGCGGCCGTCGTGGGCGTGACGAGATCGGCACGGCCGAGCCGCAGCTCACCGACGACGACGTCCTGATCCCCGTCGCGGGCATCCTGGACATCCTCGACAACTACGCCTTCATCCGTACGTCGGGCTACCTGCCGGGCCCCAACGACGTGTACGTCTCCCTCGCCCAGGTCCGCAAGAGCGGTCTGCGCAAGGGCGACCACGTCACGGGCGCGGTCCGTCAGCCCAAGGAGGGCGAGCGCCGCGAGAAGTTCAACGCGCTGGTCCGGCTGGACTCCGTCAACGGCATGGCGCCCGAACAGGGCCGTGGCCGCCCGGAGTTCAACAAGCTGACGCCGCTGTACCCGCAGGACCGGCTCCGCCTGGAGACCGACCCGGGTGTGCTGACGACCCGCATCATCGACCTCGTCGCGCCCATCGGCAAGGGCCAGCGCGGTCTGATCGTGGCCCCGCCGAAGACCGGCAAGACCATGATCATGCAGGCGATCGCCAACGCGATCACGCACAACAACCCCGAGTGCCACCTGATGGTCGTCCTGGTCGACGAGCGTCCGGAAGAGGTCACCGACATGCAGCGGTCGGTGAAGGGCGAGGTCATCTCCTCGACCTTCGACCGCCCGGCCGAGGACCACACCACGGTCGCCGAGCTCGCCATCGAGCGCGCCAAGCGTCTGGTGGAGCTGGGCCACGACGTCGTCGTGCTGCTCGACTCGATCACGCGTCTGGGCCGTGCGTACAACCTCGCCGCCCCGGCCTCCGGCCGCATCCTGTCCGGTGGTGTCGACTCGACCGCGCTGTACCCGCCGAAGCGCTTCTTCGGCGCCGCGCGCAACATCGAGGACGGCGGCTCGCTGACCATCCTGGCCACCGCGCTCGTCGACACCGGCTCGCGCATGGACGAGGTCATCTTCGAGGAGTTCAAGGGCACCGGCAACGCGGAGCTCAAGCTCGACCGGAAGCTCGCCGACAAGCGCATCTTCCCGGCGGTGGACGTCGACGCGTCCGGTACCCGTAAGGAAGAGATCCTGCTCGGCAACGAGGAGCTGGCGGTCACCTGGAAGCTGCGCCGGGTGCTGCACGCGCTCGACCAGCAGCAGGCGATCGAACTGCTCCTCGACAAGATGAAGCAGACGAAGTCGAACATCGAGTTCCTGATGCAGATCCAGAAGACGACGCCGACGTCGGGCAACAACGACTGACGACGGTCCGAAAAGGCTGGAAAGGAAGGGTCGCTCCCCGTTCTCGGGAGGCGGCCCTTTCCGCTGTTCCACGACGGGGTACTATCTCGCCTTCGGTCATGTTTTCGACCATGAACTTTCAGATCCCTAGGGGGGACTTGAGTGGGTACACCCACGTCCGGGGGACGGCGTCACAGACGTCGGATGCGGATCGTTCTGCCGGTTGCCGCGGCCGGCCTCGCCGCCGCGGTGGCCGGTGCGCTGCTGACCTCGTCGGCGCAGGCGGCCGAGGCGCCGCCGACGCCCAAGGCCAGCGCGCCGTCGGCGAAGGAACTGCAGAAGCGGCTCGACATCGCCGTGGCCGGTGACGACATCGCGGGCAAGACGTCGAAGGCGTCCCTGAGCGCGAGCGAAGGCGCCGCCACCACGATCGACCCGAAGATCATCGGCGGCACCACCACCACGATCACCAAGGCGCCCTGGATGGCGCAGCTCTGGTACGGGGACGATCGCGGCACCCCCGACAACACCAGCGACGACATCGGCTTCTTCTGCGGCGGCGCGGTCGTCTCGCCGACGAAGATCCTCACCGCCGCGCACTGCGTCAAGGGCTACGACTGGAAGGCCAACGGCGCGATCGTCACCGGCACGTCGCAGCTGCCGTCCGAGGGCGATGTGCACGGCGGCACCGTCAGCGGCGTGTGGCTCCAGTGGAACCACTGGTCGTACAGCGCGTCGTCGCTGGACAACGACATCGCCGTGCTGACCCTGCCGAACCCGATCAAGGCCACGCCGATCCCGATGATCACGTCGGCCAACACCGGGTCGTACGTCGCGGGCACCAAGGCCACGGTCTACGGCTGGGGCCGCACCAGCTCCACCAGCCAGGACATCTCCGACACGCTGAAGACGGCCACGCTGCCGATCCAGTCGGACAACACCTGCGCGAACTACTACGGCGCCGACTTCGTCAAGGGCCACATGGTGTGCGCGGGCGACCCCGCCACCGGCAGCGACGAGGGCACCAACTCCGCCTGCAACGGCGACTCCGGCGGTCCGCTGGTCTACGGCGGCCGGATCGTGGGCGTCGTCTCCTGGGGCGTGACGGACTGCGTCGAGAGCGGTGCGTACAGCGTCTTCAGCAAGGTCACCTCGTACGTCGGCACGGTCTATCCGCGCATCGACGACACCAATCTCAGCGGTGACCACAACGCGGACCTGTTCGCGCGCAACTCCAGCAACCAGATCGGCTACGAGCTGGACTCCAAGGGCACCTCGCTGGCCGCGCGGCTGTCCTGGGGCACCTGGAGCGGCTACAACCTCATCGTGCAGGCCGACCTGGACCGCGACGGCTACCAGGACCTGATCGTGCGCCGCACGTCCGACGGGGACGTCTTCTGGAAGCACTACGTGCCCGCCAGCGGAACCTGGGCGAACAAGCTCATCGGCGACAACTGGAAGTCCCGTCTGGCGATCGTCGCCCCCGGTGACGTCACCGGCGACTACCTGCCCGACCTGGTCTCCGTGGACTCCGCCGGCGTGCTGTGGATCTACCCGGGCAAGGGCAACGGCAGCTTCGGCGCCGTGTCGAAGGCGGGCACGGGCTGGAACAGCTTCAACTTCGTGCGCGGCCACGGCGACTTCAACAACGACGGCAAGGCCGACCTGCTGGCCCGCAACAAGACCAGCGGCGCGGTCTACCTGTTCCGAGGTCGGGGCGTCACCGGCACGGGCGCCTTCGCGCCCGGCCTCAAGGTGGCGACCTGGAGCAACGCCACCTACAACGCGTTCGCCACGGTCGGCGACGTCAACGGCGACGGCAAGGCCGACCTGCTGGCCCGCACGCCCGCCGGCAAGCTGGTCCTGTACCGGGGCAACGGCGGCGCCACAAATGTGATCTTTTCCGCAGCGCTGTCCCTCGGCACAACGTTCAAGCAGTACGACATTCTCGGCTGAGTCAGGCCGAAGACGCAGGTGAGCGGTGTGCTCCACGCCCACTTGCGAAACGCTCCGTGTCCGGTCCGCAGCGGATCGGGCACGGAGCGTTTGTGCAACCCTGTCCCGAGTTTCCCCGTCTGACCTGGCGGAGTGACGATGGTGAGGTTGCACGAGAACAGAGGAGCACATGTCCGCCGACAGCACGCCGGAGCCCGGCATACCGGGTGAGGCCGGCACGACGAGCGGCGCGGCCGGCGGCACCGGCCCGCGCCACCGCAAGCAGCGAGGCAGACACAAGGGGCTGCTGATCGCCGCGTGGACCGCCGCGGGCATCCTCGTACTGGGCGGCACCGGTGTGGGCTACCTGTACTTCAAGCTCAACGGGAACATCAAGAGCGTCGACATCGACCAGGCGCTGGGCACCAACCGGCCCACCAAGGTCGACAACGGCTCCGAGAACATCCTCGTCCTCGGCTCGGACACCCGCTCCGGCGCCAACAAGAAGCTCGGCGGCGGCGCCGACGACGGCAGCGCCCGCTCCGACACCGCGATGATCATCCACGTGTACGAGGGCCACAAGAAGGCCAGTGTGGTCTCCATCCCCCGCGACACCCTCATCGACCGCCCCGCCTGCACGGACACCAAGGGCGTCACCCACGACGCCGCGTCCGACGTCATGTTCAACTCGGCGTACTCCACGGGCGGCGCCGCCTGCGCCGTGAAGACGGTCGAGTCGATCAGCGGCGTCCGGATGGACCACTACCTGGAAGTCGACTTCTCCGGCTTCGAGAAGCTCATCGACGAACTCGGCGGCGTCGAGGTCACCACGACCAAGGCCATCGACGACCCCGACAGCCATCTGAACCTCAAGGCCGGCACGCACACGCTCACCGGCGAGCAGGCGCTCGGCCTGGTCCGCACCCGGCACGGCGTCGGCGACGGCTCCGACCTCGGCCGCATCCAGCTCCAGCAGGCCTTCATCAAGGCCCTGGTCGAGCAGGTCAAGCACGTCGGCCTGTTCACCAGCGGCACGAAGCTGTACGACCTCGCCAACACCGCGACCAAGGCCGTCACGACCGACTCCGACCTCGGCTCGCTGAACTCCCTGATGTCCTTCGCGAACGGTCTGAAGGGCATCAGCTCGGCGAACATGAACATGGTGACGATGCCGGTCGTGTACGACCCGGCCAACCCCAACCGGGTCATCGTCGCCGAGGCGAAGGCGAAGCAGGTCTGGGCGGCGCTGAAGAACGATCTGCCGATCCCGAAGGCGGCGACCGAGGGCAACGCGACCGGCGAGGCGGCGGGGGTCGTGACGTCGTCGTAGGGGCGCGCGAAAAGCCCCCGGCGGCCCGCGGGGAATAGATCAGGGCAACCCCCGGTTTTGGGGGATGCGGCCAGTCCTGGCAGACTGGTACGTCGGCCCCGGTTCACGCTGGTCGTGTCCCGCGACAGCGACCCGGCGCCCTCCCGAAACTAGGAGACACCTTGAAGCGCGACATCCACCCCGAGTACGTCGAGACGCAGGTCAGCTGCACCTGTGGCGCGTCGTTCACCACCCGCAGCACGATCGAGAGCGGTTCCATCCGCGCCGACGTCTGCTCCGAGTGCCACCCGTTCTACACGGGCAAGCAGAAGATCCTCGACACCGGTGGCCGTGTGGCCCGCTTCGAGGCCCGCTTCGGCAAGGCTTCCGCCGGCTCCAAGAAGTAGCGAGCCCCTTTTCGCCGGTCCACGGTCGTGTCCCCGCCCAGGGGCACGCCGGGACCGGCGTTTTTGGTCGCCCGCCCTTCCCCCACGCACGTCTAGGAGCCCACCATGTTCGAGGCCGTCGAGGAGTTGCTCGGTGAGCACGCCGACCTGGAGAAGAAGCTGGCCGATCCGTCGGTCTTCGCCGACCAGGCCAACGCGCGCAAGCTGAACAAGCGTTACGCCGAGCTGACCCCCATCGTCGGCACGTACCGCTCCTGGAAGCAGACCGGCGACGACATCGAGACCGCGCGCGAGTTCGCCGCCGACGACCCCGACTTCGTGGCCGAGGTCAAGGAGCTGGAGAAGCAGCGCGAGGAACTCACCGAGAAGCTGCGCCTGCTGCTCGTCCCGCGGGACCCCAACGACGACAAGGACGTCATCCTCGAAGTCAAGGCGGGCGCCGGCGGTGACGAGTCGGCGCTGTTCGCCGGGGATCTGCTGCGGATGTATCTGCGGTACGCCGAGCGCGTGGGGTGGAAGACCGAGATCATCGACGCCACCGAGTCCGAGCTGGGCGGCTACAAGGACGTCCAGGTCGCGGTGAAGACCAAGGGCGGCCAGGGCGCCACCGAGCCCGGACAGGGCGTGTGGGCGCGGCTGAAGTACGAGGGCGGCGTGCACCGGGTGCAGCGGGTGCCGGCGACCGAGTCGCAGGGGCGGATCCACACCTCCGCCGCCGGTGTGCTCGTCACGCCCGAGGCCGAGGAGGTCGACGTCGAGATCAACGCGAACGATCTCCGCATCGACGTGTACCGGTCCTCCGGTCCCGGCGGCCAGTCCGTCAACACGACCGACTCCGCGGTGCGCATCACGCACATTCCCACCGGAGTCGTCGCCTCCTGCCAGAACGAGAAGAGCCAGCTGCAGAACAAGGAGCAGGCGATGCGTATCCTGCGCTCCAGGCTGCTCGCAGCGGCACAGGAGGAAGCGGAGCGGGAGGCCGCGGACGCCCGTCGCAGCCAGGTCCGCACCGTCGACCGCTCCGAGAAGATCCGCACGTACAACTTCCCGGAGAACCGCATCTCGGACCACCGCGTGGGCTTCAAGTCGTACAACCTGGACCAGGTCCTGGACGGCGACCTCGACGCGGTGATCCAGGCCTGCGTCGACGCGGACTCGGCCGCCAAGCTCGCAGCCGCGTAAGGCACCGCACGCACCAGTACGACACGGAGGACTTGCGTGAACCTGCTGCTCGCAGAGGTGGCCCAGGCCACCCAGCGGCTGGCCGACGCCGGCGTGCCCTCGCCGCGCAACGACGCGGAGGAGCTCGCCGCGTTCGTGCACGCCGTGAAGCGCGGTGAGCTCCACTCCGTCAAGGACTCCGACTTCGACGCCCGCTACTGGGAGACCATCGCCCGGCGTGAGCAGCGTGAGCCGCTGCAGCACATCACCGGGCGGGCCTTCTTCCGGTATCTGGAGCTCCAGGTCGGCCCCGGAGTCTTCGTGCCACGCCCCGAGACCGAGTCGGTGGTGGGCTGGGCCATAGACGCCGTACGCGCCATGGACGTCGTCGAGCCCCGGATCGTCGACCTGTGCACCGGCAGCGGCGCCATCGCGCTCGCCCTCGCCCAGGAGGTCCCGCGCTCCGCTGTGCACGCCGTGGAGCTGTCCGAGGACGCCCTGCGCTGGACGCGCAAGAACATGGAGGGGTCCAGGGTCGACCTGCGTCAGGGCGACGCCCTGGACGCCTTCCGCGACCTCGACGGCCAGGTCGACCTGGTCGTCTCCAACCCCCCGTACATCCCGCTCACCGAATGGGAGTACGTCGCTCCCGAGGCGCGGGACTACGACCCCGAACTCGCCCTGTTCTCCGGCGAGGACGGCCTCGACCTGATCCGGGGCATCGAACGCACCGCACACCGGCTGCTCCGTCCGGGCGGTGTCGTCGTCATCGAGCACGCCGACACCCAGGGCGGCCAGGTGCCGTGGATCTTCACCGAGGAACGGGGGTGGGCCGACGCGGCCGACCACCCCGACCTCAACAAGCGCCCGCGCTTCGCCACCGCACGCAGGGCGATGCCGTGAGCGCGCCCCACACTTGTGACCCGCAGCAGTACGTGTACGAGGAGGCCCGCTAAATGGCTCGGCGATACGACACCAACGACGCGACCGACCGCGTGACCGGTCTGCGCGAGGCCGCGTCCGCCGTCCGTCGTGGCGAGCTCGTGGTCCTGCCGACCGACACGGTGTACGGGATCGGCGCCGACGCGTTCTCCTCGGAGGCCGTCGTCGACCTCCTCGCGGCCAAGGGGCGGGGCCGCAACATGCCCACTCCGGTGCTGATCGGCTCCCCGAACACCCTGCACGGCCTGGTCACGGACTTCTCCGAGCTGGCCTGGGAGCTGGTCGACGCGTTCTGGCCGGGCGCGCTGACGCTCGTCGCCAAGCACCAGCCGTCCCTGCAGTGGGACCTGGGGGACACCCGGGGCACGGTCGCCGTGCGCATGCCACTGCACCCGGTCGCCATCGAGCTGCTGACGGAGGTCGGCCCGATGGCGGTCTCCTCCGCCAACCTGACCGGTCACCCCGCGCCGGAGAACTGCGACCACGCGCAGGAGATGCTCGGCGACTCCGTCTCCGTCTACCTCGACGGCGGCCCGACCCCCGGCAACGTCCCCTCCTCGATCGTCGACGTCAGCCGAGAGGTGCCGCTGCTGCTGCGTGAGGGCGCGATCACCGTGGACGAGCTGCGGAAGGTCGTACCCGACCTCGAGGTGGCGAATTGACAGCCCCTGACGCGGGGCGTGGCATAGGCAACGGGGAACGCGCCGCGGAACAGACGACGACGTTCGGGTTTCCGCGCGACACCTTCCGCATCCTCCACGTCAGCACCGGAAACGTCTGCCGCTCGCCCATCACCGAGCGGCTGACCCGGCATTTCGTGTCCCAGCGGCTCGGCCTGCTGGGCGGCGGGCTGATCGTGGAGAGCGCGGGCACCTGGGGCCACGAGGGCGCGCCGATGGAGGCCAACGCGGAGACCGTGCTGGCCGACTTCGGCGCGGACGCCACCGGCTTCACCGGCCGCGAGCTCCTCGACGAGCACGTCATCATGGCCGACCTGGTCCTGACGGCGACCCGCGACCACCGCGCCCAGGTCATCTCCATGGGCCACTCGGCGGGCCTGCGCACCTTCACCCTGAAGGAGTTCACCCGTCTGGTGAACGCCATCGACCCCACCACGCTCCCGCCGCTGGACGAGGGCGTGGTCATGCGCGCCCGCGCCCTGGTGCGCGCCGCGGCGGCGCTACGCGGGTGGCTCCTGGCCCCCACGCTGGAGGCGGACGAGGTCTACGACCCCTACGGCGCGCCCCTCCCGTTCTTCCGCTCGATCGGCGACGAGATACACGAGGCCCTGGACCCGGTCGTCACGGCGCTGACGGGCGTACCCGCGCGCGCTTGACGAGGGCCGCACGGAGTCGGCGGACGGTGGCCGCCGCAGCGGCCCGCTGCCCGTGAGGCCCGCAGGGCCGAGCGGTGCGAGGGGCGCGTCGGGGATCGGGTCCCGGTCGTCACGCCGACGGGCGTACCCGCGCGGAGGTGACAACCGCGCGTCTCCTCCGCCCCGGGCCTACATTGGACGTACGTCATCGTCGACGCCCGGAGCGCATCATGTCGGTCACCCATGTCCCCGAGGCCGATGTCCTGCGCCGGCAGGACCCCGAGCTGGCCGAGATCCTGCTCGGGGAACGGGAGCGGCAGGCGACGACGCTGCAGCTGGTCGCCGCCGAGAACTTCACCTCGCCCGCCGTGCTGGCCGCGCTTGGCTCGTCGCTCGCCAACAAGTACGCGGAGGGGTATCCGGGGGCCAGACACCACGGCGGCTGCGAGATCGTCGACGTCGCCGAGCGCATCGCCGTGGACCGCGCCAAGGCGCTGTTCGGCGCCGAGCACGCCAACGTCCAGGCCCACTCGGGCTCCTCGGCGGTGCTGGCCGCCTACGCCGCCCTGCTGCGGCCCGGGGACACCGTGCTCGCGCTGGGGCTGCCCTACGGGGGCCATCTCACCCACGGCTCGCCGGCGAACTTCTCCGGGCGCTGGTTCGACTTCGTCCCCTACGGGGTGGACGCCGAGACCGGGCTCGTCGACCACGAGCAGGTCCGCACGCTGGCCCGGAGCCACCGGCCCAAGGCGATCGTGTGCGGGTCCATCGCCTACCCCCGCCACCTCGACTACGCCTTCTTCCGGGAAGTGGCCGACGAGGTCGGCGCCTATCTCATCGCCGACGCCGCCCACCCCATCGGGCTCGTCGCCGGGGGAGCGGCGCCCAGCCCGGTGCCGTACGCCGACATCGTCTGCGCCACCACGCACAAGGTGCTGCGCGGGCCGCGCGGCGGGATGATCCTGTGCGGCGCCGAGCTCGCCGAGCGGGTGGACCGGGCCGTCTTCCCGTTCACCCAGGGCGGCGCGCAGATGCACACCATCGCCGCGAAGGCGGTCGCGTTCGGCGAGGCGGCAACACCGGCGTTCACCGTGTACGCCCATCAGGTGGTCGCCAACGCGAGGGTTCTGGCGGCCGCTCTGGAGGAGGCGGGGCTGGTCGTCACGACCGGCGGCACCGACACCCATCTCATCACCGCCGACCCGGCGCCCCTCGGCGTCGACGGGCGCACCGCGCGCGGGCTGCTCGCGGCCGCCGGGATGGTGCTGGACTGCTGCGCACTGCCGCATGCGCACGTCCGTGGGCTGCGCCTGGGCACCGCGGCGGTCACCACCCAAGGCATGGGGCAGGAGGAGATGAGGCGGGTCGCGGCGCTGCTCGCGGGGGTGCTGCGGGACGAGATCGAGGGCAAGAAGGCCCGCGAGGAGGTGCGTGAGCTGACCCTGGCGTTCCCGCCCTACCCGGGCTGAACCGGGGCGTACGGACCTCGTGCGCGCCCCGTGGACACCCCTGTGCACACCCCTGGCGCTCCTTCTCACAGCCTCACGTGAAACCATCGTCACTACCCGGAAGTCCTCACACATATGCGACACATATGCGCCGAGTAGGAGTCGATCGCTAGGGTGTGGGACTGAGATGGCCAGCGAGACCTGTGGGGAAGCCTGTGCGTGAATACCTGCTGACGCTCTGCATCACGGCCGCGGTGACGTATCTGCTGACAGGGCCGGTACGTAAGTTCGCGATCGTGGCCGGAGCGATGCCGGAGATCAGGGCCCGTGACGTGCACCGGGAACCGACTCCGCGCCTCGGCGGGATCGCGATGTTCTTCGGCCTGTGCGCCGGTCTGCTGGTCGCCGACCATCTCACCAACCTCAACGAGGTCTTCGAGAAGTCGAACGAGCCGCGCGCCCTGCTTTCCGGGGCGGCGCTGATCTGGCTGATCGGCGTCCTGGACGACAAGTTCGAGATCGACGCCCTGATCAAGCTGGGCGGCCAGATGATCGCCGCCGGCGTCATGGTCATGCAGGGTCTGACGATCCTGTGGCTGCCCATCCCGCTGGTCGGCACGGTCGCGCTGACCCAGTGGCAGGGCACCCTGCTGACGGTGGCGCTGGTCGTCATCACCATCAACGCCGTCAACTTCGTGGACGGTCTGGACGGCCTCGCCGCGGGCATGGTGTGCATCGCGTCGGCCGCGTTCTTCATGTACGCCTACCGCATCTGGTATTCGTACGGCATCGAGGCCGCCGCTCCGGCGACGCTGTTCGCGGCGATTCTGATGGGCATGTGCCTGGGCTTCCTGCCGCACAACATGCATCCCGCCCGGATCTTCATGGGCGACTCGGGCTCGATGCTGATCGGGCTGGTGCTGGCCGCGGGCGCGATCTCCATCACGGGGCAGGTCGACCCCGATGTGATGAAGCTGTTCTCCGGGTCCGAGCGCAACGCCGTCCACCAGATGGTGCCGGTCTACATCCCGCTGGTGATGCCGCTGACGATCATCGCGATCCCGGCCGCCGACCTGGTTCTGGCGATCGTGCGCCGCACCTGGCGCGGCCAGTCGCCGTTCGCGGCGGACCGCGGGCATCTGCACCACCGGCTGCTGGAGATCGGCCACTCGCACAGCCGTGCGGTGCTGATCATGTACTTCTGGTCGGCGCTGATCGGGTTCGGCGCGCTCGCCTACTCCGTCAACGCGGCCTCGATGTGGATCGTCCTCGGTGTGGTGTTCCTCAGCGCGATCGGGCTGCTGCTGCTCCTGCTGCCGCGCTTCACGCCGCGTGCGCCGCGCTGGGCCGAGTCGTTCGTCCCGCCGCGCTACCGGCGCCCGACGGCCGCCCCGGGCGAGATCCTGGTGTCCGCCCCCGCCGCGGTCGCCGTGTCGGCAGCCCCGTCCGAGCGCGTCGCGGAGACGGTCCCGGCCCGCGAGCCGGGCGTCCCGCGCACCCTGCACGGCAGCACGGCCCTGTCGGAGCGCACCGCCCGCCTGCGCACCCAGGAGCGCGAGCGCGCATAGCGGCAGCTCCCGTCAGTGCGGGGACCAGGCTCGGTGCAGGGTGGTGCAGACCTCGCCCACGGTGGCTCTCGCGGCCAGGGCGTCCTTCATGGGGTAGAGGACGTTGTCGGTGCCCCGGGCGGCCTGGTGGAGGCGTAGGAGGGCCTCGTCCACGGCGGACTGGATGCGCCAGGCGCGCAGTTTCGCCAGGCGTTCGGCCTGGCCGGCCTGTAACGCCTGGGAGGCCGGGTGCGGGCGGGGGATACGGCGGCGGGTCGGGACGGCGTGGCCGAGGAGGGTGAGCGTGCCGTGCTGTCGGTGCATGCGGTCCAGTACGGCCAGCGCCGCGGCGTCGAGGGCTCTGGGGAGGGGGCGGAGCGCGGGAGCGGGCGAGCGGTGTCGGGGGTGTTGGACGTACAGGCGCGGGGTGGGCAGGCCCGGGGTGAGGTGGTCGTGTGCCGTGCGGGTCCAGACGGTGCGGGCCGCGCGCAGTTTCGTCCGGCTCTCGCGGGCTGTGGCACCCGCGGTGAGGCAGATGGTGAGCCGGCGGGCCACCGCGCGCGGGTCCAGGCCCGCCGTGGCCGCCGCGCGCAGGTACTCGACGCCGCCCGCGACGGTGCGGGCGACCTCGAGCGCCGGGTCGGCGTCCGGTCCGGCCAGCTGGTGGCCGCAGATCGACAGGCACTGCCAGCGCGGCAGCTCGGCCAGGCCGTAGGCGACCACGTTCATGGCCAGCCGCAGCTTCGGTCGGTGGGGGAGGCCGTCGGGTCCGCGGTCGAGGATTCTGCGGAAGACGTCGTTGCGGACCGCCCCGGTGAGCCGGCGGGCCGGGGTGCCGTGCTCCTCGGCGACCAGCTGGTAGAGGAGCAGCAGCGGGGCCGCCGAGACGTCGGCGGCCAGCGTGGGGAAGATCCGCTCCAGCCGGAGTCCGCCGAACAGCACCCGCATGTCGTCGATCGAGTCGACGGGCACCCCGCAGTGGCCGACCAGTCCGTGGGCCTGGGGTGCGTCGGAGTCGAGGCCGGCCCGCGTGGGCAGGTCGAAGACGACCGGCACGGTCCGGGCACCGTCGGCCACCCGCTGCCGGAACCCGGCGTTGACCTCGGCCGCGGTGCCGGAGACGCTCATGCCACGATCGTCGTGACGATGATCCCTTGTGCCACGAGCCAGCGGCCGTGGAGGTTGCGCAGGGCGGGGTGCGCCGCGCGTAGGGCCGTGGGCAGGACCCGGGCGTGGAAGGTGCCGCCCAGGGGGTCGACGTCGATCAGCGCGTCCTCGAATCCGAGGGGCAGCCCAGTGGCCGGGAACCATGCCTTGTAGACGCTCTCCTTGGCGCTGAACAGCAGCTTTCCCCAGCTGACGCCGGGGTGCCGGGCCGTGTGCTCCTTGACCTGCACCTGTTCGGCGGGGAGTGCGATGACCTCCAGGACGCCCTCCGGGAGCGGCAGGTCGGGTTCCGCGTCGATGCCCACGGCCGTGACGGCGGGCGTACGGGCGACGGCGGCGGCGCGATAGCCGGCGCAGTGCGTGATGGCCCCGCAGACGCCGGCGGGCCAGTGCGGTGCGCCGCGGGGCGTGGCGAGCAGCGGGGCCGGCCGGATGCCGCCGAGCGCAGCCAGCGCCCGGTGCGCGCAGTGCCGGCCGGTGGCGAACTCCCGGCGGCGGCCGTCCACGGCGTCCCGGACGAGCGCGGCCTCCTCCGGGTGCAGGGCGTCGACGGGGGCGTCGGCGAACATCTCGTGGGCCGCGACCTGCGGCGGCAGGATCCGCTCGATCACGCGCCCACACCGCCCAGCCGGGCCGGCGTCGGCGCCAGGACGTCGACCGGCCACTCCCGTCGCCGTGGGTGGCGTTGCCATTCCCGTGGATAGCCGAGGGACACCTCGTGATGGGGCACGCCGTCGCAGTGGATCACCCGGGGGATGTGCAGATGGCCGTGGACGACCGCGGCGGCCCGGTATCTGAGGTGCCAGTCCGCCGTCGACGCGGTGCCGCACCACAGGGCGAACTCGGGGTGGCGCAGGACGCGGGTGGGTTCGCGGACGAGCGGGAAGTGGTTGACCAGGACGGTGGGCCGGTCGTCGGGCAGCGCGTCGAGCCGGGCGCGGGTCGACGTGAGCCGGGCCCGGCACCAGGCCTCGCGGCTCGGGTAGGGGTCCGGGTGCAGCATGAACTCGTCGGTGCAGATCACCCCGGCCTCGTCGGCGAGGCGCAGCGCGTGGCTCTTCGACCGGGCTCCCGGCGGCAGGAAGCTGTAGTCGTAGAGGAGGAAGAGCGGGGCGACGGTCACCGGGCCGCCCGCGCCGTGCCAGACGGGGTACGGGTCCTCCGGGGTGACGACGCCGAGTTCGCGGCAACGGTCCACCAGGTGCCGGTACTTGAGCTCGCCGCGCAGTTCGTCGGGGTCGCCGGGCGCGGTCCACAGCTCGTGGTTGCCGGGGGCCCAGACGACCTGGGCGAACCGGTCCCGGAGGAGGGACAGGGCCCAGACGACGTCGGCGACGCTCTCGCCGACGTCGCCGGCGACGAGCAGCCAGTCGTCGGCGGAGTCGGGGCGCAGGTTCTGGACGATGTCCCGGTTCTGCTGGTGGCGGACGTGGATGTCGCTGATGGCGAGGAGCCGGCCGCGTGGTCGATCCTGGCTCAATCCTGCCCCTTCCCGGACCCCGGCCGCCGATGCTGCGGCGGCGCTGCGTGGCACAGCCTGAGCCACTGCCCCGGGCCGGCGAAACCCCTAATCTTCACCCCGACCGGACTTCGGCGATATTGTCCGGTACGACTCGAAAGGGAATTCGCGTCGCGGCCACGGTGCCCCAGGTCCCCCGTGTCGCGTAGGGGGGTGCGCCTCCGATTAGGGGTTGTGGGGGGAGTAAGGGGTCGCGAAGCATGGGTACCGAGACGACGGAGCCCAAGAGTCGCAGTCCGATGGTCACTTGTAGCACGAAAGGTTCTATTGTGAGTGCCAACCGCGTTGACGAGAACCTGTGGGTCCGCCAGTTCCACCCGGCGCCGACCGCGGCCACCAGGCTCGTCTGCCTCCCACACGCCGGTGGATCCGCCTCGTACTTCTTTCCGGTCTCCAAGGCCCTCGCCCCGGGGGTCGACGTTCTCGCCGTCCAGTACCCCGGGCGGCAGGACCGCCGCCATGAGGCGTGCATCGACGACATCTCCGAGCTGGCCGACGCCGTGACGGCCGAACTGCTGCCGCTGGCCGACCGGCCGCTGGTGCTTTTCGGCCACAGCATGGGGGCCAGTCTCGCCTTCGAGGTGGGCGTGCGGCTGGAGAAGGAGGGCATCGTGCCCCTGGCGCTGTTCGCCTCGGGCCGGCGCGCTCCGTCCCGGCACCGTGTCGAGACCGTTCACCTGCGCAGCGACGACGAGATCATCGCCGAACTCAAGGCGCTGAGCGGGACGCAGTCCGCGGTGCTCGCGGACGAGGAGATCCTGCGGATGGTGCTCCCGGCCATTCGCAGCGACTACAAGGCGGCCGAGACGTACCGTCACACCGACGGAGCGCGGCTGGCGGCGCCGATCCAGGCGCATTTCGGGGTGGACGATCCGCGGGTCAGTCGCGACGAGGCGGCGGCCTGGGCGGATCACACGAGCAGCGGGTTCGAGCTGGCGAGCTATCCCGGCGGGCATTTCTACCTCAATGAGCAGGCGCCCCGGGTCATCGAGGCGATCGCTCGCGTGACCTCCACCGCTGTGGCGTAGCCAATTCCCGGTCCGGGTATTTCCATCTCTCACTTCCCCTCTTACTTCATTCTTATTCAATCTTCATTTTCCTGATCATCCAGGCATGCGTGACGGTTGGCCTAATCTTGACCAAACCTGTCCGAATATTTTCGCATGTTGACATTTTCGATGATCCGATGATTGAATGTAACGGATTTTTGGCGTTTATGGAGAGGTGAACTGCCGAAGAAAGGAATTCCTCCCGCTATGCGCCACGGCTTCTGAATTGTTCTGATCGATACGGGGTGTTTTACAATTCATGGTGCTGAATGGGCGAGCCCAGGAAAAATACCGATTGCTCGCAGCCTTTTCTTCGGTTCAGGCCACCGGTAGATCGCGGACGGTGCTCGTCGAGGCGTCGGCGGGCTGCGGCAAGACCGAGCTTCTCGGGGAACTGGTACGGCATGTGGAGTCACTCGGTCTGACCGTGTTGCACACCACGGCCATCGAGGAGGAGAGGGACAACCCTCTCAGCGTGATCCACAGCCTCGTCAACGGGGCCCCCTTCCCGGACGAACTGGTGCGGCGATTCCACACGATGGGTGACGCCGCGGCGGGCCGGATCGCGGCCGAGCGCCGCGACGAGACCCGCCGGGACGCCGGCTGGTACGAGCTGATGCGGATGTTCTGCACGGAGGTCCGCTCGCTCGCCCGGCGCGAGCCCGTTGTGGTGGCGGTCGACGACGTCCACCACGGCGACGCCGACTCCCTGCGCCAGCTGCTGCACCTGGCCCGGCACTGCTGCAACGTCCCGGTGCTGCTGGCGTTCACCAGGCCGCTCGTCGGCGGACCGGCGGGCTCCGGCTTCGGCGCCGAGCTGCTCAGGCAGCCGAACCTCGACCGGATCCGACTCTCCAAGCTCGACCTGCGCGGCGTCGGCGACTTCCTCGCCGAACAGGGGTACCCGGGCGCCGGCGCCGACCTGGCCGAACGCTGCTTCGCGATCAGCGGGGGCAACCCGCTGCTGCTGCGCGCGCTGCTGGAGGACACCCGGCTGGACGCCGAGAGCTCCGCCGACGGCCCCGTGGTCGTGCTGCCGAGGGCCGGGCAGGCCTACGGCAAGGCCGTCGTCACCTGTCTGGACCGCAGCGGCGAGAAGGTGCGCGAGGTCGCCGCCGGGCTGGCCGTGCTCGGCCGGGCGTACACCCACGACCTGCTCTCGCGTCTGCTCGACATGTCGGCCGCCGAACTCACCGAGAACCTCCAGGCCCTGTGCGGCGCCGGCATCGTGTCCGGCACGTCCTTCCAGCACCCGGCCGCCAAGAGCGCCGTCCTGGACTCCCTGGAACCCTCGCACCGGCTCGCACTGCACCAGCGCTCCGCGGGGCTGCTGCACGCCTTCGGCGCCGCGCCCGCCGTGGCGGCCGAACACCTCCGCAAGGCGGGACACGCCGACGGCGCCTGGGCGGTCGGGGTGCTCGAACAGGCCGCGGAACAGGCGCTGCTGGAGGATCGGGCAGGCCGTGCCGTGTCCTATCTCGAACTGGCCCACGCCGCCAGCGAGGACCCGCTGTCCCGCGCCGAGATCAAGATCAGGCTCGGCTCGGTCGCCCGGCGGATCAGCGTCACCGACGCCGAACGCCATGTCGACGACGCGCTGCGGGTGCTGCGCACCGGCCGGCTCGACCCCTCGGACGCGGGCGGGCTCGGCGAACTGCTGCTGGCCCACGGCCGGCTGGAGCAGGCGCGCACCCTGCTGGGGCACGTGCCTCCGCAGTCCACCGACGAGGCCAGGATCCGGGACCGGATCGCCGAGGTCCCCGACGGCCGGCTGCGGCGTCGGACCTGGCACCTGGGGGGCTGGTCGGCCCGGCTCGGCGGCTCGCGCTCCGGCCAGCGGTCCCAGCGCGTCGCCGCCACCGAGGGCATCCTGGAGATCACCCAGCTGACCGACGCCACCTTCGACCTCGTCGTCGACGCCATCTGGACGCTGCTCGCGCTCGGCGCGGTGGAGCGGGCCCTGCACTGGTGCGACACCTTTCTGCGGGAGTCGGCGGCGCGCAACGCACCCGGCTGGGAGGCGGCCTTCGCCGCCGTCCGCTCCGAGGCGGCCCTGCACGGCGGCGGTCTGGCCGAGGCCGAGCGGGACGCGAAGCGCTGCCTGGCGCTGCTGCCGGACCGGTACCCCTCGGCCCTGGAGGCGGCGGCGATCGCCCGCCTGGTGACCGTCCAGATCGCCCGGGGCGACCACGCGGCGGCGGCCCGGCTGCTCAGCCGCCCGGTGGCGGAGTCCCTGCCGGACACCGTCCACTGGCTGCACTATCTGCGCGCCCGCGGCCTGTACTACCTGGCCACCCGTCAGTACGACTCGGCCCTGCGGGACTTCCACGAGGTGGGCCGGGTCGCCGAGCGGTGGGACACGGACTGGCCCGCCCTGCTGCCGTGGCGCACCGACATCGCCGAGGTGCTGCTGCGCCTCGGCGAACGGGAGCAGGGGCAGCGGCTGGCCACCGAGCAGCTGGCGCTCGTCCAGCAGGGCGCACCGCGCGTGCGGGGCATCTCGCTGCGCCTCCAGGCGCTCGCCGCGAAGCCCGGCGCCCGGCTCCCCCTGCTGAACCGGGCCGTGGTGGAGCTGAACCGGGCCGACGACCCGCTGGAACTGTGCCGCACCCTGTTCGACCTGGCCGACGCCTACCGGCAGGCCCGACAGACCAGACAGGCGGCGATGGCGCTGCGCCGGGCGCGACTGCTCTCCAAGAGCTGCGGGGCGGAGCCGCCCCGGGACCGGATCGGCTCGCACGACCCGACGGAAGAGCCGGTGCAACGGCTCTTCACCGAGGGCGAGGGCGAGGGCGAGAGTGCGGGCGGCGGTGGGAGCCGGGACCGGGAGTCCCGGCCGTCCACCGGCTGGGAGCATCTGAGCGAATCCGAGCGCCGGGTGGCGAGCCTGGCCGCCGACGGCTGCACGAACCGGGAGATCTCCGGCCGGCTGCACATCACGATGAGCACGGTGGAACAGCATCTGACGCGTGTTTACCGAAAGCTGAACATAAATGGACGTGAAGAATTGATGTCAGAAGTCCGGACGGGTGTACGGGTTTGATTTCCCCTTTACCGATCGAGCCTTTCGGGAGTTCTTTCATTAGGGGGGTTCGGATTTTATAGGGGTTGGGGAGAAGGGTGGTTCCGGATAGCCTCGAATCGATCGAACAATCAGTCGAGTCGGGGGTAAAAAGTGGAACTGGTGGAGCGGGCCGAGGAAATGGCGTTGCTCACGAACATGCTGGCCCGGACCACGAGCGGCGAGGGCGGTGTCATTCTCCTCGACGCGGGGCCCGGAGTCGGCCGGACGGCATTGCTCGACGAGTTCCTGCGCCGGGCCGCCGCAGCCGGCGCCCGGGTGTGCGCGGCCACCGGATCGTCCGCCGAGAGAGACGTCGAGTACGGCATCGTCGACCAGCTCTTCCCCCCGGACGGCGGTCTGAGCGCCGGACCGCGGCTCGCGCGGGCGCTCGGCCGGGGCGCGGCCGACACCGGGTCAGGCCCAGACCCGAGCACTCTGTTCGACGCCCTGTGCCAGGAGTTCCGGCAGGGGCCGGTGGTGATCGCCGTCGACGACGCCCAGTTCGCCGACGCGGCCTCCCTGCGGTTCCTGCTCCACCTCGTACGCCGGCTGCGCACCGCCCCCGTGGCGATCGTGCTCACCGAACCCACCGGGCCGGACTCGCTGTCCCCGTCCTTCCAGGCCGAACTCCTGCGCCAGCCCCAGTGCCGGCGGCTCGGACTGCTGCCGCTGTCCCGGGCCGGCGTCGCCCGGGTGATCGCGCCCCAGGTGCCCGCCGCCGAGGCGGCAGGGCTGGCCGCGGACTTCCACGCCGTCAGCGGCGGCAACCCGCTCCTCGTCCAGGCGCTCGTCGCGGATCGCCGCGACGCCCACCGGCTGGACCCGGAGTCCGCCTCCGCCCAGCCCGCCACCGGAGTGGCCTTCGCCAAGGCGGCCCTCGCCTGGGCCTACCGCGACGACCCCGTCCTCTTCGACGTCGCCTGCGGGTTCGCCGTGCTCGGCGGGTCGGCGACCCCCTCCCTCGTCGCCTGTCTCGTCGACCGGGGCGCCGACGCCGTCGCCCGGGTCATGACCGCAATGGACACGGCCGGACTGCTGGACGGCGGAACCCTGCGCGGCACCGTCGTCGGCCGCGCCCTGCTGGCACACGTCGACGTGGAGACCCGGGCCGAACTGCACCGGCGTGCCGCCGGACTGCTGCACGCCGACGGCGCGCCCGCGACCGTCGTGGCCCGCCATCTGCTCGCCGCCCCCGTCGTCGAGCCATGGGCCTGCCACACCCTGCTCACCGCCGCGGAGCAGGCCATGCGGGACGACGAGAACGAGTTCAGCCTCGACTGTCTGCGGCTGGCCGGACAGAACGCCGCCACCGAACACGACCACGCGGCCGTCGTCATGGCCCGGGCCCGGATCGGCTGGGAGATCGACCCCCGGCTGGTCGGCCCCTGGCTCGACGAACTCGTCGACGCGCTCGAACAGGGCAGCCTGCGCAGCGCGGACGCCGCCTGGATCGTCCGGCATCTCGCCTGGCAGGACCGGTTCCCGCAGGCCGCGGAATGTCTGCGCGCCCTCACCGAGCAGGCCGGCCGGGGCGCACCCGGCGCGGCAGCCGAACTCCACGTCGTCCGGCACTGGTTGCGGCACACCTGCCCGCCGCTGGACCCGGGCGCCCCGGACCTCGGGATGCCGCGCACCCCGCAGCCCCGGCGGATGAGCCCCGCCGCGTACGCCTCCGAAGTGCTCGGCCAGGTCCTCACCGAGGGGCCCGGCGAGCACGGCATCGGCATGGCCGAGGAGATCCTGCGGGGCTGCCGGTACGGCGAGACGGCCGTCGAGGCCCTGGAAGCGGCGCTGTTGGCGCTGCTCTACGCGGGCCGCCCCGACCGGGCGCTGCACTGGTGCGACGCACTGCTGACCCAGGCCGGCGACCGCTCCACCGGCACCTCGATGGCGATCCTCTCCGGCGTGCGGGCCGAGATCGCGCTACGGCACGGCGCACCGCACAGCGCCCAGGAGCACGCGCGCAGCGCCCTGTCGGCCATCTCACGGTCCGGCTGGGGAGTGGCGATCGGCTCTCCGCTGGCCACCCTGGTGCAGGCCGCCACGGAGTCCGGCATGAGCGGGGCGGCGGGGGCCTGGCTCAACCAGGACGTGCCCGAAGGCATGTTCCAGACCCGCCACGGACTGCTCTACACACACGCCCGGGGCCACTACCATCTCGCCGTCGACCGACCCGCCGCCGCCCTCGACGACTTCCTGACCTGCGGCGACCTCGCGAAGCAATGGGGCATGGACGTGCCCACGTTCCTGCCCTGGCGCACCTCGGCGGCTGAAGCGCACCTCGCCCTGGGCAGCACCGGCCAGGCGCGCACGCTGATCCGGGAACAGCTGGCCCGGCCCGGCGGATCCACCCCACGGGCCCGGGGCGTCTCCCTGCGACTGCTGGCCGCCACGAGCGAACTCGGCCAACGGCCCGCCCTGCTGCGCGAGTCGGTCAACCTGCTGGAGAACTGCTCGGACCCCATGGAGCTCATCCGCGCCCTGGCCGACCGCTGCCAGGTCCTGCATGAGGTCGGCGCGCCCGCGAAGGCGCGGACGACCGCACGCCACGCCAGGAACGTCGCCGACGCCTGCGGCGGGCACGCGCTGTTCCGCAAGCTCTTCAAGGACGAGATCCCGGAGGACTCGGTCGCGTCCGACGACCTCGACGACGCGGACCGGGGCTCGGCGAGCCTGACGGCGGCGGAACGGCGGGTCACGGCCCTGGCCGCCCTCGGGCACTCCAACCGGGAGATCGGCCGCAAGCTGTTCATCACCAAGAGCACCGTCGAACAGCACCTCACCCGCGCCTACCGCAAACTCGGCGTCCGCAACCGCACCGACCTGGGCGACCTCCTGGCCGGCACGAACCTCGCGGCCACGGGATAGGCGCCCGGCCGGCGGCGTGAGAACTCGGACAGCGGCTGCGGCCAGGTCCGGGGCGGCCGGACAGACGGAGAGCGTGGCCGTCCGTTCGGGACGCGGCGCCGATCGCCGCCCGGTCGGGACGGTCGCGTCCACGGCGGCCGGATGTCACGAGGCCGCTCACCCGGGGGTCGCCCCGCCGTCTTCGCCGACACCCGGGTCCCTTCGTACTCAACCAGCGGAAGACCGACAAGAGGAGACCCTGTCCATGACATCCCCGTACCCCCTGACCGTGCCGGCCCCCCGTGAGGCCGGCTGTCCCCTCGACGTGCCGCGGGCTTACCGGCAGGCCGCGCAGCAGGGCCCGGCCGTGAAGATCGGGAGCCCCGACGGCTCGGAGTGCTGGCTGATCACGGACCACTCGGCGGCGCACGTGGTGCTGGGGGACCGGCGCTTCAGCTCGGACCCCATGCTGGCGAACTTCCCGCTCATGTCCGACGAACTCCGCAAGATGATCGGGGAGTCCCGCAAGTCCACCGCGGAGGTCGACGACCAGGAAGCCGTCCGGCGCCGGAGGATGCTGGCCGCGGAGTTCAAGGCGAAGAACGTCGAGGCGCTGCGCCCCCGGATCCAGAGCATCGTCGACGAGACCCTGGAGGAGATGATCGCCGAGGGCGGTCCGGCCGACCTGGTGTCCCGCTTCGCGGTCCCGGTGCCGTCCGCGGTCATCTGTCTCCTGCTCGGCGTCCCCTACGGCGACCGCGAGTTCTTCATGGGCCGCAGTCACATCATGCTCGACCTGAAGGCCGGTCCCGAGGCGATGATGAAGGCCCGCCTCGAACTCATGGAGTACATGAACCGCCTCGTGGCCGACAAACAGCGGGAGCCGGACGACGCGCTCATCAGCCACCTGCTGACCGGGGGTGAACTGGCCGCCGACGAAGTGGCGGGCACCGCGCTGCTGTTGCTGATCGCCGGCCACGAGACGATGTCCGGCACGCTCGCCCTGTCGACGCTGGCGCTGCTGGGCGACCCCGACCAGCTGGCCCTGCTGCGCGAGGACCCCGGGCTGGTCAAGGGCGCCGTGGAGGAACTGCTGCGCTACGTCACAGTCGTGCAGAACGGCGTGGGGCGGGTGGCCCTGGAGGACGTGGAGATCGGCGGTCAGACGATCAAGGCCGGGGACGGCGTGCTGTGCATGATCTCCCTGGCGAACCGGGATGAAGCGGTCTTCCCACGAGGAGAGGAACTGGACCTGACGCGCGACGCCCGCGGCCACCTGACCTTCGGCTTCGGGATCCGCCAGTGCGTCGGTCAGTCCCTGGCCCGCGCCGAGCTCCAGATCGCCCTGGAGACCCTGCTGCGCAGACTGCCGGAGCTGCGACTGGCGGTTCCCGTGGAGGAGTTGAGGTTCCGCGACGGCTTCGGCTCCTTCGCAGTGGAGGAGCTGCCGATTCTCTGGTGAACGGGCGTAGACGTCGGCCCGAGCGGTGGCACGCCTGACCGGTGAGCCGCCGCTCGGGCCGTCTCGGCCCCTGCGCCCGCGAAGGCCGGCAGGTGCGTGAACTGACGGAGCGTGTGCCGGATCCCGGCTAAGGGGTCTGGTAGTGGTTGAGGACAGGGGTGGGGCGGCGGGACAGTCGGGGAGCGTGGCGGGGGCCTGGCGGCCTCGGGACGCCCGTGGACACCGGGACCGGTGCGGAGCGTGGCCGTCCGTTCGGGACGCGGCGCCGATCGCCGCCCGGTCGGGACGGTCGCGTCCACGGCGGCCGGATGTCACGAGGCCGCTCACCCGGGGGCGCTCCGCCGTCTTCGGCGACGCCCGTCGACCCCGGTCCGTGGTGTCCCTTCGTACGCGACCAGTAGCAGACCGACAAGAGGAGAGCCTGCCATGACATCCGCGCATCCCCTGATGGTGCCGGCCCCCCGTGAGGCGGGCTGCCCCTTCGACCTGCCGCAGGACTACCGCAAGGCCGCGCAGCAGGGCCCGGCCGTGAAGGTCGGCACGCCCAACGGTTCGGAATGCTGGCTGATCACCCACCACGAGGCGGCGCACGCGGTGCTGGGCGACCGGCGCTTCAGCTCGGACGCCATGCTGCCGAACTTCCCGCTCATGTCCGAGGAACTCCGCAAGATGGTCAGCGAGTCCCGCAAGTCCACCGCGGAGATCGACGACCAGGAGCACATCCGCCGGCGCCGGATGCTGACCGCGGAGTTCAAGGCGAAGACGGTCGAGGCCCTGCGCCCCCGGATCCAGAGCATGGTCGACGAAGTCCTGGACGAGATGACCGCCGACGGCTCCTCCGCGGACCTGGTGTCCCGCTTCGCGCTCCCCGTGCCGTCCGCGGTCATCTGCCTGCTGCTCGGAGTCCCCTACGGCGATCACGAGTTCTTCATGGAACGCAGCCACGTCATGCTCGACTTCAACGCGGGCCCCGAGGCGATGATGAAGGCCCGCCTCGAACTCATGGAGTACATGAACCGCCTCGTGGCCGACAAGGAGCGCGAGCCCGACGACGCGCTCATCAGCCACCTGCTGACCGGCGGTGAACTGGCCGCCGACGAAGTGGCCGGCACCGCACTGCTGTTGCTGCTCGCCGGTCACGAGACGACGTCCAGCATGCTCGCCCTCTCGACGCTCGCCCTGCTGCGCAACCCCGACCAGCTGGCCCTGCTGCGCGAGGACCCCGCACTGATCAAGGGGGCCGTGGAGGAGCTGCTGCGCTACCTCACGATCGTGCAGAACGGCGTGGGACGCGTGGCCCTGGAGGACGTGGAGATCGGCGGACAGACCATCAAGGCCGGGGACGGCGTGCTGTGCATGATCTCCGTCGCCAACCGCGACGAAGCGGTCTTCCCGGGCGGCGGGGAACTGGACCTGACGCGCGACGCCCGCAGCCATCTGAGCTTCGGCTTCGGCATCCACCAGTGCGTCGGCCAGTCACTGGCCCGCGCCGAGCTCCAGATCGCCCTGGAGACCCTGCTGCGCAGGCTGCCGGAGCTGCGGCTGACGGTCCCCGTGGAGGAGCTGCGGTTCCGTGACGGGGTGGGCTTCTACGGCGTCGAGGAGTTGCCGGTCGCCTGGTGAACGGGCGGTGCCGGAAGGGCGAGCGGCGGTGCGGCCGGGTCGGTGCGCCGCCGCTCCGGCATGCCCGGACGAGACCCCTTCGGCCATGGCCCCTACCCGGCCTAAGGGGTCGGGTAGTGGTTGAGGCTAGGGGCGGGGCGGTCGGATATTCGGAATGAACTGCGGGCTGTACGCCGCATTGAGCGCGCTTCGCGTATTCCTAGTGAGGTAAGGGAAACACATGGCGGGTGGATCCGAGTCAGACACTGCTGAATTCCGGGCACGATCCACCTGGCCGATAGCCGTAGTGGGAATGGCGTGCCGACTCCCCGGCGCGGCCGGACCGGACGAGTTCCGGGAACTTCTGCGAAAGGGCACGGAAGCCGTCGGCGCCCCCGCCCCGGACCGGCCCTACGCACCCCGCCGGGGCGGATTCCTGGAGTCGGTCGACCGGTTCGACGCCGCCTTCTTCGGCATTTCGCCCCGCGAGGCCGCGGCGATGGATCCGCAGCAGCGGCTCGTCCTGGAACTGGCCTGGGAAGCGCTGGAGGACGCCGGCGTCCGCCCCGCCCGGCTCGACGGCACGAGCACCGGCGTCTTCATGGGCGCCGTCGCCGACGACTACGCCACCCTGTCGCGGGCCGCCGGCGCGGACGCCGCCACCCCGCAGACGTCGACCGGCCTGAACCGGGGCATCATCGCCAACCGGGTCTCCTACACGCTGGGCCTGCGCGGCCCGAGCTTCACCGTGGACTCGGGCCAGTCCTCGTCGCTGGTCGCCGTCCACCTGGCCGCCGAGAGCCTGCGCCGCGGCGAGTGCTCCGTGGCCCTGGCCGGCGGGGTGAACCTGATCCTCGCCGAGGACAGCACCGTCACCGTGGAACGCTTCGGCGCGCTCTCCCCGGACGGCCGCTGCTACGCCTTCGACGCCCGCGCCAACGGCTATGTGCGCGGCGAGGGCGGCGGTGTCGTCGTCCTCAAACCGCTGGCCGACGCGCTCGCGGACGGCGACGACGTCCACTGCGTGCTGGCCGGCAGCGCGGTGAACAACGACGGCGGCGGCGAGGGCCTGACCGTGCCCGACCGCGACGGCCAGGAGGCGGTGCTGACCGCCGCCTACGAACGGGCCGGGATCTCCCCGGACGCCGTCGGCTACGTGGAGCTGCACGGCACCGGCACCCCGGTCGGCGACCCGGTCGAGGCCGCCGCGCTCGGCGCCGTCCTCGGCCATGGCCGGCCGCCCGGACGGCCGCTGCTGGTCGGCTCGGTGAAGACCAACATCGGTCACCTGGAGGGCGCCGCCGGCATCGCCGGATTCCTCAAGGGCGTCCTGAGCGTCCGCCACCGGGAGATCCCCGCCAGCCTCAACTTCGCCACCCCCAACCCGGACATCCCGCTGGCCGAACTCGGGCTGCGGGTGAACACGGCACTCGCGCCCTGGCCGGGGCAGCCCCGGTCGGAGGAGTCCCGGTCGGAGGAGTCCGCCCCACTCGTCGTCGGCGTCAGCTCCTTCGGTATGGGCGGCACCAACTGCCATGTGGTCCTCACCGAGTGGACCGGCCCCGCCGCCGAGCAGCCCGCCGCCGGGCATCCCGCCGAGCCCGGGATCCGCCCGGCCGGCACACCGGTCCCCCTCCTCGTCTCCGGCCGCGACGAGCAGGCCCTGCGGGAGCAGGCCGGCCGGCTGCGGGCCCACCTCGACGCCCACCCCGGCCTCCGGCTCACCGACCTCGCCCACACCCTCGCCGTCGCCCGGACCGCGTTCGACCGGCGCGCGGTGCTGCTCGCGGACGGGCCCGACGACGCGTCGGCCGCACTCGCCCGCCTCGCCGACGGCACGCCCGGCCCGGACGTCGTGCAGGGCGCCGTCACCGACGGCTCGCTCGCCTTCGTCTTCACCGGGCAGGGCAGCCAGCGGCCCGGCATGACCGCCGAGCTGTACCGGACCTCGACGCAGTACGCCGCCGCCCTCGACGAGGTGTGCGCGGCCCTCGACCCGCACCTGCGCCTGCCGCTGCGGGACGTGCTGTTCGCGCCCGAAGGCTCGCCCGAGGCCGCCCTGCTGGACCGCACCGAGTTCACCCAGCCCGCGCTGTTCGCCGTCGAGGTCGCCCTCTACCGGCTCGCCGAGCACTGCGGCCTGACCCCGCGGCTGCTGCTCGGCCACTCCGTCGGCGAAATCGCCGCCGCACACGTCGCCGGAGTGCTCACCCTCACCGACGCCTGCACCCTGGTCGCGGCCCGCGGCCGGCTGATGCAGGCACAGCCGGAGACCGGCGCGATGGTCTCGATCCAGGCCACCGAGGACGAACTGACGCCGTTCGTCACCGAGTCGGTGACCCTGGCCGCCCTCAACGGCCCGCTCTCCACCGTGATCGCGGGCGACGAGGACGCCGTGCTCGCCGTCGCCGCCCACTGGGCGCAGCAGGGACGCAAGACCAAGCGGCTGCGGGTCAGCCACGCCTTCCACTCCCCGCACATGGACGGGATGCTCGCGCAGTTCCGCGAGGTCGCCGAGGCCCTCACCTTCCACGCCCCCCGGATCCCGGTCGTCTCCAACGAGACGGGCGCCCTCCTCACCGACGACGAAGCCCGCTCGCCCGCCTACTGGGTACGGCACGCCCGCGCCGCCGTCCGCTTCCTGGACGGCGTCCGCCTCCTGGAGGACCAGGGCGTCACCACGCTCCTCGAACTGGGCCCCGACGGAGTCCTGTCGGCCATGGCACGGGACTGTCTGCAAGGCGCCACGACCGTTGCCGTGCCCCTGCTGCGCGGCGGCGACCGCACCGAGCCGGCGGCGGCCCTCGCCGCGCTGGCCGCCCTGTACGTCCGCGGCGTTCCGATGGACTGGGAGCGGCTGGCCGGCGGGGCCGACGCCCGACGCGTGGCGCTGCCCACGTACGCCTTCCAGCGGCGTCGGCACTGGCTGTCGTCCTTTGGTGCGACGGACGGACCGACGGCATCGCCGGTCCGCGGGCCGGCGACGCCGGAACTGGTCCGGCGGGCCACGGCCCTGGTGCTCGGCCACGCCTCCGCGGACGACGTCGCCCCGCACACACCGTTCAAGGAACTGGGCTTCAGCTCCCTGATGCTGGCCGAACTCGGCGAACGCCTCACCGAGGCGACCGGCCGCCGGGTCCCCACCACCCTCCTCTTCGACCACCCGACCCCGGACGCCCTGGCCCGCAGGCTCCGGACGGACGGGACCTTGCCGCACACCGACGACGTGACGGCGGCGCCTGCGCTCGTTCATGACGATCCCGTCGTGATCGTCGGCATGGGGTGCCGTCTCCCCGGCGGGATCCGGTCGCCCGAGGATCTCTGGCGGTTCGTGTCCGGCGGCGGCGACGCCGTCTCCGCGCTGCCCGTGGACCGCGGGTGGGAACTCGCCGCGGACTTCCCCGGAGAGGGCGGCTTCCTCGCGGACGCGGCGGAGTTCGACGCCGGGTTCTTCGGGATCTCGCCGCGTGAGGCGCTGGCGATGGACCCGCAGCAGCGGCTCCTGCTGGAGACGTCCTGGGAGGCGCTGGAGCGGGCGGGCCTGGACGCCCTGTCCCTGCGCGGCAGCCGCACCGGAGTCTTCGTCGGCGCGAGCCCCTCGGAGTACGGCCCCCGCCTGCACGAGCCCTCGGACGCCGACGGACATGTGCTGACCGGTACGGCACCCAGCGTGCTGTCCGGCCGGATCGCCTACGCCCTGGGCCTGGAGGGCCCGGCGCTGACGGTGGACACGGCGTGTTCGTCCTCGCTGGTGGCCCTGCATCTGGCGGCGCAGGCGCTGCGGAGCGGCGAGTGCGACCTCGCCCTCGTCGGCGGCGTGACCGTGATGGCCACCTCGGGCATGTTCGCCGAGTTCTCCCGCCAGGGCGGTCTGGCCCCGGACGGCCGCTGCAAGGCGTTCGCCGCCGGCGCCGACGGCACGGGCTGGAGCGAGGGCGTGGGCGTGCTGGCCGTCGCCCGGCTCTCGGACGCCGTACGGGACGGCCGGCCGGTGCTGGCGGTGCTGCGCGGCTCGGCCGTGAACTCCGACGGCGCGTCCAACGGCCTCACCGCGCCCAACGGTTCCGCGCAGCGGCGGGTGATCCGGCAGGCACTGGCTGCGGCCGGGCTGTCCGCCGCCGACGTGGACGCGGTGGAGGCGCACGGCACGGGCACGGCGCTGGGTGACCCGATCGAGGCGCAGGCGCTGCTGGCCACGTATGGGCAGGGTCGGTCGGGGGAGCGGCCGTTGTGGCTCGGTTCGGTGAAGTCGAACATCGGTCATACGCAGGCGGCCGCCGGTGTGGCGGGTGTGATCAAGTCGGTGCTGGCGATGCGGCACGGTGTGCTGCCGCAGACGCTGCACGTGGACGAGCCGACGTCCGAGGTGGACTGGTCGGCGGGTGCGGTGGAGCTGCTGACGGAGGCGCGGGAGTGGCCGCAGGGTGACCGTCCGCGTCGGGCGGGGGTGTCCTCGTTCGGGATCAGCGGGACCAACGCGCACGTGATCCTGGAGCAGGCGCCGGAGGCCGCCGAGACGGCGCCTTCGGACGATGTGCCGGGGCTGGTGCCCTGGGTGGTGTCGGCGCGGTCGGCGGAGGCGTTGGGGGAGCAGGCGCGGCGGCTGGCCGCGCATGTCCGGGAGCGTGATCTGAGTCCGGTGGACGTGGGTTTCTCGCTGGCGACGGCGCGTGCGGGGCTGGAGTACCGGGCGGTCCTGGTCGGGACTGAACAGGCCGACTTCCTGGATCAGTTGGAGGAGCTGACCGGCGGTACGGCGGTCGGTGAGGGCGGAACGGCGTTCCTGTTCTCCGGGCAGGGCTCCCAACGTGCCGGTATGGGACGGGAGTTGTACGAGACCTACCCCGTCTTCGCCGCAGCCTTCGACGAGATCTGCGCGGGCTTCGACGGGCTGCTGCCCGGGTCGTTGCGGGATGTGGTGTTCGGCGGCGGCGCGGAACTGGACCGGACGGAGTGGGCCCAGCCGGGGTTGTTCGCCCTGGAGGCGGCGCTGTTCGAGCTGGTGGGTTCGTGGGGTGTGCGGGCGGATGTGCTGCTGGGGCATTCGATCGGCGAGCTGACGGCCGCGTACGTCGCCGGTGTGTGGTCGCCTGCGGACGCCTGCCGGATCGTCGCGGCCCGGGGGCGGCTGATGCAGGCGCTTCCGGCGGGCGGCGCGATGGTCGCCGTCGAAGCCTTGGCGGAGGAGCTGCCGGAGCTGCCCGCAGGGGTGTGCCTCGCGGCGGTCAACGGCCCGCGTGCGCTGGTGCTGTCCGGTGACGAGGAGCCGGTGGCCGCCCTCGCGCGGACGCTCGCCGAGCAGGGGCGGCGGACCAAGCGGTTGGCCGTCAGCCATGCGTTCCACTCGGCGCGGATGGAGCCGATGCTGGGGGAGTTCGCCGAGGTGCTGGCCTCGGTGGAGTTCCGTGCGCCGCGCATCCGGGTGGTGTCGAACCTGTCCGGGCGGATCGCGGGCGAGGAACTGACCACCCCCGAGTACTGGGTGCGGCACGTCCGGGAGGCGGTCCGCTTCGCCGACGGGATCGGCGCCGCCCACGGTGAAGGCGTCCGGCGCTTCCTCGAACTCGGACCGGCCGGCACCCTGACCTCGCTCGCCCACGACACCCTCGCCGACCAGGGCCGGGAGCACGGGGTGGCCGTCGTTCCCGGGCTGCGGGGCGATCAGCCGGAAGTCCGCAGCGCGGTGAACGCCGTCGGCGCTCTCCACGCCGCCGGACTGGCCGTGGACTGGGCCGCGTTCTTCGCCCCGTACGGGGCCCGCCGGGTCGAACTGCCCACCTATGCCTTCCAGCGTCGCCGTTACTGGCTCGAGCCGGCCGCGCCGGCGTCCGCGTCCGCCGGGGATCCGCTGCGCTACCGCGTCGAGTGGGCGTCCGTGCCGGACGGTTTCCGGCCTTCCCTGAGCGGCGGTTGGGCCGTGGTCGTGCCCGTGGGCGGAGAGCACGAGGAGGTCGCTCGGAAGGTGACGGCTGCCCTTCGGGAGCACGGCGCGCTGCCCGTGACGGTCGAGGTCGACCCCGCTGCGCCCGATCGCGGCGAGGTCGCGGACGTGCTGCGGGCCGCGCTCGACGCGGACGCACAGGGAGTGTTGTCGCTGCTCGCGCTCGACGGCGGGCCGTCCTCGGGCGCCGCCGCCACCGCCGTCCTGTTGCAGGCATTGACCGATCTGGGTGGCGTCGCGCGGCTGTGGTGTGTGACGCGCGGGGCGGTGTCGGTGAGTCCGTCCGATGTGCTGTCGGCTCCGGCGCAGGCCCAGGTGTGGGGCCTGGGGCGGGTCGCGGCGCTGGAGCATCCGGAGCGGTGGGGCGGTCTCGTCGATCTGCCGGACGTGCTGGACGACGTCGCGCGGGCCCGACTGTGCGCCGTGCTCGCCGGCGGGACGGACGAGGACCAGGTGGCGCTGCGGGCCGCCGGGCTGTTCGGCCGTCGGCTGGGCCGGGCCGCCGCCGTCCGGCCGCGCGCCGACGACGACCGCACCGCCGGTCTGCGGCTGCCCGCCGAGGGCACCGTGCTGGTGACCGGCGGCACGGGGGCCCTGGGCGCGCATCTCGCACAGTGGCTGGCCGAGGCCGGGGCCGGGCACGTGCTGCTGACCAGCCGGCGCGGCCCCGAGGCGGCGGGCGTCGCCGAACTGACCACGCGGCTGCGCGCGTCGGGTACGGAGGTGACCGTCGCCGCCTGTGACGTGGCCGACCGGGACGCCCTCGCGGCGCTGATCGCGGGGCTGCCCGCCGACCGACCGCTGACCGGTGTCGTGCACGCCGCGGGGGTGCTGGACGACGGGGTGCTGGACGCGCTCACGCCCGAGCGGTTCGCCGCGGTCGCCGGGGCGAAGGTGACCGGGGCATGGAACCTGCACGAGCTCACCCGGGACCTGGACCTGGCGGTCTTCGTGCTGTTCTCGTCCTTCGCGGGCTCGGTGGGGCTGGCCGGACAGGGCAACTACGCGGCGGCCAACGCCTGCTTGGACGCCCTGGCCGTCCACCGGGCCGGGCTCGGGCTGCCCGCGACCGCTGTCGCCTGGGGTTCCTGGGCCGGCGGCGGCATGGCCGCCCACACGGACGCGGCCCGGGAACGGCTCGCCCGCACCGGCCTGGCGCCGCTCGACCCTGCCGCCGCCCTCGCCGTCCTCGGGCGGGTCGTCGCCGAGGGCGAGCCCGCGGCGACCGTCGCCGACGTCGACTGGGAGCGGTTCGCGGCCGGCTTCGGGCCGGGGCGGCCGAGCCCGCTGCTCACCGGGGTCCCCGAGGTGCGCCGGGCCCGGCAGCGGGAGCTCGAACGCGCTGCCGCCGTACCCGTGACCGACCCGCTCAACGGGCTCAGTGGGCTCAGCGGTGACGAACTCCGGGTGGTTCTCGGTGAGTTGGTGAGCGGTGAGGTGGCCGCCGTGCTGGGGCTCCAGGGCGCCGACCGGGTGCCGGAGGACCGGACCTTCCGGTCGCTCGGGTTCGACTCGCTGATCGGCGTCGAGTTCCGCAACCGGCTCGCCGCAGCCCTCGGGAAGCGGCTGCCGACCGGTCTGATCTTCGACCATCCCACGCCCGGCAGGCTCGTCGAGCACCTGACCGCGGTGCTGGCAGGCCCCCGGGCCGTGGGCGGCGGGCAGCGGACGGGCGCGGCGGCCGTGCGCCTCCAGGACGACCCGGTCGTGATCGTGTCGGCCGCCTGCCGGTTCCCCGGCGGGGTGCGGACCCCCGAGGAGCTCTGGCGGTTCGTCCTCGACGGCGGGGACGCCATCGGCCCCTTCCCGGCGGACCGGGGCTGGGACCTCGACCGCATCTACCACCCCGAACCGGGCAACCCCGGCACCAGCTACGTCCGGGAGGGCGGCTTCCTCGACGGCGTGGCGGAGTTCGACGCCGACTTCTTCGGGATCTCGCCGCGTGAGGCGCTGGCGATGGACCCGCAGCAGCGACTGCTCCTCGAGACCTCCTGGGAGGCGCTGGAGCGGGCGGACATCGTGCCGTCCTCCCTCGCCGGCAGCCGCACCGGCGTGTTCGTCGGATCGAACGGCGAGAGCTACTCCGACCTGCTGGGCTCCGCGGACGTCGAGGGCCATGTCCTGACCGGGACGGCGTCCAGCGTGCTGTCCGGCCGGATCGCCTACACCCTGGGGCTCGAAGGGCCCGCGATGACCGTCGACACGGCCTGCTCCTCCTCGCTGGTCGCCCTGCACCTGGCCGTGCGGGCGCTGGGCGCGGGCGAGTGCGACCTGGCGCTGGCCTCCGGCGTGACCGTGATGTCCGGCCCGGAGATCTTCCTGGAGTTCTCCCGGCAGCGCGGCCTCGCCGTGGACGGCCGCTGCAAGGCCTTCGGCCCCGACGCCGACGGCACCGGCTGGGGCGAGGGCGTCGGCACCGTCCTGCTGGAGCGGCTCTCCGACGCCCGCCGCCTGGGACACGACATCCTCGGCGTCGTGCGCGGCACCGCCGTCAACCAGGACGGCGCGTCCAACGGGCTCAGCGCGCCCAACGGGCCCGCCCAGCAGCGGGTCATCGGTCAGGCGCTGGCCGACGCGGGCTTCGCGCCGACCGAGGTGGACGCCGTCGAGGCGCACGGCACGGGGACCCGGCTGGGCGACCCGATCGAGGCGCAGGCGCTCCTGGCCACCTACGGGCAGGGTCGGTCCGCCGATCGGCCGCTGTGGCTCGGCTCGGTGAAGTCGAACCTCGGCCACACCCAGGCCGCGGCCGGCATGGCGGGCGTGCTGAAGATGCTGTTCGCGATGCGGCACGGGCAGTTGCCGCGGACCCTGCACGCCCCGCAGCCGACCCCCGAGGTCGACTGGTCCGAGGGCGCGGTCGAACTGCTCACCGCCGACCGGCCCTGGCCGGACGTGGACCGGCCGCGCCGGGCCGGGGTGTCCGCGTTCGGCGTCAGCGGCACCAACGCCCACGTGATCCTGGAGCAGGCGCCCGGGCCCGTCCCCGTCGAGGCGCCCCCGGCCGAGCAGCAGCAGCCGCCCCTCCTCGACTCCCCGCTGCTGCCCTGGGTGCTGACCGCGCGCTCCGGCCCGGCGCTGGCCGCCCAGGCCGACCGGCTGCGCCCCCTGACACCCGAGGCCGCGCCGGACGAGGTCGGCCGGGCCCTGGTGACGACCAGGGCGCTGTGGCAGGAGCGGGCCGTGCTGCTCGCCGACGGACCCGCGGAGCGCGCGGCGGGGCTCGCCGCGCTCGCCGGCGGGGCGGAGGACCCGCGGGTGGTGCGCGGCGCCGCCGACACCCGGGGCCGTGTCGTCTTCGTCTTCCCCGGCCAGGGCGCGCAGTGGGCCGGCATGGCCGCCCGGCTGTGGGAGTCCTCGCCGGTGTTCGCGCAGTGGATGGACCGCTGCGCCGAGGCGCTGGCCCCGCTGACCGACTGGTCCCTCGCCGAGGTCATCCGGCAGACGGACGGCGCGCCCGGCCTGGACCGGGTCGACGTGCTCCAGCCCGCCTCCTGGGCGGTGAGCGTGTCGCTGGCCGGGCTCTGGCGGTCCTGCGGCGTCGAACCGGCCGCCGTGGTCGGCCACTCGCAGGGCGAGATCGCCGCCGCCTGCGTGGCCGACGGGCTGTCCCTGGAGGACGGCGCCGCGCTGGTGGCCCTGCGCAGCACGCTCATCGCCGAGGAACTCTCCGGCCGGGGCGGCATGATGACGGTGGCGCTGTCGCCCGCCGACACGGCCGAGCGGATCCGCCGCTGGGACGGCCGGATCTCCGTCGCCGCCGAGAACAGCCGCCGCTCCACCGTCGTCGCCGGCGAACCCGAGGCGCTCGACGAACTCCTCGCCGAGTGTGAGACGGCAGGCGTGCGGGCCCGCCGCATCCCCGTCGACTACGCCTCCCACTCCGCCCAGGTGGAGCTGATCGAGGCACGGCTGACCGAACTGGCGGCCGGGATCGCGCCGCGCCCGGGCCGGATCCCGTTCCACTCCACGACGACCGGCGAACGGTTCGACACCGCGGGCCTGGACGCCGCCTACTGGTACCGCAACCTGCGCCGGCCCGTCCTGTTCGGGCCGGTCACCGAGCAGCTCCTCGCCCAGGGGCACGACGTGTTCCTGGAGATGAGCCCGCACCCGGTGCTCGTCCCCGCCGTGCAGGACGCCGTCGACGAGACCGGCCCGACCGCCGCCGCCGTCGGCAGCCTTCGCCGGGACGACGGCGGCCCCGAGCGGTTCCTGCGCTCGCTGGCCGAGGCGTTCGTCCGGGGCGCTCCGGTGGACTGGCGGACGGTGCTCGGCGGCACCGACGCAACCGGCGTCCGCCCGTTCGAGTTGCCCACCTACGCCTTCCAGCGCGTCCGGTTCTGGCCCGAGCCCGCCCCGGCGGGGAACGGCGGCCAGGCGGAGGAGGACGCGCCGCTGTGGCGGGCCGTGGACCGCGGTGACCTGGACGCCGTCGCCGCCGAACTCGCCCTCCCCGACGGGCGGTCGCTGGGCGAACTCGTCCCCGCGCTGTCCGACTGGCGCCGCCGGAGCAAGGACTCCGCGCTCGTCGACGGCTGGCGCTACCGCGTCTCCTGGACCCCGGCCGTCCCGGCCGCCCAGCCCGCCGCGGCCGCCCCGACCGGCGACTGGCTGCTGGTGACCGACGAACCCGACGCGGCCGTCGCCCGATGGGCGGCCACCGCCCTCGACGCGGCCGTGACGACCCCGGCGGACCTCCGCCGGGCCGCCGCGGACATCGCCTGGACGGGCGTGGTGTCCCTGCTCGGGCTCGCCGACCGGCCGCATCCGGACCACCCCGCCGTACCGGTGGGCGTCGCGGACACCGTGACGCTGCTGACCGCACTGCGCGAGGCCGACGTCGACGCGCCCCTGTGGTGCCTCACCCAGGGCGCTGTGGGCATCGGCCGTTCCGACCAGGTCACCGCCCCCGACCAGGCCCAACTCTGGGGACTCGGCCGGGTGGCGGGCCTGGAGAACCCCACCCGCTGGGGCGGACTCGTCGATCTGCCCGCCGACCCCGACGACCGCGCCGCCGGCCTGCTGCGGGCCGCGCTCACCGACGACACCGACGAGCAGGAGTACGCCCTGCGTCCCGCCGGCCTCTATGTGCGCAGGCTGGTCCGCGCACCCCTGGACCGGTCGGCCGCACGACGACGCCCCTGGCGGCCCCGCCCGGACGGCACCGTCGTGATCACCGGCGGCACCGGCGCCCTCGGCGCCCGGATCGCCCGCCGACTGGCCGACGCGGGCGCCGGACACCTGCTGCTGACCAGCCGCAGCGGTCCGGCCGCCGACGGCGCCGCCGAACTGGCCGAGGAACTGCGCGCGTCCGGCA
The DNA here is from genome assembly GCF_040635845.1 of Streptomyces sp. NPDC006872. NCBI lineage: Bacteria > Bacillati > Actinomycetota > Actinomycetes > Kitasatosporales > Streptomycetaceae > Streptomyces > Streptomyces sp. NPDC006872. The sequence goes on from NZ_JBEYIL010000001.1 coordinate 1,028,483, forward strand.
CGGAGGTGACGATCGTCGCCTGTGACGTCGCCGACCGCGACCAACTGGCCGCCGCGCTCGCCTCGGCGCCCGACCGCTTCCCGGTCACCGCCGTCGTGCACACCGCGGGCGTCAGCCGCAACGCGCCGCTGGCCGAGACCGGACTCGCCGAACTCGCCGACGTCGTCGCCGCCAAGGCCGTGGGCGCCCGCAACCTCGACGAACTCCTCACCGGCCACGACCTCGACGCCTTCGTCCTGTTCTCCTCCGGCGCGGCGATCTGGGGCAGCGCCGGCCAGGGCGGCTACGCCGCCGCCAACGCCTACGCCGACGCGCTCGCCGCGGACCGGCGCCGGCGCGGACTCGTCGCCACGTCGGTGGCGTGGGGCAGCTGGGCCGGCGGCGGCATGGTCGACGAAGCCCTGGCCCGCGAACTCGCTCGCGGCGGAGTGCGCTCGATGGACCCGGACCGGGCCCTCGACGCTCTGCAGCAGGCCCTCGACCAGGACGAGACCGCCCTCACGGTCACCGACATGGACTGGGAGCGCTTCGCCGCGACCTACACCGCGGCCCGCCCGCGCCCCCTGCTCGACGACATCCCCGAGGCCAACCGCGTCGCCGTTGCGGACCGGGCCGACGCCGACGGGTCCGACCTGGCCGCGAAGCTGGCCCGGCTGCCCGCCGCCGAACGCGACCGGGAACTGCTGGACCTGGTCAGGACGGCCGCGGCGGCCGCCCTCGGCCACACCGGCGCCGAGGCCGTCGCGCCGGCGAAGCCCTTCAAGGACCTGGGCTTCGACTCGCTGACCGCCGTCGAACTGCGCAACCGGCTCACCGCCGCGACCGGCCTGCGGCTGCCCGCCACCCTCGTCTTCGACCACCCCACACCCGCGGCGGCCGCGGCCCGGCTGCGCAGCCTGTTGCTCGGCGACTCCGAGGACTCCGCGGCCTCCTCCGCCTCCGCGGCCCTCGTACCGCTCACCGACGACCCGGTCGTCCTGGTCGCGATGGCCTGCCGCTACCCCGGCGGGGCGACCACCCCCGAGAAGCTCTGGGACCTGATCGCCGCCGGCAAGGACGGCATCGGCGACTTCCCCGCCGACCGCGGCTGGGACATCGCCCCCGACGCGCCGTTCTCCCGGACCGGCGGCTTCCTCCCGGACGCGGCGGAGTTCGACGCGGCGTTCTTCGGGATCTCGCCCCGCGAGGCCCTCGCGATGGACCCGCAGCAGCGGCTCCTGCTGGAGACCTCCTGGGAGGCGCTGGAGCGGGCGGGTCTGGACGCCCTGTCCCTGCGCGGCAGCCGCACCGGAGTCTTCGTCGGAGCCGGCTCCCACGACTACGGCACCCTCCTCACCACCCTGGACTCCGGTCAGGACTACGCCCTCACCGGAGCCGTCGGCAGCGTGCTGTCCGGCCGGATCGCCTACGCGCTGGGCCTGGAGGGCCCGGCGCTGACGGTGGACACGGCGTGTTCGTCCTCGCTGGTGGCCCTGCATCTGGCGGCGCAGGCGCTGCGCGGCGGCGAGTGCGACCTCGCCCTCGTCGGCGGCGTCGCCGTGATGGCCACCCCGGACGCCTTCGGCGCCTTCGCCCGCCAGGGCGGCCTCGCGCCGGACGGCCGCTGCAAGGCCTTCGCCGCCGGCGCCGACGGCACGGGCTGGGGCGAGGGCGTCGGCGTGCTGGTGCTGACCCGGCTCTCGGAGGCACGACGCCGAGGCCATCAGGTGCTGGCGGTGGTGCGCGGCTCGGCCGTGAACTCCGACGGCGCGTCCAACGGCCTCACCGCACCCAACGGGCCCTCGCAACAGCGCGTCATCCGCCAGGCGGTCGCGGGCGCCGGACTGACGCTCGCGGACGTCGACTTGGTGGAGGCGCACGGCACGGGCACGGCGCTGGGCGACCCGATCGAGGCGCAGGCGCTGCTGGCGACGTACGGCCAGGAGCGTTCGGGGGAGCGGCCGTTGTGGCTCGGCTCGGTGAAGTCGAACATCGGTCATACGCAGGCGGCCGCCGGTGTGGCGGGTGTGATCAAGTCGGTGCTGGCGATGCGGCACGGTGTGCTGCCGCAGACGCTGCACGTGGACGAGCCGACGCCCGAGGTGGACTGGTCGGCGGGCGCGGTGGAGGTACTGGCCGAGGCCCGGGAGTGGCCGCGGGCCGACGACCGTCCCCGGCGGGTGGGCGTCTCGGCCTTCGGGATCAGCGGGACCAACGCGCACGTGATTCTGGAGCAGGCACCGGAGGTTCCTGAGGAGCAGCCTTCGGACGATGTGCCGGGGCTGGTGCCGTGGGTGGTGTCGGCGCGGTCGGCGGAGGCGCTGGGGGAGCAGGCGCGGCGGCTGGCCGCGCATGTCCGGGAGCGTGATCTGCGTCCGGTGGACGTGGGTTTCTCGCTGGCGACGGCGCGTGCGGGGCTGGAGTACCGGGCGGTCCTGGTCGGGACTGAACAGGCCGACTTCCTGGCCCAGTTGGACGCGGTGGGCGGCGGCGCGACGGTCACCGAGGGTGGGACGGCGTTCCTGTTCTCGGGTCAGGGTTCTCAACGTCTCGGTATGGGCCGGGAGTTGTATGAGGCGTTTCCGGTGTTCGCGGCTGCTTTCGATGAGGTGTGCGGGCGGCTGGATGTGGTGTTGGAGCGTCCGGTGAAGGAGGTCGTCTTCTCGGACGGGGAGGCGTTGGACCGGACGGTGTTCACGCAGGCGGGGTTGTTCGCGTTGGAGGTGGCGCTGTTCGAGTTGGTGGGTTCGTGGGGTGTGCGGGCGGATGTGCTGTTGGGGCATTCGATCGGTGAGCTGGCGGCGGCGTATGTGGCGGGTGTGTGGTCGTTGGAGGATGCGTGCCGGGTGGTGGCGGCGCGGGGTCGGTTGATGCAGGCGCTTCCGGCGGGCGGTGCGATGGTGGCCGTCCAGGCGGCGGAGGACGAGCTGCCGGAGTTGCCGGTGGGTGTGTCGGTGGCGGCGGTGAACGGGCCGCGTTCGCTGGTGTTGTCCGGTGACGAGGAGCCGGTGCTTGCTCTCGCGCGGACGCTCTCGGAGCAGGGGCGGCGGACGAAGCGGCTGGCGGTGAGTCATGCGTTCCACTCGGCGCGGATGGAGCCGATGCTGGGGGAGTTCGCCGAGGTGCTGGCCTCGGTGGAGTTCCGTGCGCCGCGCCTTCCGGTGGTGTCGAACCTGTCCGGGCGGATCGCGGGTGAGGAGCTGACGACGCCGGAGTACTGGGTGCGGCATGTTCGTGAGGCGGTGCGTTTCGCGGATGGTGTGGTGGCTGTGCTGGGGCGGGGTGTGGACAAGTTCCTGGAGTTGGGTCCGGGTGGTGCGTTGACCGCGATGGCCGAGGAGAGCCTCGACCGGACCGGGGCCGACGCCGTCTGCGTCCCCGTCCTGCGTGCCCGGCACCCCGAGGACGCCTCGCTGTTGCAGGCGCTGGCGGCGGTGTCCGTGGCGGGCGCCGAGGTCGACTGGGCGGCGACGTTCGCCGGTACGGGAGCGCGGACGGTCGAGTTGCCGACGTACGCCTTCCAGCGGCGGCGGTTCTGGCCGCAGCCGGTCGTGGCCGCCGGGGATCTGGCGGCGGCCGGGCTGGCGGAGGCGGGGCATCCGCTGCTGACGGCATGGCTGCCGGCGCCCGAGGGCGACGAGGTGCTGTGCACCGGCCGGGTGTCGCTGGCGACGCATCCCTGGCTGGGCGACCACATGGTGCTGGGCACGGTGCTGGTGCCGGGGACCGCGTTCGTGGACCTGGCCTGCTGGGCGGGCGACCGCGTCGGGTTCGGCACGCTGCGTGAACTGACCCTGGCCACACCGCTGGCGCTCGCCGAGAACGCCGCCGTGCGGCTGCGGCTGGTGCTCGGTGCGCCCGACGGCGCCGGATGCCGTGCGATCGCCGTCTACTCGCAGCCGGACGACCAGCACGAGCAGGCGCGCTGGACCCGGCACGCGGAGGGGCTGTTGGCCCCTACCGAGGACTTTGTCGGTCCCGCGCCCGTGGACTTCGGCGTCTGGCCCGCCGAGGGGGCCGAACCCGTCGCCCTGGACGGCTTCTACGAGGGGCTCGTCGACGCCGGGTTCGCCTATGGCCCGGTCTTCCGTGGCCTGCGGTCGGCCTGGCGGCGCGGCGAGGAGGTGTTCGCCGAGGTGCGGCTGCCCGCGGAGGAGGCGGGCGGGTTCGCCGTCCACCCGGCTCTGCTGGACGCGGCCCTGCACGCGATGGGGCCCGCCGCCCGGGCCGCGGACGAACCGGGCTCGGCCCGGCTGCCGTTCTCCTGGGGCGAGGTGCGGGTGCACGCGGTCGGCGCCGATCTGCTGCGGGTCCGGCTCCGGGTCGGGGCCGAGGACGGCACGGTCACCCTGCACGCCGCCGACGCGGCCGGCCGGCCGGTGGTCTCCATCGGTTCGCTGGTGCTGCGTCCGGTCTCGCCGGAGCGGCTGCGCGACAGCGGCGGCGCCCCGGCGCTCGACGACGCCCTGTTCACCACACGCTGGTCGCCGCTGGAGGACGCAGGAGAGGCGGCTCTGGAGTCCGTCTCCTGTGTGCTGCTCGGCGGCGATCCCGTCGACGGCGGTCTCGGCTGGCGGCGGCATCCGGATCTCGCGGCGTTCGCTGCTGCCGTCGCGGACGGCGAGGAGGCGCACGACAGCATCGTGCTCGCCCGCTGCCCGCAGGACACCGCGGACGATCCCGCCGCCGACCCCGCCGACCCCGCCGACCCCGCCGACCCCGCCGACCCCGCCGACCCCGCCGACGCGGCCCGGCGCAGCGCCGAGTGGGCTCTCGATCTGCTCCAGCGGTGGCTGCGCGACGACCGGCTGGCCGACTGCCGGCTGGTGATCGGCACCCGGTACGCAGCCGCCGCGGGGACCGCGGAGTCGGTGCGGCTCGACCAGTCCACGGTGGCAGGGCTGGTGCGCTCGGCGCAGACCGAGAACCCCGACCGGATCACGCTCGTGGACCTCGACGACGCCGTCCCGGACCCGGTGCGCATCGCGGCGGCCGTACGGAGCGGCGAGCCCGAAGCGGCCGTACGGCAGGGCGTGTCGTACGTCCGGCGGCTGGTGCGTCCGGACTTCGGGCGGTCCCTGGCCGTGCCCTCCGGTCCCGGCCCCTGGCGGCTGGACAGCACCGGCCGGGGCGCCCTGGACAACCTCGCCCTGGTGCCGTGCCCCGAGGCCGCCGAGCCGCTCGCCGACGGCACGGTGCGGATCGCCGTACGCGCCGCCGGAATGAACTTCCGGGACGTCCTGATCGCCCTGGACATGTACCCCGGCGACGCGGACCTCGGCACCGAGTGCGCCGGCGTCGTCCTGGAGACCGGGCCGGGCGTTGCCGGACTGGCTCCCGGGGACCGGGTGATGGGCATGGTCGCCGGGGCGTTCGGGCCCGTGGCGGTGGCCGACCGGCGGGTCCTGACGCGGATCCCCGACGGCTGGACGTTCGAGACCGCCGCCGCCACCCCGGTCGCCTTCCTCACCGCCTACTACGGGCTGGTGGACCTGGCGGGGCTGGGCGCGGGCGAGAAGGTGCTCGTGCACGCGGCGGCGGGCGGCGTCGGCATGGCCGCCGTCCAGGTGGCCCGGCACCTCGGGGCCGAGGTGTTCGGCACCGCCTCCGAACCCAAGTGGGACACCCTGCTCGACGGCGGCCTGGACCGCGCGCACCTCGCCTCCTCACGGACCCTGGACTTCGAGGAGTCGGTGCGGGCGGCGACCGGCGGCACGGGTGTCGACGTCGTGCTGAACTCGCTCGCGGGGGAGTTCGTCGACGCGTCGTTGCGGTCGCTGCCGCGCGGCGGCCGGTTCGTCGAGATGGGCAAGACCGACCCGCGCGACCCCGAGCGGATCGCCGCGGACCATCCCGGCGTGCGCTACCGGTCCTTCGACCTGGGCGAGGCGGGCCCGGACCGGCTCGCCGAGATCCTCGCCCACCTCACGGAGCTCTTCGAGTCCGGCGTGCTCACCCCGCTGCCCGTCACCGCCTGGGACGTCCGGGACGCCACCGCCGCCTTCCGGGCGCTGAGCCAGGCCGCCCTCACCGGCAAGGCGGTGCTGACCGTCCCCACGGTCTCCTTCGAGCCCGGCGAGACGGTTCTGATCACCGGCGGCACCGGCACCCTCGGCACCCTGCTGGCCCGGCACCTCGTTACCGAGCACGGGCTGCGGCACGTCACGCTCACCGGGCGGCGCGGCGAGGAGACGCCCGAGGTGCGTCAACTGCGCGCCGACGTCCGCGAGTCGGGCGCCGACGTCCGGGTCGAGGCCTGTGACGTCGGGGACGAGGACGCCGTGCGGCGGCTGCTGGAGACCCTCACCGCCGGGCATCGGCTCGCCGGGGTCGTGCACGCCGCCGGGGTCACCGACGACGGGGTCGTGTCCGCGCTGGACCGGGACCGGCTCACCGCCGTCCTGCATCCGAAGGTGCGGGGCGCCTGGAACCTGCACCGGCTCACCGAGCACCTCGCGCCCCGCATGTTCGTCCTGTTCTCCTCCGCCTCGGCCACGCTCGGCGCGGCGGGACAGGGCAACTACGCCGCCGCCAACGCCTTCCTCGACGCACTCGCCGAGCACCGGCACGCCCGCGGGCTGCCGGCCACCAGCCTCGCCTGGGGGCTGTGGGGCGAGGCCAGCGGCATGACCGGACGGCTCCAGGAACGCGACCGGCAGCGGATGAGCCGGTCCGGCGTCGCCCCGCTCAGCACCGCCGACGGCCTCGCCCTGTTCGACGCCGGGCGGCTCGGCCGGCTCCCCGCGCTGACCCCCGTCCGGCTCGACCTGGCCGGTCTGCGCGCCCGGTACGCGGACCAGCCGGTCCCGGCCGTGCTGCGGGACCTGGTCCGGGTCCGGCGGACGGCGGCCACCGGCACGCCGGGCGCCGCGGCGGCACCTGGCACACCCGGCACGGCCGCCCTGGGCGACCGGCTGGCCGGACTGTCCCCGGCCGAGCGCCACCGGCTCGTCCTGGACCTGGTGCGCGAGCACACCGCGGCCGTCCTCGGCCACGGCTCGGCCGACGACATCGACCCCGACCAGGCGTTCAAGTCGCTGGGCTTCGACTCGCTCACCGCTGTCGAACTCCGCAACCACCTGCGGACGGCCACCGCCCTGACCGTCCCCGCGACCCTGGTCTTCGACCACCCCACCCCGGCCGCGCTCACCGCGCACCTGCTGGAGCTGGCCGCGCCCGCCGAGCACGACCCGGTGCTCCAGGTCATGGGCGAACTCGAACGGCTGGAGGCCGGCGTCGAGGCGCTCGGACCCGACGCCGAGGCACACGGCGAGGTCGTCGCCCGGCTGCGCCGGATCCTGCGGCGCGTCGAGGCCGACGCCCCCCGGAGCGGCGGCGAGGAGGACTCCCTCGCCTCGGCCTCCAGGGCGGAAGTGCTCGCGTTCATCGACAGCGAATTCGGCGATCTTGCCTAGGACGGATACGGAGTTGAGCACAGTGGCGGATGACGACAAGCTCGTCGAATATCTCAAGCGGGTCACCGCGGACCTGAAGCGGACCCGGCAGCGGGTGCAGGAGCTGGAGGCGGGCGCCGCCGAACCGATCGCCGTCGTCTCCATGGGCTGCCGCTTCGCCGGCGGCATCGTCTCCCCGGAGGACCTCTGGGAGGTCGTCCGGGGCGGCGACGACGCCATCGCGGGGTGGCCCACCGACCGCGGCTGGCGCACCGACCACCTGACCGGCTCCTTCCGCCGGGCCGGCGGCTTCCTCGGCGACGCCGCCGGATTCGACGCCGGGCTGTTCGGCATCTCCCCCCGCGAGGCGCTGGCGATGGACCCCCAGCAGCGGCTGCTGCTGGAGACCTCCTGGGAGACCCTGGAGCGGGCCGGCCTCGACCCCACCGCGCTGCGCGGCACCGACGGCGGCGTGTTCATCGGCATGGCCGACCAGAAGTACGGCCCCCGCGGCGCCGAAGAGCTCGACGAGGTCAAGGGCCTGGTGCTGACCGGCACCACCAGCAGCGTCGCCTCCGGCCGGATCGCCTACTCGCTGGGCCTCCAGGGGCCCGCGATCACCATCGACACCGCCTGCTCCTCCTCCCTGGTCGCCCTGCACCTCGCCGTACGCGCGCTGCGCTCGGGGGAGTGCTCCTTCGCGCTGGTCGGCGGCGCCGCGGTGATGGCGGAGGCCCAGCTGTTCGCCGAGATAGCCGAGCAGGGCGGCATGGCCGGCGACGGCCGCTGCAAGGCCTTCGCCGCGGCCGCGGACGGCACCGGCTGGGGCGAGGGCGTCGGCGTCGTCCTCCTGCACCGCCTGTCCGCCGCCCGCGAGGCGGGTCTGCCCGTCCTGGCGACGATCCGCGGCAGCGCCGTCAACCAGGACGGCGCCTCCAACGGCCTGACCGCGCCCAGCGGGCCCGCCCAGCGCCGCGTCATCCGCAAGGCGCTCGACGACGCCCAGCTCAGCGTCGGCCAGGTCGACGCGGTCGAGGCACACGGCACCGGAACCCGGCTCGGCGACCCCATCGAGGCGCAGGCCCTGCTGGCCACCTACGGCCAGGACCGGGTCGGCGCCGAGCCGCTCTGGCTCGGCTCCGTCAAGTCCAACATCGGCCACACCCAGGCCGCGGCCGGTATGGCGGGCCTCATCAAGATGGTGCTGGCGATGCGGCACGGAGTGCTGCCGCGCACCCTGCACGTCGACGAACCGACGCCCCAGGTCGACTGGTCGGCCGGCGCCGTACGGCTGCTGACCGAGGAGCAGGAGTGGCCGAGCACCGGCCGGCCGCGCCGCGCGGCCGTCTCCTCCTTCGGCGTCAGCGGGACCAACGCGCACGTCGTCCTCGAGCACGACCCCGCCGCCGACCCCGCCCCCGAACCGGCCGCCGACCCGTCCCCGAGCGCACCCGTCCCGTGGCCGGTGTCGGCCGCGAGCGAGGAGGCGCTGCGCGCCCAGGCCCGTCGGCTGCACCGGCACCTCGCCGACCGGCCGGGACACGCGCCGCTGGACGTCGCCTGGTCGCTCGCCGCCGGCCGCGCCCGGCTCGCCCACCGCGCGGTCGTGCTCGGCGGCGACCGGGACGAACTCCTCGCCGGCCTGGCGGGACTCGGCGCCGGACAGGCCCACCCCCGCGTCGTACGGGGCCGGACCGCGCCGACCGGGCCCGTCGCCTTCCTCTTCACCGGACAGGGCGCGCAACGGGCCGGCGTCGGACGCGAACTGTACGAGGCGTTCCCCGTGTTCGCCCGGGCCTTCGACGAGGTGCGCGAGCGGCTCGACCCGCAGCTCGCCCACCCGCTGGACGACATCCTCGACGGGCGGGTCGTGGACGGGCTGCCGCTGATCAGGCAGAGCGGATACGCGCTCGCCGTGGTGTTCGCGCTGGAGGTGGCGCTGTTCCGGCTCGTCGAACAGGCCGGCGTCACCCCCGACTTCGTCCTCGGGCACTCCACAGGCGAACTCGCCGCGGCGCACTGCGCCGGAGTGCTCTCCCTGGACGACGCCTGCACCCTCGTCGCCGCCCGCGGCCGGCTCCTGCAGACGCTGCGCACCGACGGCGCGACGGTCGCCGTGGAGACCTCCGAGGACGAGCTGGCCGAGCTCATCGCGCAGGCCGACGTCGGCGACCGGGCGACCATCGCCGTGATCAACGGGCCCCGTGCCGTGGTGGTCTCCGGCGACGCCGACGCCGTCGAACGGGTCGTGGGGCTCTGCGAGGAACGCGGGCGCAAGACCCGCAGGCTCGCCATCAGCCACGCCGCGCACTCCGTTCACATGGAACCGATGCTGGAGCCGCTGCGGCAGGTCGCCGAGGGGCTGGAGCACCATCGGCCGCGCATCCCCTTCGTGTCCAACCTGACCGGAGCCCCCCTCGACCCCGAGACGACCGACTGGCCCGAGTACTGGGCACGGCAGGTCCGCGAGACCGTGCGGTTCCACGACGGCGTCCGCTGGCTGGCCGCCCGGTCGGTCAGCGCCTGCCTCGAACTGGGCCCCGGCGGCGCGCTCGTCGCGATGGCCCGCGAAGGCCTCGGCGACCCGGGCCGGGATGTGGCGCTGGTGCCCACGCTTCAGCATGAGCGGCCCGAGGCGGACACCTTCCTGACCGCGCTGGCCGAACTGCACGTGCACGGCGTGCCCGTCGACTGGGCGGCGACCGTGGGCGCCCGCGGCGGCGTCCGCGCCGAACTGCCCACCTACGCCTTCCAGCGCGAGCAGTACTGGCTGTCCGCCGCCCCCGTGACCCCGCGCACCGACGGAGGGGCCGACGAGGCCGGACGCGTACGCCTCCACGTCGGCTGGACGCCGGTCACCGGCCTCGACGCCGGCGCCCGCCCGGCCGGCCCCTGGCTGGTCGTCGCCCCCGACGGCGCCGACGGCCCCGAGACGGCCGAAGCCCTCGGCGAGCGGACGATCCTGCTCACCGCCCGTCCCGGCGAGGACAGGACCGCCCTCGCCGAACGCCTCCGGGTCGTGCTGCCCGCCGACCGGCCCCTCGCGGGCGTCCTCGCGCTGCCCGCCCGGTCCGGCGACCCGCTCGAAACGGCCCTGACCCTGTGGCAGGCCCTCGCCGACGCCGGAGTGCGCGCCCCGCTGTGGTACGCGACCAGGGGCGCGGTCTCCGTCGACACGGAACCTGCCCCCGGCACGGCCCAGTCCCCCCTGTGGGGTCTCGGCCGCCTGCTGCACTCCGCCGGCGTCCTGGACCTGCCCGCCGATCTCGACGCCCGCACCCTGCGGATGCTCGCGGCCGTGCTCGCGGCGCCCGGCGACAGCGACGAACTCGCCGTACGGCCCACCGGGGTGTACGCCCGCAAGCTGCTGCCCGCGCAGCGACCCCGCCGCCGCACGGAGCCCACCGCGGGCACCGCCCTGATCACCGGCGACATCGAGGGCGTGACCCCGGAGCTGCTGCGGTACCTGTCCGCCGACGGCGCCCGCGAACTCGTCCTCGCGCACCGCCCCGGCGCGTCCGTCCCCGACGCCGCCGTGCTGGACGCCGCGGGCTGCCCGTGCACCCTCACCGAGTGGGACCCCGACTCCGGGCGCGCACCGGTGGACCCCGCCGCGGTGACCGCGGTCGCCCACCTCAGCGGCATCGACCCGGCCGGCCCGTCCACGGTCGACGACCTCGCCCCGGCCGACCTCGCCCGCGCCGTCCAGGACCGGCTGCGCACCGTCGCCCGGCTCGAAGAGCTGTTCCTCGACACGGACCTCGACGCGTTCGTCCTGCTGTCCACCGTCGCCGGGACCTGGGGCGGCACCGAGGACGTCGTCCACACCCTCGCGCACGCGGCCCTGGAGTCCCTCGCCGCCCGCCGCAGGCTCGCCGGCCGGAGCGGCGCCTGCGTCGCCTGGGGCCCCTGGGCAAGCACCTCTGGCCGCGGAACCTCGCCGATCCCCGGTCTGCTTCCGCTGCCCGCCCCGCTCGCGCTGGCCGCGCTCGCCGACGCGCTCGACGCCGACGAGGCCGTGCACGCCGTCGCGGACGTCGACTGGGAGCTGTTCCACCCGGTCCTCACCGGCCGCGGGCCCCGTCCGCTCGTCGCCGACCTGCCCGCGGTCCGGGCGCTGCCCGTGCCCGAGCCGGCCGAGGTGATGCCGGCTCCGGCCGCGGACCGCGCACATCAGCTGCTGGAGATGGTCCGGGCGCAGGCCGCCGCCGTGCTCGGCCACGCCGGCGCCGACGCCGTCGACCCCCTGAGCACCTTCCGCGACCTCGGCTTCGAATCCCTCGCGGCCGTACGGTTCCGGGACCGGATCGCCGCCGAGACCGGGCTGCGGCTGCCCGCCACCCTCGTCTTCGACCACCCCACCGCGACCGCGGTCGCCGAACACCTGCTGGCCGAACTGTCCGGGATCCGGCGCAGCGAGGACGCCGCCACGCCCACGGCCGACCACGACGACCCGATCGCCATCGTCGGCATGGCCTGCCGCTACCCCGGTGGCGTGCACGACCCCGAGGACCTGTGGGACCTCGTCCACTCGGGGCGCGACGGCGTCGGCGACTTCCCCGCCGACCGGGGCTGGGACCTCTCCGCCCTGCGCCGCTCCGAGCCGGACCTCGCCCTGAAGGGCGGATTCCTGCCCGACGCGGCCGACTTCGACGCGGCCTTCTTCGGCATCTCCCCCCGCGAGGCGACCGCCATGGACCCCCAGCAGCGGCTGCTGCTCGAAGTGTCCTGGGAAGCCCTGGAAGGCGCCGGGCTGGCCCCGGCCGCCCTGCGCGGCAGCCGCACCGGGGTCTTCGCCGGCGCCGCGGGCTCCGACTACGGCGTGGTCCTGGCCGGCGCGCCGGAGGCCGAGGGATACCTGAGCACCGGCACCGCCGCCAGCGTCATCTCCGGCCGCGTCGCGTACGCCCTCGGCCTGCACGGTCCCGCGGTCACCGTCGACACGGCGTGCTCCTCGTCGCTGGTCGCCCTGCACATGGCGGTGGGCGCCCTGCACCGGGGCGAGTGCGACCTCGCGCTCGCCACCGGAGTCTCCGTCATCTCCACGCCCGGCGCGTTCGTCGACTTCGGTCGGCAGAACGGACTGGCCCGGGACGGCCGCTGCAAGGCCTTCGCCGCGACCGCCGACGGCACCAACTGGTCCGAGGGCGTGGGCGTCCTGGTGGTGGAGCGGCTCTCCGACGCCCAGCGCAACGGGCATCGCGTGCTGGCCACGATCCGGGGCAGCGCCATCAACTCCGACGGCGCGTCCAACGGGCTCTCCGCGCCCAACGGCGGCGCACAGCAGCGGGTGATCAGGCAGGCGCTGGCCACCGCCGGACTGTCCGCCACGGACGTCGACGCCGTGGAGGCGCACGGCACCGGCACCACGCTCGGCGACCCGATCGAGGCACAGGCCCTGCTGGCCACCTACGGACGCGACCGGTCCGAGGAACAGCCGCTGTGGCTGGGCTCGCTGAAGTCGAACATCGGGCACAGCGGTGCGGCGGCCGGCGTCGGCGGCGTGATCAAGATGGTGCAGGCCATGCGGAACGGCGTCCTGCCGCAGACGCTGCACGTCGACGAGCCGACCCCCGAGGTCGACTGGACGGCCGGCAGCGTCGAACTCCTCACCGCCAACCGCGCCTGGCCCGAGACCGGCCGGCCCCGCCGCGCGGGCGTCTCCGCCTTCGGCGTCAGCGGCACCAACGCGCACGTCGTGCTGGAACAGGGACCGCTCCCCGCCGCCCCGGCCGAGGAGCGGCCCGCCGCCGACCCCGCCGCCGCGCGGGGCGGGACCGCCGTGCCGTGGCTGCTGTCCGCCCGGACGCCGGAGGCGCTGCGCGCCCAGGCCGAGCGGCTCGCCGTCCAGGTCGCCGAGCGGGAACCGTCCGTCGCCGAGGTGGGGCACGCCCTGCTCACCTCCCGTTCCGACTTCGAGCAGCGGGCCGTCGTGCTGGGCACGGAACACGGCGCGCTCCTCGACGCGCTGCGCGCGGTCGCGGCGGGGCGGCCCGCCGACGGCGCCGTCACCGGCACCGCCCGCCAGGCCGGCCGGGGCCCGGTCCTCGTCTTCCCCGGGCAAGGCGGGCAGTGGCCCGGCATGGCCGCCGAACTCCTCGACGCCTCACCGGAGTTCGCCGCCCGCTGGGCCGAGTGCGACCGCGCCCTGGAGCCGTACACCGGCTTCTCCGTGACCGAACTCGTCCGCTCGGGCACACCGCTGGAACGGGTCGACGTCGTCCAGCCGGTGCTGTTCGCGGTCATGGTGTCGCTGGCGGCGCTGTGGCGCTCGTACGGGGTGGTGCCCGCCGCGGTCGCCGGACACTCCCAGGGTGAGATCGCCGCGGCCTGCGTCGCCGGGGCGCTGTCCCTGGACGACGCGGCCCGGGTGGTCGCCCTGCGCGCGAAGGCGCTGCTCGCGCTCGTCGGCGAGGGCGGCATGGTCTCCGTCGGCGTCCCGCTCGCCGAGGCCGAACAGTGGCTCCCCCGCTGGCAGGACAGGATCTCCGTGGCGGCCGTGAACGGCCCCTCCTCGGTGGTGTTCTCCGGCGAGCCCGCCGCACTGGAGGAACTGCTGGCGCACGCCCGCGCCGAGGGCGCCCGCGCCCGGCGGATCGACGTGGACTACGCCTCGCACTCGGCGCAGGTCGAACGGATCGAGGACGAGATCCTGGCCGCCCTCGGCCCGGTCCGCCCCGGCCCCGCAGCCATCCCCTTCTTCTCCACCGTCACCGCCGACTGGCAGGACACCACCGGCCTCGACGCCGCCTACTGGTACCGCAACCTGCGCGAGCCGGTGCTCCTCGAACCGTCCGTCACCGCCCTCGTCGAACAGGGCTACGACGTGTTCGTCGAGGTCAGCCCGCACCCGGTGCTCGGCGCCGCGCTCACCGAGACCGCGGAGCGCGCCGCCGCCGACCCGGTGGTGACCGGCACCCTGCGCCGCGACGACGGCGGACTCGGGCGCCTGCACACCGCGCTGGCCGAACTGTGGGCGCACGGTGTCCCCGTCGACTTCACACCCGCCTTCGACACCGTCGACGGCCCGCCCCTGGAGCTGCCCCGCTACCCCTTCCAGCGCACCCGCTACTGGCCGGCGCCCCGGCCGTCCGCCGCTGCCGACCCCCAGGACGAGCGTTTCTGGCAGGCCGTCGACCAGCAGGACCTGCCCGCCCTCGCGGGCACCCTCGGCCTGTCCGACGAACAACCGCTGCGCGCCGTCGTGCCGGCCCTGTCCGCCTGGCGGCGCGGCCGCAGGGAACAGGCCGTCATCGACTCCTGGCGCTACCGCGTCGCCTGGCACCGGCTGCCCGAACCCGAGCCCGCGTCGCCCACCCTGCCCGGCACCTGGCTGCTGGTCGCGCCGGACGGCACGGCGGACGCCCCCGCCGCCCTCGCCGCCACCCGGACCCTGCGGGAACTCGCGGACGAACTGGTGGTGCTGAGCGTCGACTCCGCGGCGGACCACACCGCCCTGGCCACCGCGGTGCGCGCCGCACTCGGCGACGCCGAACCGGCCGGAGTGCTCTCCCTGACCGCCACCGACGGAACACCGCACCCGCAGCGGCCCGTCGTCCCCGCCGGAGCGGCACTCAGCCTCGCCCTGCTGCGGGCGCTCGCCGACGCCTCGGTCACCGCACCGCTGTGGTGCCTGACCCACGGCGCCGTCGCCACCGACGACGACGCCGCGCCCGCCCACCCCGAGCAGGCGGCCGTATGGGCCCTGGGCCGGGTCGCCGCGCTCGAGTCCCCGCACACCTGGGGCGGCCTCGTCGACCTGCCCGACACCTTCGACGACACCACGGCGGGCCGGCTCGCCGCGGTCCTCACCGGCTCGCACGGCGAGGACCAGGTGGCCCTGCGCCCCTCCGGCGCGTTCGGCCGTCGTCTGGTGCACGCCACTCCCCGCCCCGCCGCGGGCTGGCGGCCGCACGGCACCGTGCTGATCACCGGCGGCACCGGGGCGCTCGGCGGGCGGGTCGCCCGATGGCTGGCCCGCGAGGGCGCCGAGCACCTCGTCCTCACCAGCCGGCGCGGCGCCCTCGCGCCCGGCGCGGACGAACTCGCC
Organism: Streptomyces sp. NPDC006872; assembly: GCF_040635845.1. Classification (NCBI taxonomy): domain Bacteria; kingdom Bacillati; phylum Actinomycetota; class Actinomycetes; order Kitasatosporales; family Streptomycetaceae; genus Streptomyces; species Streptomyces sp. NPDC006872. Next base: position 1,043,906 of record NZ_JBEYIL010000001.1, read on the forward strand.
GACGAACTGGGCGCGCTCGGCGTCCGGGTGAGCCTGCTCTCCTGCGACCTCGCCGACCCGGAGCAGGTGGCCGCGATGGTCGCCGAGGCCCAGCGCGCCGGGGACCGGATCGGCGCCGTCGTGCACACGGCCGGCGCCGGCGGACTCGGACCGCTCGTCGAGGCGGGCCTGGACGACCTGGCCGAGGCGATGGCCGCGAAGGTGGCCGGCATCGCGAACCTCGAAGCGGCCCTGGACCCCGGCCAGCTCGACGCCGTCGTCTACTTCTCCTCCATCAGCGCCTCCTGGGGCGCCGGCAACCACGGCGTCTACGCCGCGGCCAACGGGGTGCTCGACGCCCGGGCCGAGGCCCGCAGCGCGGCCGGCGTGCACACCGTGTCCCTCGCCTGGGCGCCCTGGGCCGGCGGCGGCATGGCCGACGACCCGATCTTCGACACCCTCTCCCGCAAGGGCCTGCCGCTCGTCGATCCGGACCTCGCGGTCTCCGCGCTCGCCGCGGTGCTGGCGGAGGGCGAGTCGTCGATGCTGCTGGTCGACGTCGACTGGACTCTGTTCACCCCGCAGTTCACCTTCGAACGGCCCAGCCGGCTGCTGGACGAACTGCCCGAAGCCCGGCTGGAGACGGAGGCCGCCGCACCGGACGCCGCGGCCCCGCCGCTCGCCCTGCGGCTGGCCGCACTGTCGGGCCCCAAGCGCTCGGCCGCACTGCGCGAGCTGGTGCGCGAGCAGGCGGCGTCGGTCCTCGGCCATGACGACGCGCAGTCCGTGGACCCCGCCCGGCCGCTCAAGGACCTGGGCTTCGACTCGCTCACCGCGGTCGAACTGCGCAACCGGCTCAGCACCGCCACCGGCCTCAAACTGCCGGCCACCGTCGTCTTCGACCACCCGACCATCGCCGAACTGGCCCAGGTCCTGGCCCGCGGGCTGGACACCGGCGGCACCGACCGGCGGGCCGAACCGGCCACCGTCGTACGGGTCGACCAGGACGAACCGATCGCCATCGTCGCCATGGCCTGCCGCTACCCCGGCGACATCGCCTCCGCCGAGGACCTCTGGCAGGCCGTCCGCGACGAGACGGACCTGATCACCGCGTTCCCCGCCGACCGGGGCTGGGACCTCGACCGGCTCCTCGACAGCGACCCCGACCGGCAGGGCGCCAGCTACGTCGACCACGGCGGATTCCTGCACGACGCCGCCCTGTTCGACCCCGGCTTCTTCGGCATCTCGCCCCGCGAGGCCCAGGCCATGGACCCGCAGCACCGGCTGCTCCTGGAAACCACCTGGGAGGCACTGGAGCGCGCGGGCATCGCCCCGAAGTCGCTGCACGGCAGCCGGACCGGGGTGTACGTCGGGATGACCGACCAGGCCTACGGCACCCGACTGCGCGGCGCCGCCGACGGCATGGAGGGCTACCTGGTCAGCGCCTCCTCCAACATCGCCTCCGGCCGGATCTCCTACTCGCTCGGCCTCCAGGGCCCCGCGCTCACCGTGGACACGGCCTGCTCCTCCTCACTGGTGGCCCTGCACCTGGCCGCGCAGGCGCTGCGCGACGGCGAGTGCGATCTGGCGGTCGCGGGCGGCGCCACCGTCATGCCGGACCCCACCTCCTTCGTGGCCTTCAGCAGGCAGCGCGGACTCGCCGAGAACGGCCGCTGCAAGCCGTTCGCCGCCGCCGCGGACGGGTTCGCCCTCGGCGAGGGCGCCGGCGTGCTGCTGGTGGAGCGGCTCTCCGACGCCCGCCGCCTCGGCCACCCCGTGCTGGCCCTGGTCCGCGGCAGCGCCGTGAACCAGGACGGCGCGTCCAACGGGCTCACCGCGCCCAACGGCCCCGCCCAGGAGCGCGTCATCCGGCAGGCGCTGGTCAACGCCGGGCTGTCCGCCGCCGAGGTGGACGCCGTCGAGGCGCACGGCACCGGCACCACCCTCGGCGACCCGATCGAGGCACAGGCCCTGCTGGCCACCTACGGACAGGAACGCCCCGACGGCCGTCCGCTCTGGCTCGGCTCGGTCAAGTCCAACATCGGGCACAGCCAGGCCGCCGCCGGGGTCGCCGGAGTCATCAAGATGGTGCAGGCCATGCGGCACGAACTGCTGCCGCGCACCCTGCACGTCGACGCCCCCAGCCCGCACGTCGACTGGACCTCGGGAGCGGTGGAACTCCTCGTCGAGGCCCGGCCCTGGGACAGCGCCGGCACACCCCGCCGCTCCGCGGTCTCCGCCTTCGGCATCAGCGGCACCAACGCGCACGTCATCCTGGAGGAAGCGCCCGCCGAGCCCGCCGAGCCCGTTCGGCCCCCGGCGGAGACACCGGCCGGGACCGGCCTCCCCGTGCCGCTCGTGCTGTCCGCCCGCACCCGGGAGGCGCTGCCCGAGCAGGCCGCCCGGCTCGCCGCCGTGCTGGACGAGGGCGGAGCCGAGGTCGCCGACCTCGCCTACTCCCTGGCCACCACCCGCGGTGTCCTGGACCGCGCCGCGGTCGTCGTCGCCGCCGACCCGGACGAACTGCGCCGAAGCCTGGCCGACCTGACCGCGCACGCCGTCGCCGAGGACCGCGCCGACGGCGGGCTCGCCTTCCTCTTCACCGGACAGGGCGCCCAGCGGGCCGGCATGGGCCGGGAGCTGTACGCCGCGTTCCCGGTCTTCGCCGCCGCCTTCGACGAGGTGTGCGACGCGCTCGACCGGCATCTGCCGCGCCCGCTGCGCACGGTCGTCCTCGCCGAACCCGGCACGTCCGACGCCGAGTCGATCGACCGGACCCTCTACACCCAGACCGGCTTGTTCGCCTTCGAGGTGGCGCTGTTCCGGCTGCTGGAGCACTGGGGCGTACGGCCCGACGCCGTGCTCGGTCACTCGGTCGGCGAACTGGCCGCCGCGCACGTGGCCGGCGTCTGGTCGATCGCCGACGCGGCCCGGGTGATCGCCGCCCGGGCCCGGCTGATGCAGGAACTGCCCGAGGGCGGCGCGATGCTGTCCGTCGCCGCCGCCGAGGACGAGGTGGCCGCGCTGCTCGGCGACGCCTTCGCCGAGGTCGCCGTCGCCGCCGTCAACGGCCCGGCCGCGATCGTGCTGTCCGGCGCCGAGGAGGCCGTCACGGCCGCCGAGGCGCGGCTCGCCGAGGCCGGGCTGCGCACCAAGCGGCTCAGCGTGAGCCATGCCTTCCACTCGCCCCTGATGGAGCCGATGCTCGCCGCGTACGAGCGCGAACTGGCCGGCGTCGCCTACGCCGAGCCCGAGCTCACCGTCATCTCCAACCTGACCGGCGAGCCCGCCACCCCCGGACAGCTGTGCGACCCGGCGTACTGGGTCCGGCAGGTACGGCAGCCGGTGCGGTTCGCGGACGGGGTGCGAAGCCTCCTCGACGACGGCGTGACGACCTTCCTGGAACTGGGCCCGCACGGCGTGCTGACCGCCATGGCCGAGGAGTCCGCCGCCGACCGCGCCACCGGCATCGCCGCCCAGCGCCGGGACCGCGACGAGGTGAGGACCCTGCTCAGCGCGCTCGGCAGGCTGCACGTGCGCACCGGACGCGTCGACTGGGCCGCCTGCTTCGACGGCACCGGAGCCCGCCGCGTCGACCTGCCCACCTACGCCTTCCAGCACCGGCGGTACTGGCTCGACGCACCCACCGGCGGCGCCGAGGCGCTGGCCGGCGCGGGGCTGGCGGGCACCGGCCATCCGCTGCTCACCGCGGCCGTTCCGCTGCCCCACACGGGCGGCCACCTCTTCGGCGGCAGCCTGCCCGACACCGGCGCCGGCGTCGGCGACCTCCTCGACCTGGTGCTGTGGGCGGGCGGCGGTCTCGGCTGCGACCGGATCGCCGCACTCGACGTCGACACCGCCGTTTCCGGCGCCCCACGGACACCGCTGCAACTGGTGGTGACGGCGCCGGACGACGACGGCGACCGCGACTTCGCCCTCCACCTGGGGGCCGGCTCCGGTGAGACGGGTGAGGAGTCCTGGACCCGGATCGCCTCCGGTGTGCTCGGCCGGGCGGCCGCCCGGCCGACGTCCGCACCGGATCCCGCCGGCGGCGAGGACGAACTGGTCGCCGAGCTCGCACTGACCGAGCAGGAGGCGGCCGACGCCGACCGCCACGGACTGCACCCGCAGTTGCTGACCGGACTGACCGATCTGATCGCCGAACTGGCGGCCGGGGAACCCGTCCACTTCGCCGGCGTCACCCGGTACGCCACCGGCGCCACCGAACTGCGCGCCCACCTGACCCGCTCCGGCCCCGACACCGTCACCGTGCTGCTGTCGGACCCGGCGGGCGAACCGGTGCTCACGATGGACCGGGTCCGGGTGCGCCGGGTCGGCTCCGCCGAACGCACGACCCCGACCACTGCCGCCGGGCTCTACCGGCTGACCTGGACGCCCGTGCCGGCCACGGACCCCGGACCGGCCACGACCTGGGCCGTGGTGGGCACCGCCGCGGAGGCCCTCGCCAAGGCCCTCGCCGAGCGGGGCGCCGACGTGGAGACCCACCAGAACCTCGCCTCCCTCGACCGCCCGGTGGACCTCGTCGTCCTGTCCGTGGACACCGAACCCGGCGACCCCGTCGAGTCCGTACGGCACACCGCGCACCGCACCCTGGAGCAGGTCAAGGAACTGCTCGCGGACGGCCGATCGGCCGGCGCCAGGTTCGTCCTCGTCACCAGGGCGGCCACCGCCACCGGGGACGCCACCCCGGTCGACCCGGCGCAGGCGGCGGCCCGTGGGCTGCTGCTGTCCGCACAGGTGGAGAACCCGGACCGGTTCGTCCTGGTCGACCTCGGAACCCGGGACGCCGACGCCGACCTGCTGGCCGCGGCCGTCGCCACCGCCCTGGCCGAGGACGAGCCCCAACTCGCCGTACGCGACGGCCGGTTGCTCATCCCCCGGCTCGCCCGGGTGACGGAACGACCCGAGTCCGGCGCCGCGCCGGCCGACGCGTCCGGCACGGTGCTGGTCACCGGCGCGAGCGGCGGCATCGGCACCGAGATCGTGCGGCATCTGGCGAGCGCCCACGGCGTCCGTCGGCTGCTGCTGCTCAGCCGGAAGGGGCCGGACGACCCACGCGCCGCCGAACTGCTCCGGGAACTCGCCGGGTTCGGCGCCGAGGCGAACCTCGTCGCCTGCGACACCGCCGACCGCGCGGCCCTCGCGGCCGTCCTCGCCGACGTCCCGGCCGAGCACCCGGTGACCGCCGTCGTGCACATCGCCGGAGTCGTCGACGACGGCGTGCTCACCACGCTCACACCCGAACGGGTCGACACCGTGCTGCGGCCCAAGGTCGACGCGGCACAGCACCTGCACGAACTGACCGCCGGACTGGAACTGACCCACTTCGTGCTCTTCTCCTCCGGAGTCGGCACGTTCGGCGGAGCCGGACAGGCCAACTACGCGGCCGCCAACGCCTTCCTGGACGCCCTCGCCCACCGCAGGCGGGCGGTCGGCCTCCCGGCGACCTCGCTCGCCTGGGGCCTGTGGGAGACCGCGGCCGGCATGTCCGCCGGACTCTCCGACGTCGACCGACGGCGGATGGCCCAGGCAGGAGTCCTCGCGCTCACCCCGCGCCAGGGCCTCGCACTGTTCGACGCGGCCTGGCAGTCCGACGCCGTCACCCTCGTCCCGATGGGCCTGGACCCGGCCGTACTGCGCCGCAAGGCGGCCGGATCGACCCTGCCCGCCGCGTTCCGCGGACTGGTCCGCATGCCGTTGCGACGGGCCGCGGCGGCCGGTGCGCGGACCGGGGAGACCTTCGCGCAGCAACTGGCCGGACAGTCCGGGAGCGGACGCCGCAAGCTGCTCCTCGAGCTGATCCAGCGGCAGGTGGCCACCGTGCTCGACTACTCCGCCGACACGCCCGTCGACCCCAAACTCCCCTTCCGGGAGCTGGGATTCGACTCGCTCACCGCGGTCGAGCTGCGCAACGCGCTGATCGCCGAGACCGGCGTCCGGCTCTCCGCCGCGCTGGTCTTCGACCACCCCACGGCGACCGCGCTCGCCGAACACCTGGAAGGCAAGGTGCTGGCATCCGTCGCCGGGGCGCCGCTGCCGGTGCTCGCCCAGCTCGACCACCTGGAGGCCGCGCTCGCGGGAGGGCCCGCCAAGGCCGCCGACCGCGAACAGATCGCCGCCCGGCTGCGCGCCCTGGCCGCCGCCTGGAGCACCGACGGGCGCGCCCCCGACGACGCCGACGGAGCGGACGTCACCAGCAAGCTCGATTCCGCCACGGATGAAGAGCTTTTCGACTTCATCAACGTGGAACTCGGAGAGGACTGAGCCCGATGGCCAACGAGCAGCAGCTGCGTGACTACCTCAAGCGGGTCAGCGCGGACCTGCACAAAACCCGCCGACGCGTCACCGAACTGGAGTCCCGCAGCGCCGAGCCCATCGCGATCGTCGGCATGGCCTGCCGCTACCCCGGCGGGGTGACCTCGCCCGAGGACCTGTGGCGGCTGGTGGCGGACGGGACCGACGCCGTCGGCCCCTTCCCCACCGACCGCGGCTGGGACCTGGACGCCCTGCACCACCCCGACCCCGACCACCCGGGCGCCTGCTACGCCCGCGAGGGCGGGTTCGTCGACGACATCGCCTCGTTCGACGCGGCCTTCTTCGGCATCTCCCCGCGCGAGGCCCAGGCCATGGACCCCCAGCAGCGGCTGCTCCTGGAGACCTCCTGGGAGGCGCTGGAACAGGCCGGCCTCGACATCCAGGCGCTGCGCGGCAGCCGCACCGGAGTGTTCGCCGGAATCAACCAGCAGGACTACGGCACCCTGCTGGCCGCCTCCCGGGACGGGCTGGACGCCCACGGCGGCACCGGCACCTCCAACAGCGTGCTGTCCGGCCGGATCTCCTACGTCCTGGGCCTGGAGGGACCCGCGGTCACCGTCGACACCGCCTGCTCCTCCTCCCTGGTGGCCCTGCACCTGGCCGCCCAGGCCCTGCGGGGCGGCGAGTGCGACCTGGCCCTGGCCGGCGGCGCGACCACACTGTCCACCGAGGCGGTCCACGTCGCCCTGTCCGCGCAGCGGGCGCTGTCGCCCGACGGCCGCTCCAAGGCGTTCTCGGCGGCGGCCGACGGCGCCGGCTGGAGCGAGGGCGTCGGCGTCCTCGCCGTCGAGCGGCTCTCCGACGCCCGCCGCCACGGGCACCGCGTGCTCGCCGTGCTGCGCGGCTCGGCCGTCAACCAGGACGGCGCCTCCAACGGCCTCACCGCGCCCAACGGCCCCTCCCAGCAGCGGGTCATCCGGCAGGCGCTGGCCAACGCGGGCGTGTCACCGGGCGAGGTGGACCTGCTCGAGGCGCACGGCACCGGCACCAGCCTCGGCGACCCCATCGAGGCCGACGCGCTGCTGGCCACCTACGGCCGGGCCAAGGCCGCCGACCGGCCGCTGTGGCTGGGCTCGCTGAAGTCGAACATCGGGCACAGCGGGGCCGCGGCCGGCGTCGGCGGTGTGATCAAGGCCGTGCAGGCGCTGCGCCGCCGCGTCCTGCCGAAGACCCTGCACGCCGGGGAGCCCACCCCGAACGTCGACTGGTCGGCCGGCGCCGTCGAACTCCTCGACGAGGCCCGCGACTGGCCCGCCTCCGACACACCCCGCCTGGCCGCCGTCTCCGCCTTCGGCATCAGCGGCACCAACGCACACGTCATCCTCGAAGAGGCCCCCGAGCAGGAGCACGACGAGGCACCGGCGACGGCCGCCCTTCCGCTGCTGCCCTGGGTGCTCTCCGCGCGCGGCGAGCCCGCGCTGCGCGCCCAGGCCCGCGCCCTGCACGCCCACCTGCTGGCCCGGCCGGAGACGAGCGACGCCGACGTGGCGCTCTCCCTCGCCACCACCCGCACCGGCCTGGAGCACCGGGCCGCGGTGCTCGCCGCCGACCGGGACGGCTTCCTCGACGCCCTGGACGCGCTCGCCGCCGACCGCCCGGCCGAAGGCGTGCTGCGCGGCAGCCCCGCCGAGGGCAAGGTCGTCTTCGTCTTCCCCGGTCAGGGCTCCCAGTGGACCGGCATGGCCCGCGAACTCCTCGACGCCTCCCCGGTGTTCGCGGCCAAGGCCGCCGAATGCGCGTCGGCGATCGAGGAGTTCGTGGACTGGAACCTCCTCGACGTGCTGCGCGACGAGCCCGGCGCCGCCTCCATGGACCGCATCGAGGTCATCCAGCCCGTCCTGTTCACCGTCATGGTGTCGCTGGCCGAGCTGTGGCGGTCCTACGGCGTGCAGCCCGACGCCGTCGTCGGCGGCTCGCAGGGCGAGGTCGCCGCCGCCCACGTGGCCGGCGGCCTCAGCCTGACGGACGCGGCCCGGGTGATCTGCCTGCGCAGCCGACTGCTGGCGGACACACTCGTCGGCAAGGGCGCCGTGGCCTCCGTGGCACTGCCCGCCGACGAGGTCCGCGAGCGCCTGACCCGCTGGGCGGACCGGCTGTCCGTGGCCGGCGTCAACGGCCCCCGGATCGTCGCCGTCGCCGGGGACTCCGAGGCGCTGGAGGAGTTCGTCGCCGAGTGCACCCGCGAACAGGTGCGCGCCAGGATCGTCGCCGCCACCGTGCCGTCGCACTGCCCGCTCGTCGACCCGCTGCGCGAGCGGATGCTGGAGCTCCTGGCTCCCGTGCGCCCTCGCTCCGGGACCGTGCCGCTGTACTCGACGATGACCGGCGGTCTCATCGACACCGCGACCATGGACGCCGACTACTGGTACGACAACACCCGCGGACCCGTCCTCTTCGAACCGGTCGTCCGCGCCCTGCTCGACGACGGCCACAGCGCGTTCGTCGAGTGCAGCGCCCATCCGGTGCTCGCCATGGGCGTCGAGCAGACCGTCGACGCCACCGGCGCGCCCGGCGTCGTCGTGGAGTCCCTGCGCCGTGACGAGGGCGGCCTCGGCCGGATGCTGACCTCGCTCGCCAAGGCGCACCTCGGCGGTGTCCGCGTCGACTGGACCGCGGTGTTCGCGGGCACCGGCGCCCGCACCGTCGAACTGCCCACCTATGCCTTCCAGCGCACCCGGTACTGGGCCGAGGCCGCCGACCGCACCGGCGACGTCGGCTCCGTCGGCCTGTCCTCGGTCGACCACCCGCTGCTCGGCGCCCTGGTCCGGCTGGCCGACGGCGACGGCGCGGTCCTCACCGGCCGGCTGTCCCTGACCGCCCAGCGCTGGCTGGCCGGACACGGCGTCGCCGACCGGATCATCTTTCCCGGCACCGGCTTCGTGGAGCTGGCCGTCCTCGCCGGCGACCAGGTCGGCTGCGGGCGGATCGAGGAACTCACCCTGCACACCCCGCTCGTCGTGCCCGCCACCGGAGGAGTCGTCGTCCAGGCGCTCGTCGAGGCGCCCGACGAGTCCGGCGCCCGCCAGATCTCCGTCCACTCCCGGCCCGACGACGCCACCGCCGACACCGTCTGGACCCGGCACGCCTCCGGCCTCCTCGCCCCCGATGCGGCCGACACGACCGAGGCGCCCGAGGGCCTCGGCGGTGTCTGGCCGCCCGAGGGCGCCGAGGCCGTGGACATCGCCGGCCTCTACGACCGGATGGCCGCCGCCGGATACCGGTACGGGCCCGAGTTCCGCGGCCTGAGCCGGGTGTGGCACCTCGACGGCGAGATCTACGCCGAGGTGGCCCTGCCCGCCGACCAGCACTCCACGGCGCAGCGCTTCGGCCTGCACCCCGCCCTCTTCGACGCCGCCCTGCACTCCATGTTCACCTGGGACGGCGACGACGGCGGCGGAGTCGGCATGCCGTTCTCCTGGGCCGGAGTGCGGCTGCACGCCACCGGCTGCGCCCGGCTGCGGGTACGGCTCGCCCGGCGCGGCGACAGCGAGTTCACGCTCACCGTCGCCGACGAGGCCGGCGACCCCGTCGTCTCGGTCGACTCCCTCGTGGTCCGCCGGATGACCGAGGCCGCGCTGAACACCGTCCGCACCGACACCCTGCACCTGCTCGACTGGAAGACCGTGCGGACGGACGAGACGACGACCGCGACCCGGCGGGTCCTGCTGGGCGCCGACCCGCTCGGCCTCGCCGCCGCCCTGCCCGGCGCCGAGCGCGTCGCCGACGTGGCCGAACTCGCCGCGCTCGTGGCCGCGGACACCGGCGCGGTCACCGCGCTGCTGTCGGTCGCCGGCGACCCGGGCGCACCGGCCGTCGAACGGCTCGGCGATCCGGTCGTCGACGCCGTGGCACTGCTCCAGGCCTGGATCGCCGACGAACGGCTCGACGACGCCCGGCTCGTCGTGGTCACCCGCGGCGCGGTCGCCACCGCGCCCGGCGAGGACGTCACCGACCTCGCCGCGGCCGGCGTCTGGGGCCTGCTGCGCTCCGCCCAGAACGAGCACCCCGGACGCTTCGCCCTCCTCGACCTCGACACCACCGACGAGTCGAGCGCCGCGCTCGGCCCGGCGCTGGACTCCCCGCAGGAGCAACTCGCCCTGCGCGCAGGCGTGTCGCGCGGCCCGAGCCTGACCCGCTGGGACCCGGCCGGCACCATCCTGCCGCCGGCCGGGGAGAGCGCCTGGCTGCTGGAGAACACCCGGCCCGGCACCATCGAGGGCCTGACGGCCGTCGCCCGCCCGGAGCTGCTCGGCCCGCTCGAACCCCGGCAGGTACGGATCGCCGTCCGCGCCGCCGGCATCAACTTCAAGGACGTCGTCGTCGCCCTCGACCTGGTGCCCGGACTGACCGGGATCGGCGGGGAGATCGCCGGCGTCGTCACCGGCGTCGGCGCGGACGTCACCCACCACCGGGTCGGCGACCGGGTGTTCGGCCTGTCCACCGAGGTCTTCGGCCCGGTGACCGTCGCCGACGAACGCACCGTCCACCGCATTCCCGAAGGCTGGACGTTCGAAGAGGCCGCGTCGGTCTCCGTCGCCTATATGACCGCGTACTACGGACTCGTCGACCTCGGCGGGCTGCGCCCCGGGCAGAACGTCCTCGTGCACGCCGGGGCCGGCGGCGTCGGCAGCGCCGCCGTCCAGCTCGCCCGCCACCTCGGCGCCGACGTCTACGCCACGGCCAGCCCCGGCAAGTGGGACACCCTGCGCGCCCACGGCCTGGACGGCGCGCACATCGCCAACTCGCGCACCCTCGACTTCGAGCAGTGGTTCCTGCAGTCCACCGACGGCCACGGCATGGACATCGTCCTCGACTGTCTGGCCGGGGAGTTCGTCGACGCGGGCCTCAGGCTGCTGCCGCGCGGCGGACGCTTCCTGGAGATGGGCAAGACCGACAAACGCGACCCCGCCGCCGTCGCCGCCGCCCACCCGGGCGTCGCCTACCAGGCGTACGACCTGCCCGAGGCCGGGCTCGACCGCATCCACGAGATGCTGACCACCCTCACCGAACTGTTCGAGAGCGGCGTCCTGCGGCCCCCGCACCTCAACACCTGGGACATCCGCGACGCCCGCGCCGCCTTCCGCGCGCTGAGCCAGGCCGCGCTCGTCGGCAAGGCCGTCCTCACCCTCCCCGGCGACCCGTTCCCCGCCCACGGCACCGTCCTGATCACCGGCGGCACCGGCATGATCGGCACGCTCCTCGCCCGCCACCTGGTCACCGAACACGGCGTGCGCAGCCTGCTGCTCACCAGCCGACGCGGCCCCGAAGCCCCGGGCGCCGCCGAACTCGCCGCGGAGCTCACCGAGGCCGGCGCCCAGGTCACCCTCGCCGCCTGCGACATCGCCGACCGCGGTCAACTCGCCGCCCTGCTCGCGGACATCCCCGCCGACCGCCCGCTCACCGCCGTCCTGCACACCGCCGGCGCCCTGGACGACGGCCTCATCGAGTCCCTGACCGCCGAACGCGTCCGGGAGGTGCTGCGCCCCAAGGTGGCCGGCGCGCTCAACCTGCACGAACTCACCCGCGACCGCGACCTGGGCGCCTTCGTGCTGTTCTCGTCCATGGCGGGCACCATGGGCGCCCCCGGCCAGGCCAACTACGCGGCCGCCAACGTGATGCTCGACGCCCTCGCCTCCCACCGGCGCGCCCAGGGGCTGCCCGGACTCTCCCTCGCCTGGGGCTTCTGGGCCCAGCGCAGCGAGATGTCCGGCCACCTCGACGACCGCGACATGCAGCGCCTGAGCCGCGGCGGCATCGTGCCCATGACCAGCGAAGAAGGGCTCGCCGCGTTCGACCTGGCGTGCCGCACCGACCGCGCCCAGTTCGTCCCCGCCAAGCTCAACCCCGCCGCCCTCGCCGGGACCACCGGCCGCATCCCGCCCATCATGCGGGCGCTGGTGCCCACGGCGGCCCGCCGGACCGGACGCCGCTCCGTGGACGCCGACAGCGGCTCGCTGCGCGAGCGGCTGATCCCGCTCACCGGCACCGAACGGATGCGGATCCTGCTCCAGCTGGTCCGTTCGCACGCGGCGACCGTCCTCGGGCACGCCGACCCGGACGCCGTCGGCTCCACCGCGCCGTTCCGCGAGCTCGGCTTCGACTCGCTGACCGCCGTGGAGTTCCGCAACCGGCTCACCGGCGCCGTCGGCTTCCGGCTGCCCGTCACCGTGGTCTTCGACCACCCGACCCCCGGCGAGCTCGCCGACTTCCTCGCCGCCGAACTCCTCGACGGCCTCGACGAGCCCACGACCGCCCCCGCCGCCCGCACCACCCCGGCCGCCGTCGCCCGCACCGACGACGACCCCCTCGTCATCGTCGGCATGGCCTGCCGCTACCCGGGCGGCGTCAGCTCCCCGGAAGACCTCTGGAACCTCTGCCTGGAGGAACGGGACGCCATCGCCGGCTTCCCGGCCGACCGCGGCTGGAGCGACACCGCGCCCGCCGACGGCTCCGTGCCCCAGCAGGGCGGATTCATCGACCGGGTCGCCGACTTCGACCCCGGGTTCTTCGGCATCTCCCCCCGCGAGGCCCTCACCATGGACCCCCAGCAGCGGCTGCTGCTCGAGACCTCCTGGGAAGCCCTCGAACGCGCCGGCATCGCCCCCGCGCGCCTGCGCGGCAGCCGTACCGGCGTCTTCGTCGGCGCCGCCGCCTCCGGGTACACCAGCCTGTTCCGGCGCGGCTCACAGGCCCTCGCCGGATACGGCGTGACCGGCGCCGCCACCAGCGTGGTCTCCGGCCGCGTGGCCTATGTGCTCGGCCTGGAGGGGCCCGCCGTCACGGTGGACACGGCCTGCTCCTCCTCCCTGGTCGCCCTGCACACCGCCGCCCAGTCGCTGCGCGACGGCGACTGCGATCTCGCCCTCGTCGGCGGCGTCGCCGTGCTGACCAGCCCGTTCCTCTTCGACGACTTCGCCAAGCAGGGCGGACTCTCGCCCGACGGCCGCTGCAAGGCCTTCGCGGCCGGCGCCGACGGCACCGGCTGGGCCGAGGGCACCGGCATGGTCCTCCTCGAACGGCTCTCCGACGCCCGCCGCCACGGCCGCCAGGTGCTCGCGGTGCTCCGCGGCAGCGCCGTCAACCAGGACGGCGCGTCCAACGGCCTCACCGCGCCCAACGGCCCCTCCCAGCAGCGCGTCATCCGCCAGGCCCTGGAGCGGGCCGGGCTGACCCCCGCCGACGTCGACGCCGTCGAGGCGCACGGCACCGGCACCACCCTCGGCGACCCCATCGAGGCCCAGGCCATCCTCGCCGCCTACGGACGCGACCGGGACCCGGAGCGGCCGCTGCTGCTCGGCTCCCTGAAGTCCAACATCGGGCACAGCCAGGCCGCCGCCGGCATCGGCGGAGTCATCAAGACCGTGCAGGCCCTGCGGCACGGCGTGCTGCCCCGCACCCTGCACATCGACGAGCCCACCCCGCACGTCGACTGGAGCGAGGGCGCCGTCGACCTGCTCACCGAGACCCGTCCCTGGCCCGACACGGGCCGACCCCGCCGGGCCGGGGTGTCCTCCTTCGGCGTCAGCGGCACCAACGCCCACGTCATCCTCGAACAGGCCGCCGAACCCGAGCCCGCAGCCGCCACCGACCAGACCCCCCTGCCCGTCACCCCGTGGCTGCTGTCCGGGCACGACGAACCCGCCCTGCGCGCCCAGGCCGAGACCCTCCTGACCTGGCTGCAGGACCGGCCGCAGGGCTCCGTCACCGACATCGGCCACGCGCTCGCCACCCGGCGCGCCGCCCTCGAACACCGGGCCGCACTGCCCGTCACCGACCGGGCGCAGGCACTCACCGCGCTCGCCGGGCTCGCCGCCGGACACACCCCCGAAGGGCTGCTGCACGGCACCGCGGGCGAGGGCGGTCTCGCCCTGCTGTTCGCCGGACAGGGCTCCCAGCGACCCGGCATGGGACGCGAACTGCACGCGGCGTTCCCCGCGTTCGCCCGCGCCTTCGACGAGGCCTGCGCCCACCTGGACCCGCTGCTCGGACGGCCGCTGCGCGACACCGTGTTCACCGCCGAGGCCGCCGAACTCGACCGCACCGCACTCACCCAGCCCGCCCTGTTCGCCCTGGAAACGGCCCTGTTCCGGCTGCTCGCCTCCTGGGGCGTGACCCCCGACTACGTCCTCGGCCACTCCGTCGGCGAGATCGCCGCCGCCCATGTGGCGGGCGCCCTGGACCTCGCCGACGCCGCCCGGCTCGTCGTCGCCCGCGGCCGGCTCATGCAGGCCCTCCCGGCCGGCGGCGCCATGCTCGCCGTCCAGACCGGGGAGACGGAGGCGCTCGCCGCACTCGCCGAGGTGCTCGGCGACCACGCAGGCAGCGTGGACCTCGGCGCCGTCAACGGCCCCCGCTCGGTGGTGTTCTCCGGCACGACCGAAGCCGTGGAGGCGCTCGCCGCGCACTTCACCGCCGAGGGCCGCCGCATCCGGCGGCTCGACGTGAGCCACGCCTTCCACTCGCCGCTCATGGAACCCATGCTCGCGGAGTTCGGCGAACTGGTCGCCGGACTGGACTTCGCCGCGCCCCACATTCCGGTCGTCTCCAACCTCACCGGAGCCGTCCTCGGCGCCGACGAGATCGCCGACCCCCGGTACTGGGTACGGCACGCCCGCCACACGGTCCGCTTCGCCGACGGCGTCGCCGCCCTCGCGGACGCGGGCGTCACCGGATTCCTGGAACTGGGCCCGGACGCCACCCTCACCACGATGGCCGAGGACTGCTTCGACACCGCCCCCGCCGGCGTGTGCACCTCGCTCCTGCGCCGCGACGGATCCGAACCGGCCACCCTGCTGACCGCCCTGGCCCGCGCCCATGTGCACGGCGTCACCGTCGACTGGGACGCCGTCTTCGCCGACGCCGACGCCCGCTGGGCCGACCTGCCCACCTACTCCTTCCAACGGGCCCCCTACTGGCCCGCCGAATCCACCGCCGACCGCGGCGACCTCTCCGCCGCCGGCCTCGACGACACCGGGCACCCGCTGCTCGGCGCGATGGTCAGCGCCGCCTCCGGCGGCGACGTCCTGTTCACCGGCGAACTCTCCCTGGCCGCCCAGCCCTGGCTGGCCGACCACCGCATCCTGGACGCCGTCCTGTTCCCCGGCACCGGCTTCCTCGAACTCGCCCTCTGGGCGGGCAGCCGCCTGGACACCGGCGAGCTGGAGGAACTCGTCGTCCACCGCCCGCTGATCCTGCCCGAGCACGGCGGCGTCACCGTCCAGGTCGTCGTCGGCGAGACCACGGACGACGACCACCGGCCGGTTGCCGTCTACTCCCGCCCCGCGGGAGCCGCCGACTGGACCCGGCACGCCGAGGGCCGGCTGGCGGCCGGTCCGGTCGCCCACCCCGAAGCCCCGCCGGTCCTGTGGCCGCCGCAGGGCGCCGAACCCGTCCCGCTCGACGCGTTCTACGCGGACCTGGCCGCCGCCGGCACCGCCTACGGGCCGGTGTTCCAGGGCCTGACCGCCGCCTGGCGGCACGGCGACGAGGTCTACGCCGAGGTCACGCTGCCCGCGCAGGCGGCCGACGACGCCCCGGCTTTCGGCGTCCACCCCGCCCTGCTGGACGCCGCCCTGCACACACTCGCCTTCCTGCCCACCGCCGACCGCGGCAACGGCCCGTTCCTGCCGTTCGCCTGGCGCGACGTCGCCGTGCCCGCGCCCGGCGCCACCGCCTGCCGGATCCGCCTCGCCGCGGGCCCCGGCGCCGACGAGGTCATCGCCACCCTCTGGGACGGCGACGGACGCCCCCTCGTCTCCGTCGGCGGCCTCAGCCTGCGCGCCGTCTCCCGCGCCCAACTCGGCTCGTCCGCGGCCGCGTCCTCCCTGTTCCGCATGGACTGGACGCCCGCCACCCGCCCGGAGACCGCGGGCGCCCCGACCGTCCGCTGGGCCCTGCTCGGCCCCGAGGCCCCCCAGGACCCCGAGATCGACCACTACCCGGACCTCGCCGCCCTGCGCCGGCACCTCGCCGACGGCGGCGCGGCCCCCGACCAGGTCCTCCTGGCCTGCGCCCCGACCACCGCCGCCGTCGACCCGACGGCCGCCCGCACCGCCGTGCACACCGCCCTGGACACCCTGCGCACCTGGGTCGAGGACGAGCACTTCGTCAAGAGCCGACTCGTGCTGTGCACCCGCGGCGCGGTCGAGGCCCTGCCCGGCGAAGGCATCGGCGACCTGGCCCACAGCGCCACCTGGGGCCTGGCCCGCAGCGCCCAACTCGAACACCCCGACCGCCTGGTCCTGGTCGACCTGGACCCCGACACCGCCCTCGAAGACCTCACCCGGTCCCAGATCCTGGCCCGCACCGAGACCACCGAGGCCGCCCAGTTCGCGATCCGCGGCGACCTGACCCTCGTCCCGGCCCTCGCCCGCCACACCGACCAGGAGACCGCCACGACCGGCGCCGCCCCGGCCGACCCCTGGCCGACCGAGGGCACCACCCTCATCACCGGCGCAGGCGGAATGATCGGCGGACTCCTCGCCCGCCACCTGGTCACCGAACACGGCGTACGCCACCTCCTGCTCCTCGGCCGCCGCGGCGAGGAGACCCCCGGCATGGCCGAACTCCGCAGCGAACTCGCCGAGTCGGGAGCCGACGTCCACACAGCCGCCTGCGACGCCGCCGACCGCGAAGCCCTGGCCGCCGTACTCGACCGGATCCCGGCCACCGCACCCCTGACGGCCGTCGTGCACGCCGCCGGCGTCGTCGACGACGGCATGCTCGGCACCCTCACCGCCGAACAGGTCGACCGGGTGCTCCGCCCCAAGATCGACGCCGTGGCGAACCTGCACGACCTCACCGCCCCGCTCGGCCTGCGCGCCTTCGTCGTCTGCTCCTCCCTCGCCGGCGCCCTCGGCGGCGGCGGACAGTCCGCCTACGCGGCCGCCAACGCCTACCTCGACGCCCTGTGCCTGCGCCGACGGGCCGACGGCCTGCCCGCCCTCTCGCTCGCCTGGGGCCCCTGGGAGAGCAGCGCCGGCATGACCGCCCAGCTCGCCGCCGCCGACCTGCGCCGCATCTCCCGCGCGGGCATGCTGCCCCTGACCCCCGACGACGGACTCGCCCTCTTCGACGCGGCGCACACCAGCGGCGCACCCGTGCTGCTGCCCTTCCGCTTCGAACCCGGCGGCCTGTCCGCCACCGACCGCGCCGCCCTGCCCGCCGCCCTGCGCGGCCTGGCGCCCGCACCCCGACGCCGCACCGACCCCGGCGCCGGCCTCACCGGGCTCCGCGACCGGCTGCGCCCGCTGTCCCCGGACGACCGGGTCGGCGCCCTGGAGAACCTCGTCCGCACCGAGGTCGCCTCGGTCCTCGCCCTGCCGTCGGCGGAGGCGGTACCGGTCACCAAGGCGTTCAAGAGCCTCGGCTTCGACTCCCTGATGGCCGTCGACCTCCGCAACCGGCTCAGCGCCCTCACCGGCGTACGGCTCTCCGCGACCCTCGTCTTCGACCACCCCAACCCCCGGGCGCTGGCCGCCCGTCTGCTCACCGGCATGGAACTGGACACCGCCACCGCCACCGACCCCGCCCTCGACGCCCTGCGCGAACTGGAGACCGCGCTCCGCTCGACGGCCCCCGCCGCTGAGGACCGAGGAGCGCTGACCACCCGGCTACGGGTGCTCCTGGCGGCCCTGGAGGAGACCGCGGAAGCCACCGACGCCGATCGCGAGGACGACGACGTCGACCTCGACTCGGTGAGCGCCGAGGAGCTCGTCACCCTGCTCGGCGACGAGTTCGGCCTGTCCTGAAACACGGCCCCTACCCGGGCCGACGGGCCCCGAACTTAGGGGTGTTCGCGGTCCTGATCTGGGGCCGGGATCCAGCTCCCGGCCCCATAGCCTGCAAACAGGCCTGTCCTTGCGCATTGACGAATCACGTGAGTGGGAGTTGAGCATGAGCAGTTCCATGTCGGAGGTCGTCGACGCGCTGCGGGCCTCGCTGCTGGAGAACGAGCGGCTGCGCACCCAGAACCAGCGGCTCAGCGCGGCCTCGTCGGAGCCCCTGGCCATCGTGGGCATCGGCTGCCGCTACCCCGGCGGCGTCCGCGACACCGAGGGACTGTGGCAGCTCATCGCCGAGGGCCGCGACGCCATGTCGGGCTTCCCCGTCGACCGCGGCTGGGAGAACTGGGACGTCCCCACCGCCAAGACCGGCGCCTTCCTCCACGACGCGGGCGACTTCGACCCCGCCTTCTTCCGGATCTCGCCGCGCGAGGCGATGGCCATGGACCCGCAGCAGCGGCTGTTGCTGGAGACCTCCTGGGAGGCCCTGGAACGCGCCGGCATCGCCCCGAGCACGCTCAAGGGCAGCCGCACCGGCGTGTTCGTCGGCGGCGCCCCGCAGGAGTACGGCGCGCTGGTGATGAACTCGGCAGAGGGCGCGGGAGGCTACGCGCTGACCGGCGCCCCCGGCAGCGTCCTGTCCGGCCGCATCTCCTATGTGCTCGGCCTGGAGGGCCCCGCCGTCACGGTGGACACGGCGTGCTCCTCCTCCCTCGTCGCCCTGCACCTCGCGATCAAGTCACTGCGCACCGGCGAATGCGACCTCGCCCTGGCCGGCGGCGTGCTCGTCCTCATCACCCCCTCGATCTTCGCCGAGTTCTCGGCGACCGGCGGATCGGCCGGCGACGGCCGCTGCAAGGCCTTCGCCGCCTCCGCGGACGGCACCGGCTGGGGCGAGGGCGCCGGCGTCCTCGCCCTCCAGCGCCTGTCCGACGCCCGCCGCGACGGCAACCCCGTCCTCGCAGTGATCCGCGGCTCTGCGGTGAACCAGGACGGCGCGTCGAACGGCCTGAGCGCCCCGAACGGCCCCTCGCAGCAGCGGGTGATCCGCCAGGCGCTGGCCAACGCCGGCCTGTCCGCCGCGGACGTCGACATGGTCGAGGCGCACGGCACCGGCACCACCCTCGGCGACCCCATCGAGGCCGAAGCGCTCCTCGCCACCTACGGCCGGGAACGGCACGACGGCCGACCCCTCTGGCTCGGCACCCTGAAGTCGAACATCGGCCACACCCAGGCCGCCGCCGGCATCTCCGGAGTGATCAAGGCCGTACTCGCCCTCCAGCACGGCGTGCTGCCCAAGACCCTGCACGTGGACGAGCCGACCCCCGAGGTCGACTGGTCGGCGGGCGCGGTGGAACTCCTGACGGAGGCGCGGGAGTGGCCGGACACCGGACGCCCCCGGCGAGCGGGCGTGTCCTCGTTCGGCATCAGCGGCACCAACGCGCACGTCATCCTCGAACAGGCCCCGGAAGCCGAGCCCATGGAGGGGCAGGGGGCCGAGGGGCGTCCCGCGCTGGAGGGCGGCCCGGTGCCGTGGGTGGTCTCGGCACGCGGCGAGGCGGCACTGCGGGAACAGGCCGCACGACTGACCGCGCACATGGCGCGCACGGCTGAGCTGTCCCCGGTGGATGTGGGTGTGTCGTTGGCGGGGACGCGGTCGGCGTTCGAGCAGCGGGCGGTGGTGCTGGGTGGTGGCCGGGAGGAGTTGCTGGCGGGGTTGCGGTCGGTGGCGGAGGGGGTGCCGGGGGCGGGTGTGGTGAGCGGGCGGGCGTCTGCCGACGGCGGTGTGGTGTTCGTGTTTCCGGGTCAGGGGTCGCAGTGGGTGGGGATGGGGCGTGAGTTGTGGGATGCGTCGCCGGTGTTCGGGGCGCGGATGGAGGAGTGCGGGCAGGCGCTGAGTCCGTATGTGGACTGGTCGTTGCGGGATGTGGTGTTCCGGGACGGTGATGATCCGTTGTGGTCTCGGGTGGATGTGGTGCAGCCGGTGTTGTGGGCGGTGATGGTGTCGTTGGCGGCGGTGTGGCGGTCGTTCGGTGTGGAGCCGGCGGCGGTGGTGGGTCATTCGCAGGGTGAGGTGGCGGCTGCGTGTGTGGCGGGCGGGCTGTCGTTGGAGGACGGCGCGCGGGTGGTGGCGGTGCGGTCGCGTCTGGTGCTGGAGAAGTTGTCCGGCAGGGGCGGGATGGTGTCGGTGGCGCTTCCGGTCGCGGAGGCGGAGGAGCGGCTGGCGCGCTTCGAGGGCCGGGTCGGGGTGGCGGCGGTGAACGGGCCGTCGTCGGTGGTGGTGTCGGGTGAGCCGGACGCGTTGGACGAGCTGCTCGCCGGGTGCGAGTCGGACGGCGTCCGTGCGCGTCGGATCGCGGTGGACTACGCCTCGCACTCCGCGCAGGTCGACGCCCTCAACGACGACCTTCTCGCCGAGCTGGCCGAGATCCGGCCGCAGTCGTCGTCGGTGGCGTTCTATTCGACGGTGTCGGGTGAGCGGTTGGACACCGCCGGTCTGGACGCTGCGTACTGGGTGCGGAACCTTCGTGAGCGGGTGCTGTTCGAGCCGGTGATCCGGACGCTGGTGGACCGGGGCAGTGCGGTCTTCGTCGAGTCGAGTCCGCATCCGGTGTTGGCGATGGCGGTTCAGGAGACCGGTGAGGCTGCGGATCGGCCGGTGGTGGCGGTCGGGTCGTTGCGGCGTGACAACGGTGGCGCGACGCGTCTCCTGACCTCGCTGGCGGAGGCCTATGTCGCGGGTGCGCCCGTGGACTGGTCGCTGCTGTACGCGGGCAGTGGTGCGCGGCGGGTGGATCTGCCGACGTACGCCTTCCAGCACCAGCGCTACTGGCTCGACGATGTCACGCTGCCCGGTCAGCGCGATTCCCTCGATCCGGTGGATGCGGCGTTCTGGGGTGCGGTGGAGCGGGCGGATGCGGCGGGTGTGGCCGCGTTGGTCGCCGATGGCGACGTGGAGGCGTGGGAGCCGGTGGTGCCGGCGTTGTCGGCTTGGCGTCGGGGGCGTCAGGAGCGGTCGGTGCTGGACTCGTGGCGTTATCGGACGGTGTGGCGTTCGGTGACTGTCCCTGCGACGGGCCGTCTGTCGGGGACGTGGCTGGTCGTGGCGCGCGGTGCAGGCGCTCCGGTCGACGAGGTCCGGGAGGCGTTGGTCGCGGCGGGCGCGGAGGTGTCCGTGTGCGAGGAGCTGGACGCGGTCGTGTCGGCGGACGTGTCGGGTGTGGTGTCGCTGCTGGCCTGGGACGAGGACTCGGCGTTGGAGTCGACGGTTCGGCTGGTGCAGGCGCATGGCGACAGTGCGGTGCCGCTGTGGGTGCTGACCAGGGGCGCCGGTGCGGTGGGTGCGGACGATCCGGTGTCCGCGGTGCAGACGCAGGTGTGGGCGCTGGGCCAGGTGGTCGGGCTGGAGCAGCCTGGTGGCTGGGGCGGTCTGGTGGACGTTCCCCAGACGTGGGACGGGCGGGTGGCGTCCTCGCTGGTCAACGTGTTGGCGGCCGGGGAGGGCGAGGACCAGGTCGCCGTGCGCTCGTCGGGTGTGTACGGGCGTCGGCTGGTTCGTGCCCCGCTCGGTGCGAGCCCGGTGCCGGTGCGGGAGTGGAGTCCGTCGGGCACGGTGTTGATCACCGGTGGCACGGGCGGCGTCGGCGGGCATCTGGCGCGCTGGCTGGCGAAGGAGGGCGTCGAGCGTCTGCTGCTGGTCAGCCGCAGTGGTGAGCAGGCCGAGGGCGCGGTCGAACTGGCCGAAGAACTCCGGGGACTGGGCGCGGAGGTCACCGTCGCCGCCTGTGACGTGACCGACCGGACGGCGCTCGCGGAGCTGCTCGCCGAGCATCCCGTCACCTCGATCTTCCATGCGGCAGGTGTGGCCGACTACGCGGAGCTCGGCACCGCCACCCCCGAGCACTTCACGGAGGTGCTCTCCGCCCGTGTGACGGGTGCGCGTCACTTGGACGAGGTGACCGGTGAACTGGGCTTGGTGCTGGATGCGTTCGTGGTGTTCTCCACGGGCGCCGCGGTGTGGGGGAGCGCCGGCAACGGCGCGAACGCGGCTGCGGGCGGTTACCTGGAGGGCCTGATCCGGGGCCGTCGGGCGCGTGGTCTGGCGGGTTCGGCAGTGTCGTGGGGTGGCTGGCGCGGTACGGCGATGGCGTTGGGGGAGACCGCGGAGCAGTTGGCGCGTCGCGGTGTGGGTCTGCTGGAGCCGGAGTCGGCGGTTCGGGCGTTGCGGCAGGCGCTGGAGCACGACGAGAGCGTGCTGACGGTGGCCGACATGGACTGGGCGCTGTTCACGCCGGGGTACACGATGGCCCGTCGTCGCCCGCTGATCGAGGACATCCCCGAGGCCGCCCGGGCACTGAGCGAGGCCACCGAGACCGATGCGGCCCAGGACGCGGCGGGCAGGGGACTGCGCGGCCGGCTGGCCGGGTTGGCGGAGTCGGAGCAGCAGGCGTTGCTGCTGGGTCTGGTGCGCGGTGAGGCCGCGCAGGTGCTGGCGCACGGGTCGACGGCGGAGATCACGCCGGGCCGGGCGTTCAAGGAGCTGGGCTTCGACTCGCTGACGGCGATGGAGCTGCGCAACCGGCTGTCGAAGGCCACCGGTCTCCTGCTGCCCGCGACCCTCGTCTTCGACTACCCCAACCCGCAGCAACTGGCTTCGCTGCTGCGCACGGAGCTCGTCGACGGTCTGCCGGGATCCGGCACCGTGGCGACGGCGACCCGGCCGACGGACGACGAACCGCTCGCGATCGTCGGTATGGCATGCCGTTACCCCGGTGGCGTTCGCAACGCCGAGGATCTGTGGCGGCTGATCGCCGAAGGCCGCGACGAACTGTCGGACTTCCCCACCGACCGTGGCTGGGACCGCTGGGGCGCGCCCGCGACCGGTCAGGCCGGATTCCTGCACGAGGCCGGGGAGTTCGACGCCGGCTTCTTCGGGATCTCGCCGCGTGAGGCGGTGACCATGGACCCCCAGCAGCGGCTGCTGCTGGAGGTGTCCTGGGAGGCCGTCGAGCGGGCCGGCATGGACCCCTGGTCGCTGAGGAACAGCTCCACCGGAGTCTTCGTCGGCGGTGGTCCACAGGACTACCCCGCCGTGCTGATGGGCTCGACCGAGGCCGGCAGCGGCTACGGCATGACCGGTGCGCTCGGCAGTGTGATGTCCGGCCGTGTCTCCTACGTCCTGGGTCTGGAGGGGCCCGCGGTCACGGTGGACACGGCGTGCTCGTCCTCGCTGGTCGCCCTGCACCTGGCCGCGCAGTCCCTGAACAACGGCGAGTGCGACCTGGCGATCGCGGGCGGTGTGACCATCATGGCCACGCCGGGCGCGTTCCTCGGGTTCGACACCTTGGGCGGTATGGCCGGCGACGGCCGCTGCAAGGCCTTCGCCGCCTCCGCGGACGGCACCGGCTGGGGCGAGGGCATCGGCATGGTCGTGCTGGAACGCCTGTCGGACGCCCGCCGCAACGGGCACGAGGTGCTGGCGGTGGTCCGCGGCTCGGCGATCAACCAGGACGGCGCGTCGAACGGTCTGAGCGCGCCGAACGGTCCGTCGCAGCAGCGGGTGATCCGCCAGGCCCTAGCCAACGCGGGCCTGTCCGCCGCGGACGTCGACATGCTGGAGGCGCACGGTACGGGCACCACGCTGGGCGACCCGATCGAGGCGCAGGCCCTGCTCAACACCTACGGCCAGGACCGCCCCGCCGACCGGCCGATTTGGCTGGGCTCCGTGAAGTCCAACTTCGGGCACACGGGCGCGGCGGCGGGTGTGGCGGGCGTCATCAAGTCCGTACTCGCCCTGCGGCACGGGGTGTTGCCGAAGACCCTGCACGTCGACGAGCCGACGCCGAAGGTCGACTGGTCGGCGGGCGCGGTGGAACTCCTGACGGAGGCGCGCGACTGGCCGGAGACGGGACGTCCGCGGCGTGCGGCCGTGTCGTCGTTCGGGATCAGTGGCACCAACGCGCACATGATCATCGAGGAAGCCCCGAAGGCGGAGTCGGCGGACCATCGGGGCGAGGTCTCCGGGCCGGTGCCGTGGGTGGTCTCCGGACGCGGTGAGACGGCGTTGCGGGCACAGGCCCGGCAGCTGCTGGAACGTCTTGGCGAGCAGCCCGAACTGAGCCCGGCGGACGTGGCGTTCTCGTTGGCGGGGACGCGGTCGGCGTTCGAGCAGCGGGCCGTGGTCCTCGGGAGCGACCGGGAGGAACTGCTCGCGGGGCTGCGGTCGGTGGCCGAAGGCACCTCGGGGGCAGGCGTGGTGACGGGCCGGGCCACCGACGCCGGAGCCGTGTTCGTGTTCCCGGGCCAGGGTTCGCAGTGGGTGGGGATGGGGCGTGAGTTGTGGGATGCGTCGCCGGTGTTCGGGGAGTCGATGGTGGCGTGTGAGCGTGCGCTGTCGCCGTTTGTGGGGTGGTCGTTGCGGGATGTGGTGTTCCGGGGCGGGGATGATCCGTTGTGGTCTCGGGTGGATGTGGTGCAGCCGGTGTTGTGGGCGGTGATGGTGTCGTTGGCGGGGGTGTGGCGGTCGTTCGGTGTGGAGCCGGCGGCGGTGGTGGGTCATTCGCAGGGCGAGGTGGCGGCGGCGTGCGTGGCGGGCGGGCTGTCGCTCGAAGACGGTGCGCGGGTGGTGGCGGTGCGTTCGCGTCTGGTGCTGGAGAAGCTGTCCGGCAGGGGCGGGATGGTGTCGGTGGCGCTTCCGGTCGTGGAGGCGGAGGAGCGGCTGGCGCGGTTCGAGGGCCGGGTCGGGATCGCCGCGGTCAACGGGCCGTCGTCGGTGGTGGTGTCCGGTGAGCCGGACGCGCTGGACGAGCTGCTCGCCGGGTGTGAGACGGACGGGGTGCGGGCGCGTCGTATCGCGGTGGACTACGCCTCGCACTCCGCGCAGGTGGACGCCCTCAACGAGGACCTGATGGCGGAGCTGGCCGAGATCCGGCCGCAGTCGTCGTCGGTGGCGTTCTATTCGACGGTGTCGGGTGAGCGGTTGGACACCGCGGGGCTGGACGCGGCGTACTGGGTGCGGAATCTGCGGGAGCGGGTGCTGTTCGAGCCGGTGATCCGGATGCTCGCCGAACAGGAGCACCAGGTCTTCGTGGAGTCCAGCCCGCACCCGGTGTTGGCGATGGCGATCCAGGAGACGGTGGAGAGCGCGTCCGGCGCTGTCGTGGGTTCGCTGCGGCGTGACGACGGTGGCGTGGATCGTCTCCTGACCTCGCTGGCCGAGGCCTACGTCGCGGGTGCGCCGGTCGACTGGTCGACGCTGTTCGCGGGCACCGGCGCACGCACGGTCGAGCTGCCCACCTACGCCTTCCAGCATCAGCGCTACTGGCTGGAGGACGCCTCCGCCCCGGGTACGGGGAGCGCCGTCGATCCGGTGGATGCGGCGTTCTGGGGTGCGGTGGAGCGGGCGGATGCGGCGGGTGTGGCCGCGTTGGTCGCTGATGGCGACGTGGAGGCGTGGGAGCCGGTGGTGCCGGCGTTGTCGGCTTGGCGTCGGGGGCGTCAGGAGCGGTCGGTGCTGGACTCGTGGCGTTATCGGACGGTGTGGCGTTCGGTGACGGTTCCTGCGACGGGCCGTCTGTCGGGAACGTGGCTGGTCGTGGCACGCGGCGCGGACGCTCCGGTCGAGGAGGTCCGGGAGGCGTTGGTCGCGGCGGGTGCGGAGGTGTCCGTGTGCGAGGAGCTGGACGCGGTCGCGTCGGCGGACGTGTCGGGTGTGGTGTCCCTGCTCGCCTGGGACGAGGAGCGGGCGCCGGCCGCGTCGGTGGAGTTGGTCCAGGCTCTGGCGGACGCGGAGCTGGAAGCTCCGCTGTGGGTGCTGACGCGGGGCGCCGCCGCCGTGGGTGCGGACGATCCGGTGTCCGCGGTCCAGATGCAGGTCTGGGCGCTGGGTCAGATCGTGGGCCTGGAGCAGCCCGCCGCCTGGGGCGGTCTGGTCGACGTCCCCGAGGTGTGGGACGAGCGGGTGGCGTCCTCGCTGGCCGCTGTGCTGGCGGCCGGGGAGGGCGAGGACCAGGTCGCGGTGCGTTCGTCGGGCGTCTACGGGCGTCGGCTCGTCCGCGCCCCGCTGGGAACCGCCACGACCCCGACCCGGACGTGGAGCCCCTCGGGCACAGCGCTGATCACCGGCGGCACCGGCGGCGTCGGCGGGCACCTGGCGCGCTGGCTCGCGAAGGAGGGCGTCGAGCGGCTGCTGCTGGTCAGCCGCAGCGGTGAGCAGGCCGAGGGCGCGACCGAACTGGCCGAAGAACTGCGCGAGTCGGGGGCCGAGGTCGCCATCGCCGCCTGTGACGTGGCCGACCGGAACGCCCTGGCGGAGTTGCTCGCCGCGCATCCCGTGACCTCCGTCTTCCACACGGCCGGAATCGCGAGCTACGGCCCCGTACGCGAGCTCGACGTCGCGGACCTGGAAGCCCAGATGGCCGCGAAGACCCTCGGCGCCCGTCACCTGGACGAGCTGACCGCCGAACTCGGCCTGGAACTCGACGCGTTCGTCCTCTTCTCCTCAGGCGCCGCGATATGGGGAAGCGCCGGAAACGGCGGGTACGCGGCGGCCAACGCCTATCTGGACGGTCTCGCCCGGGAGCGCCGGGCGCGTGGTCTGGCGGCGACCTCGGTGTCGTGGGGTGGCTGGAAGGACACCGGCATGGCGACCGAGGAGACCGCCCAGCAGTTGGCGCGGCGCGGGGTCCGGCCGATGGACCCGGCGCTGGCCGTCGAGGCGCTCCGGCAGGCGCTGGAGCACGACGAGACCACCCTGACCGTGACCGACATGGACTGGGCGCTGTTCACGCCGGGATACACGATGGCCCGGCGCCGCCCGCTGATCGAGGACATCCCCGAGGTCGCCCGCGCCCTGCGCGAGGACTCCGCCGTCGGCCCCGCCGACGACTCGGCCGGCGCCGCCCTGCGGACCGAGCTCGCGGGACTCGGCGGCGCCGAGCAACTCGACGTGCTCTTGGACCTGGTGCGAGGTGAGGCCGTCCGTGTCGTGGCCCACGCCTCGCCGGCCGACATCACACCGGAACGGCCCTTCAAGGAACTCGGCTTCGACTCGCTGACCGCGATGGAGCTGCGCAACCTCCTCAACACGGCCACCGGGCTGCGCCTGCCCGCCACCCTGGTCTTCGACTACCCCAACCCGCGACAGCTCGCCGCCCACCTGCGCGACGAACTCGTCGGCGCCGGTGCCGACCCCGTGCGGGCCGATCTCGTCGTACGCACGACGTCCGACGAACCGCTGGCCGTCGTCGGCATGGCGTGCCGCTACTCGGGCGGAGTGGCTTCCCCGGAAGACCTGTGGCAGGTGATGGCCGAGAACAGGGAGGGGCTGTCCGACTTCCCGTCCTACCGAGGCTGGGACCGGTGGAACCTCGCCAGCCTCCGCCCCGCCGGCTTCCTGCACGAGGCGGGCGACTTCGACGCCGGCTTCTTCGGGATCTCGCCGCGTGAGGCGGTGACCATGGACCCGCAGCAGCGGCTGCTGCTGGAGATCGCCTGGGAGGCCGTCGAGCGGACCGGCATCGACCCCAAGTCGCTGCGCGGCAGCGACACCGGAGTCTTCGTCGGCGGCACGGCCGTCGAGTACGGCGCACTGCTGATGAACTCGCCCGCCAGCCAGGGCTACGCCGTCACCAGTTCCTCCGGCAGTGTGATGTCGGGCCGGGTCTCCTACACCCTGGGCCTGGAAGGGCCCGCCGTCAGCGTGGACACGGCGTGCTCGTCCTCGCTGGTCGCCCTGCACCTCGCCGCCCAGGCGCTGCGGGGCGGCGAGTGCGGTCTCGCGCTGACCGGCGGCGTCGGTCTGATGGCCACGCCCGGCGCGTTCGCCGAGTTCGACACGCTCGGCGGACTGTCGGCCGACGGCCGCACCAAGGCCTTCGCGGCCGCCGCGGACGGCATCGGCTGGGGCGAGGGCGTCGGCATGATCGTCCTGGAACGGCTGTCGGACGCGCGTCGCAACGGGCACGAGGTGCTGGCCGTGATCCGCGGTTCGGCGATCAACCAGGACGGCGCGTCGAACGGCCTGAGCGCCCCGAACGGCCCCTCGCAGCAGCGGGTGATCCGGCAGGCGGTCGCCAACGCCGGCCTGACCCTCGCCGACGTCGACATGGTCGAGGCGCACGGCACGGGCACCACGCTGGGCGACCCGATCGAGGCGCAGGCCCTGCTCAACACCTACGGCCAGGAACGTCCGGCCGACCGGCCGCTGTGGCTGGGCTCCGTCAAGTCCAACATCGGGCACACGGGCGCGGCCGCCGGCGTCGCGGGCGTCATCAAGTCCGTACTCGCGCTGCGCAACGGCGTGCTGCCCAAGACCCTGAACGTGGACGAGCCGACGCCCAAGGTCGACTGGTCGGCGGGCGCGGTGGAACTGCTGACCGAGGCACGGGAGTGGCCGCAGACGGAACGTCCTCGGCGTGCGGGCGTGTCCTCGTTCGGGATCAGCGGCACCAACGCCCATGTGATCATCGAAGAGGCGCCCGCGCCCGAGGAACCCCCGGCCCGGCCCGACACCGACCGCCCGACGGCCCCCGCACTCATGACACCGGTGGTCCCGTGGGTGATCTCCGGCCGCTCGAACGCGGCCCTGCGCGGGCAGGCCGAGCGCCTGTCCGGCCTGGTGCAGCGCGACCCCGGCCTCGATCTCACCGACGTGGCGTTCTCCTTGGCGACCACGCGGGCCGGCCTGGAACACCGAGCCGTGGTGCTCGGCCGCGACGCGACGGACGTGCTCGACGGTCTGCGCGGGCTCACCGCCCAGGGCTCGGCCCCCGGCGTCGTCTCCGGCGCCGCCACCGCCGACAGCCGCGCTGTCTTCGTCTTCCCCGGCCAGGGTTCGCAGTGGGTGGGGATGGGGCGTGAGTTGTGGGACGCGTCGCCGGTGTTCGGGGAGTCGATGGTGGCGTGTGAGCGTGCGCTGTCGCCGTTTGTGGGGTGGTCGTTGCGGGATGTGGTGTTCCGGGACGGTGATGATCCGTTGTGGTCTCGGGTGGATGTGGTGCAGCCGGTGTTGTGGGCGGTGATGGTGTCGTTGGCGGGGGTGTGGCGGTCGTTCGGTGTGGAGCCGGCGGCGGTGGTGGGTCATTCCCAGGGCGAGGTGGCTGCGGCGTGTGTGGCGGGCGGGCTGTCGCTCGAAGACGGTGCGCGGGTGGTGGCGGTGCGGTCGCGTCTGGTGCTGGAGAAGTTGTCCGGCAGGGGCGGGATGGTGTCGGTGGCGCTTGCGGTCGCGGAGGCTGAGGAGCGGCTCGCACGCTTCGAGGGCCGGGTCGGGATCGCGGCGGTGAACGGGCCGTCGTCGGTGGTGGTGTCGGGTGAGCCGGAGGCGTTGGACGAGCTGCTCGCCGGGTGCGAGGCGGACGGGGTGCGGGCGCGTCGGATCGCCGTCGACTACGCCTCGCACTCCGCGCAGGTGGACGCGCTGAACGGCGATCTCCTCGCCGAGCTGGCGGACATCCGGCCGGTGTCGTCGTCCGTGGCGTTCTACTCGACGGTGTCGGGTGAGCGGTTGGACACCGCGGGGCTGGACGCGGCGTACTGGGTGCGGAATCTGCGGGAGCGGGTGCTGTTCGAGCCGGTGATCCGGACGCTGGTGGATCGGGGCAGTGCGGTCTTCGTCGAGTCGAGTCCGCATCCGGTGTTGGCGATGGCGATCCAGGAGTCGCTGGAGAGCGTGGCCGGCGCTGTGGTGGGTTCGTTGCGGCGGGAGGACGGCGGTGCGGAGCGTTTCCTGACGTCGTTGGCGGAGGCCTATGTCGCGGGTGCGCCGGTGGACTGGTCGGTGCTGTATGCGGGGAGCGGTGCGCGTCGGGTGGATCTGCCGACGTACGCCTTCCAGCACCAGCGCTACTGGCTCGAGGGTGTCTCCGTCGGAGGTGAGATCCAGGACGCGACGGCGGACGACACCGAGGCCGCGTTCTGGGACGCCGTGGAGCGCGAGGACCTGTCCGATCTCGCCGGAGTGCTCGACGTCTCCGATGCCGGCGCTGCGGCAGAGGCCTGGCTGCCCACGCTGTCGGCCTGGCGCAAGGGCCGTCGCAAGCAGATGACGCTCGACTCGTGGCGCTACCGCACCACTTGGCGCGCGAACGCCCTGCGCCCGGGCACCCGCTTGTCGGGGACGTGGCTGATCGTCGGTCCCGGGGCGGGCGCGCCGGTCGACGAGGTGCGGCAGGCACTCGAAGCGGCCGGTGCGGAGGTGTCCGTACGGGAGGATCTCGACGGTGCGGCACTCGCCGACGTGTCGGGAGTGGTGTCGCTGCTCGCCTGGGACGAAGAGTCCGCGGTGCAGTCGACGCTGCGGCTGGTTCAGGCCCATGGCGACAGTGCGGTGCCGCTGTGGGTGCTGACCCGGGGCGCCGCCGCGGTGCATGAGGGCGATCCGGTGTCCGCGGTGCAGACGCAGGTATGGGCGCTGGGCCAGATCGCGGGGCTGGAGCAGCCTGGCGGCTGGGGCGGTCTGGTGGACGTTCCGGCCGAGTGGGACGAGCGGGTGGCGTCCACGCTGGCCGGCGTGCTCGCGGCCGCCGAGGGCGAGGACCAGGTCGCCGTGCGCTCGTCGGGCGTCTACGGGCGTCGGCTGGTCCGTGCCCCGCTGGGCGCGAACGCGGCGCCGGTACGGGAGTGGAACCCGCGGGGAACCGTCCTGGTCACGGGTGCCACGGGCGGCGTCGGCGGGCAGGTCGCGCGCTGGCTGGCCGAGGAGGGCGCCGAGCGTCTGCTGCTGGTCAGCCGCAGCGGCGGGAATGCCGAACTCGCGGAAGAACTACGCGGGTTGGGTGCGGAGGTCGCCGTCGCCGCGTGTGACGTGACCGACCGGACGGCGCTCGCGGAACTGCTCGCCGGGATCCCGGCCGAGCACCCCCTCAGCGCCGTCTTCCACACTGCCGGGATCGCCGTCCACGGCCCCTTGGCCGAACTCGACGCGGCCGGTCTCGAGGACCAGATGGGGGCCCGGGTGACGGGTGCGCGTCACCTGGACGACCTGACGTCCGGTCTGTCGCTGGATGCGTTCGTGGTGTTCTCCACGGGCGCCGCGGTGTGGGGGAGTGCGGGCAACGGCGCGAACGCGGCTGCGGGCGGCTATCTGGAGGGTCTGATCCGGGAGCGTCGGGCGCGTGGCCTGGCGGGTTCGTCGGTGTCGTGGGGTGGCTGGAAGGGCACCGCGATGGCGGCCGAGGGGAACGCCGAGCAGTTGGCGCGTCGCGGTGTGGGTCTGCTGGAGCCGGAGTCGGCCGTTCGGGCGTTGCGGCAGGCGCTGGAGCAGGACGAGGTGTCGGTGACGGTGGCCGACCTGGACTGGGCGCTGTTCACGCCGGGGTACACGATGGCCCGTCGTCGCCCGCTGATCGAGGACATCCCCGAAGTCGCCCGGATCCTGCGCGAGGCCGACACCCTCGGGGACGCTCCGGAGGACGCGGCCGAGGCCGGTGCCGATCTGCGCGGCCGGCTGGCCGGGTTGGCGGAGTCGGAGCAGCAGGCGTTGCTGCTGGGTCTGGTGCGCGGTGAGGCCGCGCAGGTGCTGGCGCACGGGTCGACGGCGGAGATCACGCCGGGCCGGGCGTTCAAGGAGCTGGGCTTCGACTCGCTGACGGCGATGGAGCTGCGCAACCGGCTGTCGAAGGCCACCGGTCTGCGACTGCCCGCGACCCTCGTCTTCGACCACCCCAACCCCCAGCGCATCACCGATCTCCTGCTCACGGAGCTCGCGCAGGAGGGCCGCCTGCCGGGGATCGCCGACGTTCTCGACATCAGGCGGGAGCTGACTCGGATCAGCGAGGCGCTCGACAGCGTCGCACCGGATCCGCAGGCCCGCGAGGACATCGCCGACCACCTTCGCGACCTCATCGCCCAGCTCAGCACCGCTGAGAAGGACGGCGCCACCGATCTCGAAGCCGCCACGGACGACGAGATCTTCGACTTCATCGACCGTGACCTAGGCGTGTCCTGAACAGGCTGAACAGGTATCTGCCGGGCTTTCAACTGCTCCAGAGTGGGGTTTCACGATGACCGAGGACAAACTCCGTACCTATCTGCGCAGGGTCACGGCCGAACTGCAGCAGACCCGTCAGCAGCTCAAGGACAGCCAGGACCGGGCGCGCGAACCACTCGCCATCGTGGGCATGGCCTGCCGGCTGCCCGGCGGGGTCGACTCGCCGGAGCAGCTGTGGCAGATGGTGGTGGACGGCGCCGACGGAGTCAGCGGCTTCCCCGACGACCGGGGCTGGGACCTCTCCTCGCTCTTCGACAGCGACCCCGACCGGCCGGGCACCACGTACACCCGAGAGGGCGCGTTCCTGGACGGGGCGGGCGACTTCGACGCCGGCTTCTTCGGGATCTCGCCCCGTGAGGCCCTGACCATGGACCCCCAGCAACGGCTGCTGCTGGAGACCTCGTGGGAGGCGCTGGAACGGGCCGGGATCGACCCGCACTCGCTGCAGGGCAGCCGGACCGGCGTCTTCGTCGGCGGCACGGCCATCGAGCACACGGTCAAGCTGATGAACTCGCCGACCGACCAGGGATACGCCATCACCGGCGGCTCGGCGAGCATCATGTCCGGCCGCGTCTCCTACGTCCTGGGCCTGGAGGGCCCCGCCGTCACCATCGACACCGCCTGCTCCTCCTCCCTCGTCGCGCTGCACTCCGCCGCGCAGTCGCTCCGGCAGGGCGACTGCTCGCTGGCGCTGGCCGGCGGCGTCGCCGTGATGGCCACCTCGTCCGCCTTCGTGACCTTCGCCCGGCAGCGCGGCCTGGCGGCGGACGGCCGCTGCAAGGCCTTCTCCGACGACGCCGACGGCATCGGCTGGGGCGAGGGCGTCGCCGTCGTCCTGCTGGAACGCCTCGCCGACGCGCGCCGCAACGACCACCCGGTCCTCGCGGTGATCCGCGGCTCGGCGGTGAACCAGGACGGTGCGTCGAACGGTCTGAGCGCGCCGAACGGTCCGGCGCAGCAGCGGGTGATCCGGCAGGCGGTCGCCAACGCAGGGCTGGGCCTCGCGGACGTCGACATGGTCGAGGCGCACGGCACGGGCACGACCCTGGGCGACCCGATCGAGGCGCAGGCCCTGCTCAACACCTACGGCCAGGACCGGCACGACGGCCGGCCGCTGTGGCTCGGCTCGTTGAAGTCGAACATCGCGCACACCCAGGCCGTCTCCGGTGTCGCCGGTGTCATCAAGAGCGTGCTGGCGCTGCAGCACGGCGTACTGCCCAAGACGCTGCACGTGGGCAAGCCGAGCAGCCAGGTGGAGTGGTCCACGGGCGCGGTGGAACTCCTGACGGAGGCGCGGGACTGGCCGGACACCGGACGCCCCCGGCGAGCGGGCGTGTCGTCGTTCGGCATCAGCGGCACCAACGCACACGTGATCCTCGAACAGGCCCCGGAGCTGGCGCCCGAGCCCGAGCCGGATTCGGCTGAGGCGCAGCCGGACGACGGAACGGAGCCTCCCCTCACCACCAGGCCCGTCCCGCTGCCCTGGCTGATCTCCGGCAACACCGAGGTCGCCCTGCGCGAACAGGCCGCACGGCTGCGGGCCCACCTCGACGCCCGCCCCGGACTCGCGGCCGCGGACGTGGGCCACTCCCTGCTGACGAGCCGCTCCACGCTCGCCCACCGCGCGGTGCTGTTCACCGAGGAGGGCCAGGACCGGCCCGCTGCGCTGACCGCCCTGGCCGACGGACTCGACGTGCCCGGCCTCGTCCGCGGTACCGGCGAGGCCGGCACGGGTGCCGTGTTCGTCTTCCCCGGCCAGGGTTCGCAGTGGGTGGGGATGGGGCGTGAGTTGTGGGATGCGTCGCCGGTGTTCGGGGAGTCGATGGTGGCGTGTGAGCGTGCGCTGTCGCCGTTTGTGGACTGGTCGTTGAGGGATGTGGTGTTCCGGGGCGGGGATGATCCGTTGTGGTCTCGGGTGGATGTGGTGCAGCCGGTGTTGTGGGCGGTGATGGTGTCGTTGGCGGGGGTGTGGCGGTCGTTCGGTGTGGAGCCGGCGGCGGTGGTGGGTCATTCGCAGGGCGAGGTGGCGGCGGCGTGCGTGGCGGGCGGGCTGTCGCTCGAAGACGGTGCCCGGGTGGTGGCGGTGCGCTCCCGTCTGGTGCTGGAGAAGCTGTCCGGCAGGGGCGGGATGGTGTCGGTGGCGCTTCCCGTCGCCGACGCGGAGGAGCGGCTGGCGCGGTTCGAGGGCCGGGTCGGGATCGCCGCGGTCAACGGGCCGTCGTCGGTGGTGGTGTCCGGTGAGCCGGAGGCGCTG
This sequence comes from Streptomyces sp. NPDC006872, assembly GCF_040635845.1. Classification (NCBI taxonomy): domain Bacteria; kingdom Bacillati; phylum Actinomycetota; class Actinomycetes; order Kitasatosporales; family Streptomycetaceae; genus Streptomyces; species Streptomyces sp. NPDC006872. Next base: position 1,078,245 of record NZ_JBEYIL010000001.1, read on the forward strand.
GACGAGCTGCTCGCCGGGTGTGAGACGGACGGGGTGCGGGCGCGTCGTATCGCGGTGGACTACGCTTCGCACTCCGCGCAGGTGGACGCCCTCAACGCCGATCTGATGGCGGAGCTGGCCGACATCCGGCCGCAGTCGTCGTCCGTGGCCTTCTACTCCACGGTGTCCGGTGAGCGGATGGACACCGCCGGTCTGGACGCGGCGTACTGGGTGCGGAATCTGCGGGAGCGGGTGCTGTTCGAGCCGGTGATCCGGATGCTCGCCGAACAGGAGCACCAGGTCTTCGTGGAGTCCAGCCCGCACCCGGTCCTGGTGATGGCGATCCAGGAGACGCTGGAGCGCGCGTCCGGCGCTGGAGCGGCCGTGGGGTCGTTGCGGCGTGACGACGGTGGTGCGACGCGTCTCCTGACGTCGCTGGCGGAAGCCTATGTGGCGGGTGCGCCCGTGGACTGGTCGCTGCTGTACGCGGGGAGCGGTGCGCGTCGGGTGGATCTGCCGACGTACGCCTTCCAGCACCAGCACTACTGGATCGAGGACACGATGGTGCCCCCCGGCGCGGAGGGCGCCGTCGATCCGGTGGACGCGGCGTTCTGGGGTGCGGTGGAGCGGGTGGACGCCGAGGGTGTCGCGGCGCTCGTGGACGGTTCGGCGCCGGGTGTGTGGGAGCCGGTGGTGCCGGCGTTGTCGGCTTGGCGTCGGGGGCGTCAGGAGCGGTCGGTGCTGGACTCGTGGCGTTACCGGACGGTGTGGCGTTCGGTGACGGTCCCTTCGGCCGGGCGGTTGTCGGGGACGTGGCTGGTGGTGAGCCGTGGTGGTGGCGCGCCGGTCGACGAGGTCCGGGGGGCGCTGGAGGCGGCCGGTGCGGAGGTGTCCGTGCGGGAGGATCTCGACGGTGCGGCACTCGCCGACGTGTCGGGTGTGGTGTCCCTGCTGGCCTGGGACGAGGACTCGGCGTTGGAGTCGACGGTTCGGCTGGTGCAGGCGCATGGCGACAGTGCGGTGCCGCTGTGGGTGCTGACCAGGGGCGCCGGTGCGGTGGGTGCGGACGATCCGGTGTCCGCGGTGCAGACGCAGGTGTGGGCGCTGGGCCAGGTGGTCGGGCTGGAGCAGCCTGGTGGCTGGGGCGGTCTGGTGGACGTCCCCGAGGTGTGGGACGGGCGGGTGGCGTCCTCGCTGGTCAACGTGTTGGCGGCCGGTGAGGGCGAGGACCAGGTCGCCGTTCGGTCGTCGGGTGTCTATGGACGTCGGCTGGTCCGTGCCCCGCTGGGCGCGAACCCGACGCCGCAGCGGCAGTGGAGTCCGTCGGGCACGGTGTTGATCACCGGCGGTACCGGTGGCGTCGGCGGGCATCTGGCGCGCTGGCTGGCCAAGGAGGGCGTCGAGCGTCTGCTGCTGGTCAGCCGCAGTGGTGAGCAGGCCGAGGGCGCGGTCGAACTGGCCGAAGAACTCCGCGGACTGGGCGCGGAAGTCACCGTCGCCGCCTGCGACGTGACCGACCGGGACGCGCTCGCGGAGCTGCTCGCCGAACACCCCCTCACCGCCGTCTTCCACACCGCGGGTGTGTCCGGTTACGCGGAACTCGGCGCGGCCACCCCCGAGCACTACGACAAGGTGCTGTCGGCCAAGACCCTCGGCGCCCGTCACCTGGACGACCTCACCGCCGAACTCGGCCTGGAACTGGACGCGTTCGTCCTCTTCTCCTCCGGCGCCGCGGTATGGGGGAGCGCCGGAACCAGCGCGTACGCGGCGGCGAACGCGTACCTGGACGGTCTCGCCCGGGAGCGCCGGGCGCGTGGGCTGGCGGCGACGTCGGTGTCATGGGGTGGCTGGAAGGACACCGGCATGGCGACCGACGGGACCGCGGAACAGCTGGAGCGCCGCGGGGTCCGGCAGATGGATCCGGCGCTGGCCGTCGAGGCGCTCCGGCAGGCGCTGGAGCACGACGAGACCGCGCTGACCGTGACCGACATGGACTGGGCCCGTTTCGCCCCCGGGTACACGATGGCCCGACGCCGCCCGCTGATCGAGGACATCCCCGAAGTCGCCCGTGTGCTCAGCGAGGACAGCGCCGACCCCGCGGACGACGAGACGGTCGGCGACTCCGTCCTGCGGCAGTCCCTGGCCGCACTCACCGCGCCCGAGCAGCACGACCGGCTCCTCGAACTGGTCCGCACGGAAGCGGCGACCGTTCTCACCCACTCGACGACGGACGACATCACGGCCGGCAAGCCGTTCCGCGACCTGGGATTCGACTCCCTGACCGCGATGGAGCTGCGCAACCGGCTCAACGCCGTCACCGGCCTGCGCCTGCCCGCCACCATCGTCTTCGACTACCCCACCGCGCACCGGCTCGCCGGACACCTGCACGAGAAGCTCTTCGACAGCGGCGCCGAAGTCGCGCTGCCGGAGCTCCGGGCCACGGACGACGACCCGATCGTGATCGTGGGCATGGCCTGCCGCTTCCCCGGCGGGGTACGCGGTCCCGAGGACCTGTGGCGGCTGCTCGTCGAGGGTCGCGACGAGATGACGGACTTCCCCGCCGACCGCGGCTGGCACGGACTGGCGATGAACGCCTTCATCGAGGAGTCCGGCGGAGCCCGGCAGGGCGCCTTCCTGGCGGAGGCGGGCGAGTTCGACGCGGCGTTCTTCGGGATCTCGCCCCGTGAGGCGTTGGCGATGGATCCGCAGCAGCGGCTGCTCCTGGAGACCTCCTGGGAGGCGCTGGAACGCGCCGGCTACGACCCCGTCGCCCTGCGCGGCAGCCGCACCGGCGTCTTCGTCGGCGGCACACCGCAGGAATACACGACGGTGCTCATGAACTCGGCCGAGGCAGGCGGCGGCTACGCGCTCACCGGCGCCTCGGGCAGCGTCATGTCGGGCCGGGTCGCCTACGCGCTGGGCCTGGAGGGCCCGGCCCTGACGGTGGACACGGCGTGCTCGTCGTCGCTGGTCACACTGCATCTGGCGGCGCAGGCGCTGCGGAGCGGCGAGTGCGACCTGGCCCTCGTCGGCGGTGTGACGGTCATGGCCACACCCGGGGCCTTCGTGGAGTTCTCGCGGCAGGGCGGCCTGGCCGGAGACGGCCGCTGCAAGGCGTTCGCCGCCGGCGCCGACGGCACCGGCTGGGGCGAGGGCGTCGGGATCCTGACCGTCGCGCGGCTCTCGGACGCGGTGCGCGACGGACGTCAGGTACTGGCCGTCCTGCGCGGCTCGGCGGTGAACTCCGACGGTGCCTCGAACGGCCTGACGGCGCCGAACGGCCCGTCGCAGCAACGCGTCATCCGCCAGGCCCTGGCCTCGGCCGGTCTGTCGGCGGCCGACGTCGACATGGTCGAGGCGCACGGCACGGGGACCGCCCTGGGCGACCCGATCGAGGCGCAGGCGCTGCTGGCGACCTACGGGCAGGACCGCCCCGCCGACCGGCCGCTGTGGCTCGGCTCGGTGAAGTCCAACATCGGTCACACGCAGTACGCCGCCGGTGTGGCGGGTGTGATCAAGTCGGTGCTGGCGATGCGGCACGGTGTGCTGCCGCAGACGCTGCACGTGGACGAGCCGACGTCCGAGGTCGACTGGTCGGCCGGAGCGGTGGAGTTGCTGACGGAGGCGCGGGAGTGGCCGCAGGGTGACCGTCCGCGTCGGGCGGGGGTGTCCTCGTTCGGGATCAGCGGGACCAACGCGCACGTGATTCTGGAGCAGGCGCCGGAGGTCGTGCAGGAGTCGGCGCCGGGTGCGGGTTCGGGGCTGGTGCCCTGGCCCCTGTCCGCGCGGTCGGCGGAGGCGCTGCGTGAGCAGGCCGAGCGGCTGGCCGGGCATCTGCGCACGCACGACCTGCGCCCGGTGGACGTGGGCTTCTCGCTGGCCACCTCGCGCGCGGGGCTGGAACACCGCGCGGTCCTCGTCGGGCGCGAACAGGCCGATTTCCTGGGCCAGTTGGAGGCGCTGTCCGGGGGCGCGGCGGTCGGTGAGGGGGGGACGGCGTTCCTGTTCTCCGGTCAGGGTTCCCAACGTCTCGGTATGGGCCGGGAGTTGTACGAGACGTTTCCGGTGTTCGCGGCTGCTTTCGATGAGGTGTGCGGGCGGCTGGATGTGGTGTTGGAGCGTCCGGTGAAGGAGGTCGTCTTCTCGGACGGGGAGGCGTTGGACCGGACGGTGTTCACGCAGGCGGGGTTGTTCGCGTTGGAGGTGGCGCTGTTCGAGTTGGTGGGTTCGTGGGGTGTGCGGGCGGATGTGCTGTTGGGGCATTCGATCGGTGAGCTGGCGGCGGCGTATGTGGCGGGTGTGTGGTCGTTGGAGGATGCGTGCCGGGTGGTGGCGGCGCGGGGTCGGTTGATGCAGGCGCTTCCGGCGGGCGGTGCGATGGTGGCCGTCCAGGCGGCGGAGGACGAGCTGCCGGAGTTGCCGGTGGGTGTGTCGGTGGCGGCGGTGAACGGGCCCCGTTCGCTGGTGTTGTCCGGTGACGAGGAGCCGGTGCTTGCTCTCGCGCGGACGCTCTCGGAGCAGGGGCGGCGGACGAAGCGGTTGACGGTGAGTCATGCGTTCCACTCGGCGCGGATGGAGCCGATGCTGGCGGAGTTCGCCGAGGTGCTGGCCTCGGTGGAGTTCCGTGCGCCGCGCCTTCCGGTGGTGTCGAACCTGTCCGGGCGGATCGCGGGCGAGGAGCTGACGACGCCGGAGTACTGGGTGCGGCATGTTCGTGAGGCGGTGCGTTTCGCCGACGGGGTCGTGGCGGTGCTCGGGCGGGGTGTGGACAAGTTCCTGGAGTTGGGTCCGGGTGGTGCGTTGACCGCGATGGCCGAGGAGAGCCTCGACCGGACCGGGACCGACGCCGTCTGCGTCCCCGTCCTCCAGCGCGAACGTTCCGAGGCCGACTGCGCCGTCCGCGCCCTCGGCCGGATGTACGCGGCCGGCGCCTCGGCCGACTGGCCCGCGCTGTTCGCCGGTACCGGCGCACGCCGGGTCCAGCTGCCGACGTACGCCTTCCAGCACAAGCGTTACTGGCTGGACTCGCTCGCGACCGGCAGCGGCGACCCCGCGAGCCTCGGGCTCACGGCCACCGGACACCCGCTGCTCGGGGCCGGGGTGCGGCTGCCCGATGCGGACGGCTTCCTGTTCACCGGCAGGCTCTCCCTCGCTGGACAGCCCTGGATCGCCCATCACGCGATGCTGGGGACCGCGCTGCTGCCCGGTACCGCGTTCGTGGAACTGGCTCTGCGCGTCGGCGGTGAGGCGGGGTGCGAGGTGATCGAGGAACTCACCCTGGAGGCCCCGCTGGTGCTGGGCGAGCAGGGCGGTCGAGCGGTCCAGGTGATGGTCGGCGGGCTCGACGAGACCGGCCGGCGGAGCATCGGCCTGTACTCGCGGCCCGACGACGCGGGCGACGACGAACCGTGGCTGCGGCACGCGACCGGCGTACTGGCCGAGCACGGGGGAGCGGAACCCGCCACGGAACCGGTCCAGGTGTGGCCGCCCGCCGGCGCCACGGAGATCGCGATCGACGACTTCTACCGGGACACGGCCGAGGCCGGATTCGCCTACGGGCCGGTCTTCCAGGGGCTGCGGGCCCTGTGGAGCAAGGACGGCGAGCTGTTCGCGGAGGTCCGGCTCCCGGACGAGGCGGGTGACACGGACAGCGGCTTCGGCGTGCACCCGGCCCTGCTGGACGCGGCCCTTCAGCCCCTCGCGCTGGGCATCCTCGGCGGTACCGCCGACCGAGAGCCCATCAAGGGCGGCATGCCCTTCGCCTGGACGGGAGTCCGGCTGCACGCCACCCATGCCGCGGTCGCCCGGGTCCACCTGGCCCCCACGGGACGCAACGAGGTGTCCGTCACCGTGACCGACGACGCCGGGCTGGCGGTCGCCACGATCGACTCACTGGCCATGCGCGACCCGGCGCTGGAGCAGTTCACCGCCTCCGCGCCGCAGCAGGACGTGCTGTTCGACGTGACATGGGCCCCGGTGTCCCTCGGATCCCACGCCGTCTCCGGGGAGTGGGCGATGCTCGGCTTCGACCCGCTGGAGATCCGCCCGCGCCTCGTCGAGGCCGGCCTCACCGGGACGCCGTACCTGGACCCGCAGTCCCTGACCGACACCGTGGCATCGGGCAGGCCCGCCCCGCCGGTGGTGGCGATGTCCTGCTTCGGCGGTGATCAGGGCGGCGTCGTCACGGCCACCCATGAGCTCGTCCGGCGGGTCCACGAGGTGCTTCGGCACTGGCTCGCCGACACCCGTCTCATGGGCTCGCAGCTGGTACTGCTGACCCGAGACGCGGTCCCGGCCGCCGGACGGGACCGGATCGAGGACCTGGCGGCCTCGGCCGTCTGGGGCCTGGTGCGGACAGCGCAGTCCGAGCACCCGGGCCGGATCGTCCTCGTCGACCTCGACGACGACCCCGCGTCGTACCGGGCGCTCCCCCTGGCACTGGGCGCCGGCGAACCACAACTCGCCCTGCGTGCGGGCGCCGCGAGCGCACCCAGGTTGGCCCGGCACACCCGCGCGCCGGAGGCCTCCCCGGGCTTCGGACCCGACGGCACCGTGCTGGTCACCGGCGGCACCGGAGCGCTCGGCGCGGTGGCAGCCCGTCATCTCGTCGCCGCACACGGCGTCCGGCACCTGGTCCTGGCCAGCCGCAGCGGGGAGAACGCCCCGGGAGCGGCCGGGCTGCTGGCCGAGCTGACCGAACTCGGCGCCGACACCACGATCGTGGCCTGCGACGTCTCCGACCGCGACGCCCTGGCCACGCTGCTGGGCGACATCCCGGCCGAGCAGCCGCTGACCGGCGTCGTGCACACCGCGGGTGTGCTGGCGGACGGAACGGTCGAATCGCTCACCCCGGACCGGTTCGACACGGTCCTGCGGGCCAAGGCCGACGCGGCCTGGCATCTGCACGAGCTGACCGCGGACACATCGGTGCGGGAGTTCGTGCTCTTCTCCTCCGCCGCCGGCCTGCTGGGCAGCCAGGGGCAGGGCAACTACGCGGCCGCCAACGCCTTCCTGGACGCCCTCGCCGAGCACCGGCGGGCAGCGGGACTGGCCGCCACCGCCCTGGCCTGGGGCTGGTGGGAGCAGCCCGGCGGGATGGGAGCGGACCTGGGCCGGGCCGAACGCGCCCGGATGGCCCGTGGCGGGCTCACCCCCTTCACCGCCGAGACCGGCATGGACGCCTTCGACCAGGCCCTCGCCGCCGGCACCGAGGCCCTGCTCGTCCCGATGCGGATGAACACCGCGGCCGCTCGGGCCTCCGCCGAACAGCAGGTGCCTCCGCTGCTGCGCGGGCTGGTGCGTGCCCCGCAGCGGCGGGCCGTCCGCTCGGACGCGAGGGCCGCTTCGCAACTGCACGAGCGGCTGGCGGGAGCGACCGGGGACGAGCGGCTGGCCGTCCTGACCGAGCTGATCCGCGGCGAGGTCGCCCAGGTGCTCGGGCACAGCGGGGCCGAGGCCGTCCAGGACGGCAGCGCCTTCGTCGAGCTGGGCTTCGACTCACTCACCTCCGTCGAGCTGCGCAACCGGCTCGGCGAGCGCACCGGACTGCGGTTGGCGTCCACGGTCGTCTTCGACCACCCCACACCGATCGGGCTCGCGGCCGAGCTCAACGACCAGTTGGGCGCCGTCGGCACTGCCACCGGCGCGCCGACCGCGTCGACCGCACCGCGGGCCGAGGCCCCCGACGGCGCCGACAGCACGGGCGGTGCCCAGGGCGCCGACGCCGTCGCCGGGGACCTCGCCGTGATCAATGGGGTGGAGGCGCTCTACCGGCGCTCGATCGAACTGGGCCGGCTCGACCTCGGCCACAGTGTGCTGCGGAACTCGGTCGACCTGAGGGCGAACTTCTCCGAGCCGGACGAGATCCGCAACGGTCCGACCCTCGTCCGGCTCGGTGAGGGAACACCGCACCCGAAGATCATCGGGTTCCCGTCGCAGTCGGTGTGGGCGAGCAATCAGGAACTGGTCAGCATGGCCGCGCCGTTGCGCGGCGTCCGCGACGTGTGGTCCCTGATGCTGCCGGGCTTCGTCACCGGTCAGCCGGTCGCCGTCGACGTGGACGCTGCCGCGGAGTACGCCGTACGACTCATCGAGGAGCTGGTGGGCGACGAGCCGTTCGTGCTCGCGGGGCGCTCTTCGGGGGGCCGGATCGCCCATGAGGTGACGGCCAGGCTGGAGAGCCGGGGCCGGGCCCCGCAGGGTCTGGTGCTGATCGACAGCTACCTGGCCGGCTACGACGCCACCTCCTACATCGTGCCGGTCATGGAGTCGAAGGCCCTGGAGCTGGAGAAGGACTTCGGCCAGATGACGGGGACCCGGCTCACGGCGATGGCCGCGTACTTCGGAATGTTCGAGCACTGGCAGCCGAAGGAGATCGCGACCCCGACCCTGCTGGTGCGCGCCTCGGAGTGCTACGGCATAGAACCGGGGGAGGAGCAGCCCCCGGCCGAGCAGTGGCAGTCGGCCTGGCCGCTGCCCCACGACGCGATCGACGTGCCGGGCAACCACTACACGATGCTGGAGGGCAACGGAGACGTCACGGCGGCCGCCGTCCACGAGTGGCTGTCGGAGCGTGACGCGTAGGACCACCTCGCGTAGACGGGCCGCGCTCTCCCTGTGGGAGCGCGGCCCTTCGCGTGCACGCGACACGCCACATGCGGCACGCGGCATGCGGCACGCGGCGCCCGGCACACGACGCACAGTGCCCGACGCACAGTGCCCGACGCACAGTGCCCGACGGCCGACGCCCGACGGCGTCGGCCCGGGCGGAGGGCGAACGGCCGACGGGCCCAGCAGGTGTCGATCTGCTGGGCCCGTCGGCCGTGCCGTGCGCTGAGCGACTGTCACCAGGTGATGGGCAGGCTCTCCAGTCCGCGGATGATCGAAGCCGGCTTGAGCCGGAGTTCCGACTCGGGCACCGCGAGCCGTACCTCCGGCATCCGCTCCAGGATGGCCCGGAACGCCTCCTGGAGCTCGATACGGGCGAGCTGCGCGCCGAGGCAGTAGTGGATGCCCCCGCCGAAGGCCAGGTGGGGGTTCTGCTCGCGCCCGAGGTTCAGCCGCTCCCCGTCCTCGAACACCTCGGGGTCCCGGTTGGCGGTGGCGACCGCGGGCAGGACCACCACGCCGGCGGGCAGCACCTTGCCGTTGCTCAGCTCCACCTCCGCGGTGGTGAGCCGGGGGATGATGCCGCCGGTCGTGGTGAGCGGGACGAAGCGCAGCAGCTCGTCGATCGCCTTCGGGATCGCCTCGGGGTTGGCCCGCAGCTTGTCGAACTCCTCGGGATTGTGCAGCAGGGTCACCAGGAACATGCTGATCTGGTTGGCGGTCGTCTCGTGGCCCGCGCTGAGGATGCCGATGCTCAGCGCGATGATCTCGCGCTCGGTGAGCGTGGTGTCCTCCTCGCTGACCGCGATCAGCTCGCTGATCAGGTCGTCGGCGGGCTTCTCCCGCTTGACCGCGATCAGGTCGCCGAAGTACTTCACCAGCGCGACCGTCGCCGCTTCCTTCTCCGCGACCTGCATCCAGTCGCCGAGCAGCGCGTTCGACCAGGCGTGGAACGTGTCCTGGTCGGTGGCGGGCACACCGAGCAGCTCGCAGATCACGCGGACCGGCAGCGGGACGGAGAAGCTCTTCACCAGGTCCACCGGACGCGGCAGCGTCTGCAGTTCGTCGACGAGCTCGGTCACCAGCTCGACGACCCGGGGCCGCAGCTGCTCGACCCGCCGTGCGGTGAAGGCCTTGCTGACGAGCTTGCGCAGCCGGGTGTGCTCCGGTGCGTCCATGCCGACCAGCGACTCGTTCATCAGCTTGCCGGACTCGGTCTCCGACATGGCGGCGGCCGCGGCGGCCATGACCTTGCTGCTGAACCGGGAGTCCACGAGCACTTTGCGGACATCGGCGTGCTTGGTCACCATCCAGCCGGTGATGCCGTCCGGGAACTTCACCTCCACCACGGACTCGCCGTCCCGGATGGCGGCGAGCTCCGGCGGCATCTCACAGACCGACGGCGGGTCGGGGAACGGGAACGCTATGGGTTCGGAAGGCGCTTCGGCCATGGATTGCTCTCCAGATTCGTGAGAATGAACGACGAAACGACGAGTGATGGGGTGGGCAGGCCGGCCTTCCTCGCAGGCTATGCACGAACGGCCCCTACACCCGCCCCCTACATCGCCCCACTAGCGCGCCGGGCAACCGCGTCACCGCGTCACCGCTCCCCGGCCTCCCTGGCCATGGCGAGCAGCGCCGCCACGTCCATGGACCTGATGTCCTCGCTGCGGTCGACCGCCTCCGGCTCCGCTCCCGTCTGCTCCCCGGTCAGCGCCAACAGCGCGTCCAGCAGGCCGTGTTCACGCAGCCGGTGCAGCGGCACGGACAGCAGGGCCCGGCGGACGGCCGCCTCCTGCTCGTCCTCGGGCGTCGCGGCGGCCTCAGCCCCGTCCGGGGAGAGTCTGCCGACCAGCAGGGTCACCAGTTCGCCGAGCGTCGGATAGTCGAAGACGAGACTGACGGGCAGCCGCAGACCGGTCGCCGCGTTGAGCCGGTTGCGCAGTTCCACCGCGGTCAGCGAGGTGAAGCCGAGGTCGCGGAACGGCCGGTCGGTCTCCACCCGGTCGGTCGACGCATGCCCCAGCACGGCGGCGATCCGGTCGCGGACGAGCTCCAGCAGCGTCTCCTGGCGTTCGAGCGGCACCATCTCCGCGAGCCGCCGCCGCAGCTGCGCCCCCGCGTCCTGCCCCTCGCTCTGCGCCGCCCGCCTCGCCGGCGCCCGGAACAGCCCGCGCAGCACCGGCGGCAGCGAGCCGGCCGCGGCCTGCGCCCGCAGCGCGGCCCCGTTCAGCCGGGCCGGGAACACGACGGGCTCGGCGCTGCGCCAGCCGAGGTCGAACAGGGCGAGGCCCTCGTCCGTCGGCAGCGCGGACACCCCGCGCATCGGCGTGCCCGCCGAGGCCGCCTCGGTGAGCCCGCCGCCCATGCCCCGCTCGGTCGCCCACAGCCCCCAGCCCAGCGAGGTCGCGGCGAGCCCGTTGCGACGCCGCTGCTGGGCCAGGGCGTCCAGGAAGGCGTTGGCGGCGGCGTAGTTGCCCTGTCCGGTGCCGCCCAGGGTGCCCGCGATCGAGGAGAACAGCACGAAGGCGGACAGCTCCAGCCCCGCCGTCAGCTCGTGCAGATGCACCGCCGCGTCCACCTTGGCCCGGAACACCCGGTCGATCAGCTCCGGCCCCAGCGAGGCCAGCAGCGCGTTCTCGGCGGTGCCCGCACAGTGCACCACCGCGGTGAGCGGATGTGCGTCCGGGATCCCGTCCAGGACGGCCGCCAGGGCCGCGCGGTCCGCCGCGTCGCAGGCCGCCAGCGTCACCGCGGCCCCCGACTCCTCCAGCCGGGCCACGAGTTCACCCGCGCCCTCCGCGTCCGGGCCCCGCCGACTGAGCAGCAGCAGCCGGCGCACGCCGTGCAGTTCCACCAGCCGGGCGGCGACCAGCGCCCCGAGCCCACCCGTCGCCCCGGTCACCAGCACCGTGCCCGCCGGGTCGAGCGCGTCGAGTCCCGTACCGGGCACGGTGTCCGGGACGTCCAGGGCCGGCGGCCGGTGCAGCCGGGGCGCCAGTGCGACCCCGCCGCGCAGGGCGAGCTCCGCCTCCCCCGACGCGACCGCGGCCGGCACCGCCCGCCCGGACCCGGTGCTCCCGTCGGTGTCCAGCAGGACGAACCGCCCCGGATTCTCCGACTGCACCGAACGCATCAGCCCCCACAGCGGCGCGGACCCGAGCCCGGCCACCGTGTCCTGCGCGCAAGTCCCCACGGCGTTGGTCGTCAGGACCGCCAACGGCACCGCCGCCAGCCGCTCGTCCAGCTCCTCGGAGACCCACGTCCGGGCCGCGTCCAGCACCAGCCCGGCGCGTTCCCGGGTGAGCGCGGGGAGCCCCGCAGCGCCCGGATCGCCGTCGGGCAGGGCGAGCACGACGAAGCCGGGCGCCGGCCCGCCCGCCGCGACCGACGCGCTCAGCGCCGCAAGATCCGGATGGCGGACGGCGCCGCTGTCGGCGTCCGCCCACTCCGGGGCCGCGCCCACCACCGCCCACCCGGCCGTCTCGACCGGGGGCAGCTGCACCGGCGTCCACGTCATCGCCAGCAGCGAGGAGTGCGCGGCGGACCGCCCGGCCGCCGCCCCGGGGTCGGTCTCGGTGAGGTCGACGGGCCGCAGCAGCAGCGAGCCGACCGAGACGACCGGAGCGCCGGAGCCGTCCACGGCGTGCAGCGCGACGGCGTTCTCGCCCGCGGGGGAGAGAGTCACCCGCAGTGCGGTCGCGCCGGTGGCGTGCAACGACACCGCGTTCCACGCGAAGGGACGCAGCGGACCGGTCGCGCCGTCCAGCAGACCGCCCAGGCCCACCGCGTGCAGGGCCGCGTCCAGCAGCGCCGGGTGCAACAGATAGTCGTCCGCCGCCTCGTGCAGCTCCTGGGGCAGCGCGACCTCGGCGAAGACCTCCCGGCCACGCGACCAGGCGGCCCGCAGCCCCTGGAAGGCGGGCCCGTACGCGAACGGCCCGTCCGCCGACTGCTCGTACAGATCACCGAGTTCGATGCGCTCGGCGGCACGCGGCGGCCAGCTGCCCTTCGCCGCCTCCGGCGCCGGACCGGCCGGGCACAGGACGCCCGTGGCATGCCGGGTCCACTCGCCCGCCGTGAACTCGTCGTCCGTGCGCGCGAAGAACCCGAGCTCGCGCCGCCCGGACCCGTCCGGGGCGCTCACGGTGAGCTGGAGATCGAGACCGCCGGTCTCGGGCAGGGCGAGCGGGGCCTGCATGGTCAGTTCCTCGATGTGCGGGCACTCGACGAGATCGCCCGCGACCACCGCCAGCTCCACGAACGCGGTCCCCGGCAGCGGAACCGTCCCCATCACCCGGTGGTCGGCCAGCCAGGGATGCTCCCGCAGCGCGAGCCGCCCGGTCAGCACCAGCCCGTCGGACTCCGCGGGCTCCACGACGGCGCCGAGCAGCGGATGCCCAGGGGAGCGCAGACCGGCGGCCGTCACATCACCGGATCCGGAGACCGGCATCCGCAACCAGTACCGCTGCCGCTGGAAGGCGTACGTCGGCAGATCGACGGCCCGGGCGCCGACGCCCTCGAACACCGCGGACCAGTCCACGGGCGCCCCCGCGACATACGCCTCGGCCAGCGAGGTCAGCAGCCGCCCGAGGCCGGCGTCGTCCCGCCGCACGGAACCCGACACCCGGGCGGACACCCCGGCGCCGTCGATGATCTCCTGCACGGCCATCACGACCACCGGATGCGGACTGACCTCCAGCAGGGTCCGGTGCCCCTCGTCGAGCGTGGCCCGCACGGCCGCCTCGAAGACGACGGTCTGCCGCATGTTCCGCAGCCAGTACCCGGCATCGAGCCCCGCCGTGTCCAACTGCTCCCCGGTCACGGTCGAATGGAACGTCACGGACGACGACTGCGGCCGGATGTCGGCCAGTTCGGCGAGAAGGTCGTCGTTGAGGGCGTCGACCTGCGCGGAGTGCGAGGCGTAGTCGACGGCGATACGACGCGCCCGCACGCCGTCCGCCGCACATCCGGCGAGCAGCTCGTCCAACGCCTCCGGCTCACCGGACACCACGACGGACGACGGCCCGTTGACGGCGGCGATCCCGACCCGGCCCTCGAACCGCGCCAGCCGCTCCTCCGCCTCCACGACCGGAAGCGCCACCGACACCATCCCGCCCCTGCCGGACAGCTTCTCCAGCACCAGACGCGAACGCACCGCCACCACCCGGGCACCGTCTTCGAGCGACAGCCCGCCGGCCACGCACGCCGCAGCCACCTCGCCCTGCGAATGACCCACCACCGCCGCCGGCTCCACACCGAACGACCGCCACACCCCCGCCAACGACACCATCACCGCCCACAACACCGGCTGCACCACATCCACCCGAGACCACAACGGATCATCCCCGCCCCGGAACACCACATCCCGCAACGACCACCCCACATACGGACTCAACGCCCGCCCGCACTCCTCCATCCGCGCCCCGAACACCGGCGACGCATCCCACAACTCACGCCCCATCCCCACCCACTGCGACCCCTGACCCGGAAACACGAACACCACACCGCCGTCAGCAGACGCACGCCCGCTCACCACACCCGCCCCCGGCACCCCCTCCGCCACCGACCGCAACCCCGCCAGCAACTCCTCCCGGCCACCACCCAGCACCACCGCCCGCTGCTCGAACGCCGACCGCGTCCCCGCCAACGAGAAACCCACGTCCACCGGGCCCAGCTCGGGCCGCTCCACAACGCGTTCCAGCAACTGCCGGGCCTGTGCCCGCAACGCCGTCTCACCGCGTCCGGAGACCACCCACGGCACCGGCCCGGAGAACTCGCCCCCGGACTCGAGCGGCTCGGGCTCCAGGTCCGGCTCCGGGGCCTGTTCCAGGATCAGGTGGGCGTTGGTGCCGCTGACGCCGAAGGAGGACACCGCGGCCCGGCGCGGACGTCCCGTGTCCGGCCACTCACGCGCCTCCGTCAGCAGCCGCACCGCGCCCGAGGTCCAGTCCACGTGCGGGGTCGGCTCGTCCACGTGCAGGGTCTTCGGCATGAGGCCATGCCGCAGCGCCATGACGGTCTTGATGACGCCGCTGACTCCGGCCGCGTACTGGGTGTGGCCGATGTTGGACTTGATGGATCCCAGCCAGAGCGGCCGGTCGGCGGGACGGTCCTGGCCGTACGTCGCCAGCAGCGCCCGTGCCTCGATCGGGTCGCCGAGCTTCGTCCCCGTGCCGTGCGCCTCCACCATGTCGACGTCGGCGGTGGCCAGGCCGGCTTCGTCCAGGGTCCGCAGGATCAGGCGGCGCTGGGCCGGGCCGCTGGGCGCGGTGAGGCCGTTGCTGGCGCCGTCCTGGTTGACGCCGGTCTCCCGCACCACGGCGAGCACCTCGTGCCCGGCGCGCTGGGCGTCGGAGAGCCGCTGGAGGACCAGCACGCCGACGCCCTCGCCCCAGCCGGTGCCGTCGGCGCCGGCGGCGAACGCCTTGCAGCGGCCGTCGGAGGCCAGACCGCCCTGCCGGGAGAACTCCGGGAACGCGCCGGGCGTCGCCAGCACCGAGACGCCGCCGGCCAGGGCCAGCGAGATCTCGTCCTTGCGCAGCGCCTGCACGGCCCAGTGCAGCGACACCAGCGACGACGAGCACGCCGTGTCCACGGTGACCGCCGGGCCTTCCAGACCGAGCACGTACGCCACCCGGCCGGAGAGCACGCTGCTGGAGGTGCCGGTCAGCATGTAGCCGTCGAGTGCCTGCGGCGAGGCGCCGAGCAGCCCGGCGAAGTCCCCGCCCGTGCCGCCGAAGAACACCCCGGTGGCGCTGCCGCGCAGGGACCGCGGGTCGAGCCCGGCGCGCTCCAGCGCCTCCCAGGAGGTCTCCAGGAGCAGCCGCTGCTGCGGGTCGGTGGCGAGCGCCTCGCGCGGGGAGATGCCGAAGAAGTCCGCGTCGAACTCGCCCGCGCCGCGCAGGAAACCGCCCTCCAGCGTGGTGGAGGCGCCGGACTCCACGGCGTCGGTGCGGTACAGCCCGTCGAGGTCCCAGCCGCGGTCGTCGGGGAAGCCCGAGATCGCGTCCTGCCCCTCGGACACCATCCGCCACACGTCCTCCGGCGTGTCCGCGCCGCCCGGGAACCGGCAGGCCATGCCGACGATCGCGATCGGCTCGCGTGCCTTGTCCTCGACCTCGCGCAGCCGGCGCTGGAGTCCGCGTGCCTCGGTGACGGCCCGCTTGAGGTACTCGCGGTACTTCTCCTCGTCGGACATGTCGCTGCCAGCTCCTTGGTGAGGTGGGGTTCCTGGAGTCACAGGCCGAATCCCTGGTCGATCGCGTCGAAGAGGTCGTCGGTGGTCGCCGTGTCGAGGTCGGCGAGGTCGTCGCGCCCGTCCCCGGCGGCCGGTTCGGGGTCCTGCGCGCTCCACTTCGACAGCAGCCCGCGCAGCCGGCGCACGACCCGGTCGCGGTCGCCGTCGTCCGCGTCGATCGCCCCGAGGGCGGCCTCCAGGGCGTCCACCTCCGCCAGCGCGGTCTCCACGCCGGACAGTCCGGCGGGGGCCAGCTCGGTGAGCAGCTCCCCGGCGAGCGCGGTCGGCGTCGGATGCTCGAAGACGAGGGTGGCGGGCAGCCGCAGCCCGGTGGCGGCGGCGAGCCGGTTGCGGAACTCCACCGCGGTCAGCGAGTCGAAGCCGAGCTCGCTGAAGGACTGCTCCGCCGCGACCGAGGCCGCCGAGGCGTGCCCCAGCACCACTGCGGCGTTGGAGCGCACCAGCTCCAGCAGCCTGCGATGCTGCTCGACGGCCGGCAGCCCGGTCAGCCGGGTGCGCAGCTCGGAGCCGTCGCCGCCGGCCCGCACCACCCGCCGCGCGGTGCCCTGCACCAGGCCCCGGAAGAGATGCGGCACGTCGTCCGCGCCCGCCCGCAGCGCCGACGCCGTCAGCCGGGTGATCACCTGCAACGGCACGTCGGCCCCGCAGGCCAGGTCGAACAGGGCGAGCCCCTCCGCGTCGTCCAGCGGCCGCATCCCGGCCCGCTCCATCCGCTGTACCTCGTCGTCGCTCAGATGCCCGGTCATGGCGCTGCGGGTGTTCCAGAAGCCCCAGGCGAGGGAGACGGCGGGGTGTCCGTGGGTGCGGCGGTGGTGGGCGAGGGCGTCGAGGTAGGCGTTGGCGGCGGCGTAGTTGGCCTGTCCCGCGGTGCCGAGTTGTCCGGCGGCGGAGGAGTAGAGGACGAAGGTGGTGACGGGGTGGTCGAGGGTGAGGCGGTGGAGGTGCGTCGCCGCGTCGACCTTGGGCCGCAGGACGGCGTGCAGCTGCTCGGGGGTGAGACTCGTCGCGACGGCGTCGTCGAGGGCGCCGGCGGTGTGGACGACGGTCGTCAACGGGTGGTCGTCGGGGACGGTGTCCAGGAGTGCGGCGAGCCGGTCGGGGTCGGCGGCATCGCAGGCGGCGACGGTGACGTGGGCTCCGGCGGCCGTGAGCTCGTCCGCGAGCTCGGCGGCGCCGGGGGCGTCCGGCCCCTGTCGGCTGGTCAGCAGCAGGCGGTTGACGCCGTGTTCGTGGACGAGGTGGCGGGCGAGGAGGGCGCCCAGGGTGCCGGTGCCGCCGGTGATGAGGGCGGTGCCGTGCGGATCGACGCCCTGCGGCACGGTGAGGACCGCCTTGCCGACCAGCTTGGCCTGGCTCAGATCCCGCATCGCCTCCCGCGCCCGGCGCAGGTCGTACGTGGTGATGGGCGGCGCTGTCAGCTTTCCGTCGCGGTACAGCGACATCACCGCGACCAGCATCTGCTGGATCCGGTCGGGACCCGCCTCCAGCAGGTCGTACGCCTGGTAGGCCACGCCCCGATACGCCTCGGCGATCTGCGCCGGGTCGCGCTTGTCGGTCTTGCCCATCTCCAGGAACCGTCCGCCGCGCGGCAGCAGACGCAGCCCGGCGTCCACGAACTCACCGGCCAGACAGTCCAGGACGACGTCCATCCCGCAGCCGCTGCTGGTGTCCAGGAACCGCTGCTCGAACTCCAGGGTCCGGGAGTCGGCGATGTGCGCGTCGTCCAGGCCGTACTCCCGCAGCGTCGGCCACTTGCCGGTGCTCGCGGTGCCGTAGACCTCGGCGCCCAGGTGACGGGCCAGCTGCACGGCCGCCACGCCGACGCCGCCCGCCGCCGCGTGGACGAGCACCGACTCGCCGGGCTGCACGTCCGCCAGGTCCACCAGGCCGTAGTAGGCGGTGAGATGGGTGATGGGGACGGTCGCCGCCTGTTCGTAGGACCAGCCGTCCGGCATCGGGGTCAGGAACCGGTGGTCGCACACCGCGACCGGGCCGAAGGAGTCGGAGCACAGCCCCAGCACCCGGTCGCCCGCCGCCACATTGGTCACCCCGGGGCCGGTCTCCAGCACGATGCCGGCCACGTCGCCGCCGATGCCGTTCTGCCCCTCGACCATGCCGAGGGCGACGATCACGTCCCGGAAGTTCAGCCCGACCGCGTGCACGGCGAGCCGGACCTGCCCGGGTCCGAGCGGGTCCAGGACCTCGGGGCAGGGCACCAGGGCCACGTTCTCGATCGTGCCGCGGCCGGTGCTCTCCAGCCGCCACGGCGTCCGGCCGGGCGGCGGCAGCAGCGCGGGATGCGAGCGGGTGCGGGCCAGCCGGGGCGCGGTGACCGTGCCGCGGCGGATCGCGATCCGGGGCTCGGCGCAGGCGAGCGCGGCCCCGAACACCTCCCGTGACGCGTCGAGCCCGTCCAGGTCGACCAGCGCGAACCGGTCCGGGTTCTCGGTCTGCGCCGAGGTCACCAGCCCCCAGCTCGCCGAGTTCCCCAGGTCGGTCACGTCCTCGGCGTCGCCCGCGGCGACCGCTCCCGAGGTGACCAGGACCAGCCGCGAGGAGGCGAACCGCTCGTCGGCCAGCCAGCCGCGGACGATGCCCAGCGTCGTCTCGGCCGCCGCGTGCGCATCCGCGGCCGGGTCGTCCGACGCCGCGGCGGGCAGGCAGCGGACCACGGTGTCCGGGACGGGACCGGCCGCGGCCAGCTCCGCCGGTCCGGCCGCCACCCGCAGGGCCGCGTCGGCCAGCCCGAAGGGGTCGTCGCCGACCAGGGCGTAGGGGCGAGCGGCCGGCAGGGGCAGTTCCGTCCAGTCGAGGTGGAGCAGCGCCTCCTCCAGCGCGCCGCCCGTGGGCCGGTCGAGCACGGCAGGCCTGGTCACCAGCGACCCCACCGAGACGACGGGCCGCCCGGTGTCGTCGCTGAGCAGCAGGGCGAGCTGGTCGCCCGACCCGGTGAGCCGCACCCGGGCCGAGGTCGCGCCGGTCGCGTGCAGCTGCACCCCGGTCCAGGAGAACGGCAGCCGTACGCCGCCCTCCTGGTCGCCGGCGAACGCCATGGCGTGCAGCGCGGCGTCCAGCAGGGCCGGGTGGACGCCGAAGCGGGCGGCCTCCTCGTGTTCGGACTCGGGCAGCCGGATCTCGGCGAACAGCTCCTCGCCCCGCCGCCACACCGCGTGCAGGCCCTGGAAGGCGGGCCCGTAGTGGTAGCCGCCCGCGGCGAGCTCCGCGTAGCCGCCGTCCGTCTCGACGGGCTCGGCCCCGGCCGGCGGCCAGGCCGTCTCGGGGGCGGGCTCCGCCGGCGCGTCCGCGCTCAGCGTGCCGGTCGCGTGCAGCGTCCAGTCGGCGTCCTCGCCGGTGCGGGAGTGCACGGTGACCGTGCAGCGGCCGGTGTCGCCGTCCGGAGTGGCCCGGACCTGCACCGTGACCTCGCCCTGGGCGCCCGCGCCCAGCAACAGCGGTGCCTGCAGGGTCAGTTCGTCCAGCTGCGGGCGGTCCAGCAGATCGCCCGCCCGGATCGCCAGGTCGACGAAGGCCGTGCCGGGCAGCAGCACCTGGCCGGAGACGGCATGGTCGAGCAGCCAGGGCTGGGTGCGCCCGGACAGCCGTCCGGTGAGCAGCACGCCCTCGCCGCCCGCCAGCGCCACGGCCGCGCCCAGCAGCGGATGGTCCGCCGCCTCCAGCCCGGTCGCGGTCAGATCACCGGCGCCCGGACGGGACTCCAGCCAGAACCGGCGCCGCTGGAAGGCATAGGTCGGCAGCTCGACCCGGCGGGCGCCGGTCCCGGCGAACACCGCCGCCCAGTCCACCTCGACGCCCAGCACGCCGAGTTCGGCCACCGAGGTCAGGAAGCGACGCGTGCCGCCGTCGTCCCGGCGCAGCGAACCCACCGCGGCGCCGGCCCGGTCCGCGGCGTCGATGCTGTCCAGCACCGACGGCACCAGCACCGGATGCGGGCTGATCTCCGCGAACACCGAGAAGCCCTGGTCGAGCGCGGCGCGCGTCGCCGCCTCGAACTCCACGGTGTGGCGCAGGTTCTGGTACCAGTAGCCGCCGTCCAGCTTCGCGGTGTCCAGCGGAGCGCCGGTGAGGGTGGAGAAGAACGGGATCGCCGACGAACGCGGGGCGATCCCCGCCAGCTCGCCCGCCAGCGTCTCCTCGATCTCCGCGACCTGGGCGGTGTGCGAGGCGTAGTCCACCGGAATCCGGCGGGCCCGGACCCCGTCCTCGGCGCACCGGGCGAGCAGCTCGTCCAGGGCGGCCGGCTCACCGGCCACCACCGTGCTGGCCGGCCCGTTGACCGAGGCCACCGAGATCCGCCCCGACCACCCGGCGATCAGCTCCCGGGCCGCCGCGGCCGGCAGCGCCACCGACACCATCCCGCCGCGCCCGGCCAGCGACTCGCCGATCGCCCGGGCGCGCAGCGCCACCACCCGGGCGCCGTCGCCCAGCTCAAGCGCCCCGCAGACGCAGGCGGCGGCGATCTCGCCCTGCGAGTGCCCGAGCACGGCGTCCGGCTCCACGCCGTACGCCCGCCACAGCGCCGCCAGCGACACCATCACCGCCCACAGCGCGGGCTGCACCACGTCCACCCGGTCCCACGGCGGCGTGCCCGGCTCCTGCCGCAGCACAGCCGACAACGACCAGTCGACGTACGGGCTCAGCGCCTCCTCGCACTCCGACAGCCGGGCCCGGAACGCCGGTTCGCAGGCCAGCAGCTCCGCCGCCATCCCCGCCCACTGCGCGCCCTGCCCGGGGAACACGAACACCACCCGGCCGTCGCCGACCCGGGCGCCCTCGATCACGCCCGGGGGCAGCGCCGCGTCCGGCTCGGTCGCCCGGCGCGCCAACGCGGCGGTCCCGGCGAGCAGTTCGGCCCGGTCGCCGCCCAGCACCACCGCGCGATGCGGCAGCCGGGCCCGGCCCGTCAGGGTGTGGCCGACGTCCACCGGCGACAGCTCCGCAGCCTCCGTCAGCCGGTCGACGAGCCGCCCGGCCTGCCCGTACAGCGCGGCCGGCTCGTGCGCGGAGAGCACCCACGGCACGACCCCGCCGACGACCGGCCGGGCAGGCTCGGTCGCACGGTCCGGCTCGTCGACCGTCGGCTGTTCGAGGATGATGTGGGCGTTGGTGCCGCTGATGCCGAACGACGACACCCCGGACCGCCGCGGCCGACCGGCCTCCGGCCACGCCCGCTCCTCGGTGAGCAGCTCCACCGCGCCGGACGACCAGTCGACCTGCGGGGACGGCCGATCCACGTGCAGCGTCCGCGGCAGCACGCCATGGCGCATCGCCATGACCATCTTGATGATCCCGGCGACACCGGCCGCGGCCTGCGTGTGCCCCATGTTGGACTTCACCGACCCCAGCCACAGCGGGTCGCCGTCCGTCCGCTCCCTGCCGTACGTGGCCAGCAGAGCCTGCGCCTCGATCGGGTCGCCAAGGGTGGTTCCGGTGCCGTGCGCCTCCACCGCGTCGACGTCGCCGCCGCCCAACCCGGCCACCGCCAGGGCCTGTTCGATCACCCGCTGCTGGGCGGGCCCGTTGGGCGCGGTCAGCCCGTTGGACGCGCCGTCCTGGTTGACGGCGGAGCCGCGCACGACCGCCAGCACGGGATGCCCGTTGCGGCGCGCGTCGGCCAGCCGCTCCACCAGCAGCATTCCGGCGCCCTCGCCCCAGCCTGTGCCGTCCGCGCCCTCGGCGAAGGACCGGCAGCGGCCGTCGGGCGACAGCCCGCCCTGCCGGGACAGCTCCACGAACACCCCGGGCGTCGCCATCACGGTGACGCCCCCGGCCAGCGCCAGATCGCACTCACCGCTGCGCAGCGCCTGCGCCGCCAGATGCAGGGCCACCAGGGACGACGAGCACGCCGTGTCCAGGGTGACCGCGGGCCCCTCCAGACCCAGCGTGAACGCCACCCGCCCCGAGGCGACACTGCCCGCCGACCCGGTGCCGATGAACCCCTCGACCTCGTCGGGCAGCACGCCCGGACCGGTGCCGTAGTCGTGGTACATCATCCCGGCGAACACCCCGGTCCGGCTGCCCCGCACCGCACGCGGATCGATCCCGGCCCGCTCCAACGCCTCCCACGACGTCTCCAGCAACAACCGCTGCTGCGGGTCCATCGCCAGCGCCTCACGCGGCGAGATCCCGAAGAACTCCGCGTCGAACTCCGCCGCGTCGTACAGGAACCCGCCCTCGCGCACATACGACGTCCCCGGCCGGGTCAGCTCCGGGTCGTAGAGCCGCTCCACGTCCCAGCCGCGGTCCTCGGGCATGCCGGCGATCGCGTCCCGGCCGGCGGCGACCAGCTCCCACAGCTCCTCGGGCGAGGTCACCCCGCCCGGGTAGCGGCACGCCATGCCGACGATGGCGATCGGCTCGCCCGCGTCCACGGCGACCGAGGGCCGGGGGGCCTCCGGCAGCCGTCGCCCCGCGCCGGTCAGCTCGCCGAGCAGGAAGTCCACCACGGCCGACGGCGTCGGATGGTCGAACACGAGGGTCGCGGGCAGCCTGAGCCCGGTCGCCGCACCCACCCCGTTGCGCAGCTCGATCGCGGCCAGCGAGTCGAAGCCCAGCTCCCGGAAGGTCCGCCGCGCGTCCAGCCCTTCGGGGCTCGCATGCCCGAGCGCCCCGGCCGCCTGCGTCCGTACGAGATCCAGCAGCAGCCGCCCGAGCTCCGCCTCCGACAGCCCGGCGCCGAACTCCTGCCCGGCGCCCGCCGCCCGGCGCACCGGGGCCCGCACCAGCCCCCGCAGCAGCGGCGGCAGCGTGCCCGCCGCGGCCTGGGCACGCAGCGCCCCGAGCTCCAACGGGAGCGGCACGGCGACCGGCGCGTCCAGCGCGACCGCCGCGTCGAACAGGGCGAGCCCCTGCTCCTCGGAGATCGCCACCACCCCGGCCCCGGCCGCCCGACGCATCGTCTGCCCGTCGTCGGCGAGGTGTCCGGTCATGGCGCTGCGCGTGCTCCACAAGCCCCAGGCGAGGGAGACGGCGGGGTGTCCGTGGGTGCGGCGGTGGTGGGCGAGGGCGTCGAGGTAGGCGTTGGCGGCGGCGTAGTTGGCCTGTCCTGCGGTGCCGAGTTGTCCGGCGGCGGAGGAGTAGAGGACGAAGGTGGTGACGGGGTGGTCGAGGGTGAGGCGGTGGAGGTGGGCGGCGGCGTCGAGTTTGGGCCGCAGGACGGCGTGGAGCCGGTCGGGGGTGAGGTTGTCGGTGGTGGCGTCGTCGAGGAGACCGGCGGTGTGGACGACCGTGGTGAGGGGGTGGTCGTCCGGGACGGTGTCGAGGAGCGCGGCGAGCCGGTCGCGGTCGCCGACGTCGCAGGCGGCGACCGTGACGTGGGCTCCGGCGGCGGTGAGTTCCTCGACGAGTTCGGCGGCGCCGGGGGAGTCGGGGCCCCGTCGGCTGGTCAGCAGCAGCCGGCTGACGCCGTGTTCGTGGACGAGGTGGCGGGCGAGGAGGGCGCCGAGGGCGCCGGTGCCGCCGGTGATGAGGGCGGTGCCGTGCGGATCGATCGCCCGCGCCGACCGAGGCGTCCCGGCGGCCCGGACCAGCCGCGGCGCCATGGCCCGGCCGTCCCGCACCGCCAGCCGAGGCTCGTCCGCCCCGACGGCCGCCCCGACCGCCGAGCGGACCGCGGCCAGGGAGGCGGCCGTCCCGTCGAGGTCCACGAGCCCGACCCGTCCGGGATGCTCGGTCACCGCGGAGCTCAACAGCCCCCACACGGCGGCCTGCACCGGATCCGCGGCGGCCCCCTCGGCCACGGCCGCGGCGTTCCGGGTCACCACGACCAGCCGCGCGCCGGCGAGCCGTTCGTCGGCCAGCCAGGCCTGCAACAGCTCCAGCGCCCGCTCGACGGCCTCATGCGCGGCGTCGGCGTCGGCGCCCGCGTCGACTTCGGCGTCGATGGAGCCGTCCGACACCCCGACCGTGGCGGCGACGAAGTCCGGAACCTCCGCACCCGCCGCGACCGCCGCCGCCAGCCCCGCCAGGTCGGCGTGGACCTCGGCGTCGGGCAGGTCGGCCAGCGGTCCGGGGCCCAGCACGGCCCAGCGTCCCGTCGTTCCGGCACCGTCGACCGGCACCCAGGACGGCAGGAGCAGCGCGCCCCCGGCGGCGTCCGGCGCCGCGACCGCACCGGCCGGGCGGACCGCCAGCGACTCCACGGTGGCCACGGGACGGCCGGCGGCGTCGGCGAAGAACAGCGCGAGGGTGTCGGGGCCGGTCGGGGTCAGCCGGACGCGCAGGACGGAGGCCCCGGCCGCGTGCAGCGACACCCCGCGCCAGGCGAACGGAAGCCGGGCGCGCTGTTCCCGGCCGAACTCGCCCGGCACGAACGCCGACGCGTGCAGCGCGGCGTCCGCGAGGGCCGGGTGCAGCCCGAACTCCCCGACCTCACCGGCGACTTCCTCCGGCAGCCGGACCTCGGCGTACACCTCCTCGCCGTGCCGCCACACCGCGTGCAGCCCCTGGAACGCCGGCCCGTAGTGGACCCCGGCCGCCGCGAAGTCCGCGTAACAGCCGGCGATGTCCAGCTCCTCGGCCCCCGCGGGCGGCCAGACCGTCAGCTCCTCCCGCGGCGGCGGGCCCGCCGTGGTGAGGGTGCCGCCGGCGTGCCGGGTCCACACGTCCTCGGCGGCGTCCTCGGTCTGGGTGTACAGGCCGAACGCGCGGTCGCCGGAGTCGTCCGGGCCGTCCAGGGCGAGCTGGACGCGCAGACCGCCGCCGCGCGGCAGCGCCAGCGGCAGCTCCAGCGCGAGGTCCGCGACCTGGTCGAGCCCGACGTGTCCGCCCGCCCACAGCGCCAGTTCGGCCACGGCGGTGCCCGGCAGCAGGACCGTGTCGCCGATCGCGTGGTCCGCCAGCCACGGCAGGGTGTCCATGGCCAGCCGGCCGGTGAACAGCCGCCCGCCCCCGGCCGCCGGCGCCACCATCGCGCCCAGCAGCGGGTGCTGTGCGGGGACCAGGCCAGCCGCGCCCATGTCCCCGGCCCCGGGCAGGGTCTGCACCCAGTACCGGGCGCCCTGGAAGGCGTACGTCGGCAGCGGCACCCGCCGCGCCGGACGGTCGCCGCCGAAGAACGCCGCCCAGTCCACCGGCACACCGGCCGTGTGCGCCTGCGCCAGCATCGCCGTCAGCGTGCGGATCTCCGGACGCTTGCGGCGCAGCGCCGGGGCGACGACGGCGGTGACGCCGCAGTCCGACAGGGTCTCCTCGGTCATCGACGTGAGCGCGGCGTCGGCCCCGAGTTCGAGGAACACGGAGACGCCCTCGGCGTCGAGGGCGCACACCACGTCCTGGAAGCGGACCGGCTCGCGCGCCTGCCGGGCCCAGTACGCCGGGTCCGCCCACTCGGCGTCCGCGAGCAGCGTGCCGGTCACACTGGACACGACCGGGATGCGCGGCGGCTCGAACGACAGCCGCCCGGCGACCTCTCCGAGCGGCCCCACCACGGGGTCCATCAGCGGGGAGTGGAAGGCGTGGCTCACCGGCAGCCGGCGGGTCCTGCGCCCCAGCCCGGTGAAGTGCGCCGCGATCCCGGTGACGACGTCCTCGTCGCCCGACACCACCACGGATCCGGGCCCGTTGACGGCCGCGAGGCCCGCCGCCGACTCGTGTCCGGCCAGCAGCGGCAGCACCTCGTCGGCGGTCGCCGCCACCGAGACCATCGCCCCGCCCTCGGGCAGCTCCTGCATCAACCGGCCCCGGGCGACGACCAGTTCGCAGGCGTCGGCCAGCGACAGCATGCCCGAGACATGGGCGGCGGTCAGCTCGCCGACCGAGTGCCCGGACAGCAGCCGCGGCCGCACCCCCCACTCCTGAAGCAGCCGGAACAACGCCACCCCGAGCGCGAACGTCGCCGACTGGGTGTACAGCGTCCGGTCCAGCAGCCGCGCCTCGGCGCTGTCCGCGTCGGTTAGCAGCAGGGGCAGCAGCGGCCGGTCCAGCCGCCCGTCCAGCTCGGCGCAGACCTCGTCCAGGGCTCGGGCGTAGACCGGGAACGTCTCGTACAACTCCCGTCCCATGCCGGGCCGTTGGGCACCCTGGCCGGTGAACAGGAAGGCGCAGCGCACCTCGTCCGCGACCCCGTCCACCAGAGCGGCGGGCCGCTCCCCGCGCGCCAGCCCGGCGAGCGCGTCCAACAGGTCCGCACGGCTCTGTGCGAGCAGCACGGCACGATGCTCGAACGCGGTGCGGACGGTCGCGAGCGCCGCCGCCACCTCACCGAGCGGCAGCTCGGGACGCTCCAGCAGCCGGGCGTGCAGCCGGGCGGCCTGCGCCGGCAGCGCGGCGGGCGTGGCAGCCGACAGCAGCACGGGCACCACCGGGCCGGCCGGGGAGTGCGGGGAGTCCGCGACCGCGTCCTGCGGCGTCGGCAGATCGGCGGCGGCGGGCTCCTCCAGGATGACGTGCACATTGGTGCCGCTGATCCCGAACGAGGAGACCCCGGCCCGCCGGGGACGCTCGGCGCGCGGCCAGGCACGGTTCTCCGTCAGCAGCTCCACCGCGCCCACGGACCAGTCGACCTCGGGGGTCGGCCGGTCGACGTGCAGCGTCCGCGGCAGCTGCTCATGGCGCATCGCCATGACCATCTTGATGATCCCGGCGGCGCCCGCCGCGGCCTGGGTGTGACCGAGGTTGGACTTCACCGACCCCAGCCACAGCGGGCTGCCGTCCGGGCGCTCCCGGCCGTACGTGGCCAGCAGCGCCTGCGCCTCGATCGGATCGCCCAGCCTGGTGCCGGTGCCGTGCGCCTCCACGGCGTCGACGTCGGCGAAGCCCAGCCGGGCGGAGGCCAGGGCCTGCTGGATGACCCGCTCCTGCGAGGGCCCGTTGGGGGAGGTGAGCCCGTTGGACGCGCCGTCCTGGTTGACCGCGCTGCCCCGCACGATCGCCAGCACCTCGTGGCCCAGCCGCCGGGCGTCGGAGAGCCGTTCGACGACGAGCAGCGCGGAGCCCTCGCCCCAGCCGACCCCGTCGGCGGCGGCCGCGAACGACTTGCAGCGTCCGTTGGGCGCGAGGCCGCGCTGCCGGGAGTTCTCCACGAAGGTGGCGGGGGTGGACATCACGGTCGCGCCGCCCGCGAGCGCCAGCTCGCACTCCCCGTCGCGCAGCGCCTGCACCGCGAGATGCAGCGCCACCAGCGACGACGAGCACGCGGTGTCGAGGGTGACGGCCGGGCCCTCCAGCCCGAGGAAGTAGGAGATCCGGCCCGACGCCACGCTCCCGGCCATGCCGGTGCTCAGATAGCCCTCGACCTCGTCGGGGAGAGCGCCGGGCCCGGACGCGTAGTCGTGGTACATCAGGCCGGTGAAGACGCCGGTCCGGGAACCGGCCAGGGAGCGCGGGTCCACCCCGGTGTTCTCCAGCGCCTCCCAGGCGGTCTCCAGGAGCAGCCGCTGCTGCGGGTCCATCGCCAGCGCCTCACGCGGGGAGATCCCGAAGAACTCCGCGTCGAACTCGGCGGCCCCGCGCAGGAACCCGCCCTCGGAGGCGTAGGCGGTGCCCGGCCGGTCGGGGTCGGCGTCGAAGAGCTCGTCGAGCGCCCAGCCGCGGTCCGTCGGCATCCCGGTGACGGCGTCCTCGCCCCGCAGGACGAGATCCCACAGCTCGTCGGGCGAACCGACCCCGCCGGGCAGCCGGCAGGCCATCCCGACGATCGCTATCGGCTCGGTGTCGCCGGCCTCGAGCTTCTTGATGCGTCGATGGGCCTGCCGCAGATCGGCTGCCAACTTCTTGAGGTAATCAACCAGCTGCGCTTCGTTCGTCACCCGAGAACCCCACCTGAGAGATTGGCAAACCGCGCCCTTCGAGGGCGAAGCTACAAACCTCACCCCCCTAACCACGTCCCCTCAGCCACCCCAGAAAGCAGCGGGTGAACGCATATGGCGAGGTAGGGGTTGGCGGTAGGGGTGACCTGCTGTCTAGCATCTGGGGAAATTCCCGTGCCGTGACGAGGACTGGAGTGTATCCCGCGATGAGCGTTGCCGAGCAGGAAGCCGAAGAATCGGCGGAGCCGCAATTCACGAAGCCGACCGCCTCGGAAAAGATGCGTGACCTCGACTTTCTGCTCGGGGATTTCCGCACGGAGTGGACGAACTTCACCGCCGATCCGCCCACCAAGGGCACGGCGGCCTGGAACACCGCGTCGACCTTCGCCGGCCACGCCTACGAGATGACCCAACTGGTACCCGAGCACGACCTCACCGGGCGTTTCGTATTCCAGTGGGTCGAGTCGGAATCGGCGTTCTCCGGCTATTACTACGACGACTGGGGAAACCGCACGCTGCTCACCGCCGAGGGCTGGCAGGACGGATATCTGGCGTTCATCGGCGAGTGCTTCGGATTCGGCAAGTCCTTCCTGCTCAAAGAGCGGTACGAGATCATCGACGAGAACCACTATGTGAAATGCGCTTTCGTGAAGTTCGATACCGAAGGCGACTGGATTCCCGCCGACGAAGTCCACTGCTACCGCGTCTGAACGCCGGGAAGAATCGACGCTCGGGTTCATGACTCCCGGGAAAGGTGAACCGACCATGACCCTGCTGTCCGAAGCGGTACGCGCGGGTGCGTCGCCGCAGGAGTTGGAGCGGGCGGAACTGCCCCGGGAGTACACCGCCGCCTACATCCAGTCCGAGGACGCCCGGATGTTCGACGGGGTGGCCGACCGGGACGTCCGCAAGTCGCTGCGCGTCGGCGAGGTGCCGATGCCCGAACTGGCGCCGGACGAGGTGCTGGTCGCCGTCATGGCCAGCGCCGTCAACTACAACACCGTCTGGTCGGCGATGTTCGAGCCGATCCCCACCTTCCGCTTCCTGAAGCAGTTCGCGGCACAGGGCGGCTGGGCCGAACGGCACGATCTGCCCTACCACGTGATCGGCTCCGACGGCGCAGGCGTAATCGTCCGCGCGGGTTCCGGCGTGCGGCGCTGGCGCGTCGGCGACCACGTGGTGATGAGCTGCGTCCAGACCGACGACCAGGAACCGGCCACCCACCACGACGGGATGCTCGGCGCCGAGCAGCGCATCTGGGGCTTCGAGACCAACTTCGGCGGTCTGGCCCACTACGCGGTGGTCCGGGCGAGCCAGCTGATCCCCAAGGCGGGCCACCTCACCTGGGAGGAGGCGGCCTGCAACCCGCTCTGCGCGGGGACCGCGTACCGGATGCTGGTCGGTGAGCGCGGGGCCCGCTTCAAGCAGGGCGACGTCGTCCTGATCTGGGGCGCCGCCGGGGGACTCGGCGCGTACGCGGTGCAGCTCGTCAAGAACGGCGGCGGCATCCCGGTCGGCGTCGTCAGCTCGCCCGAGAAGGCGGCGGCCGCGCGCCGGCTCGGCTGCGACGTCGTCATCGACCGCCGGGAGATCGGCCTGGACGACCGTACGGCGGACGATCCACGCGCGGTCATCGAGGTGGGCAAGAAGCTCGGCTCGATCATCCGCCGCGAGGTCGGCGAGGACCCGCACGTCGTCTTCGAGCACGTCGGCCGGGCCACCTTCGGCGTCTCGGTCTTCGTGGTCCGGCGCGGCGGCACGGTCGTCACCTGCGGCTCCAGCACCGGCTACCAGCACGGCTACGACAACCGCTATCTGTGGATGAAGTTGAAGCGGATCATCGGCAGCCACGCCGCCAACCTCCAGGAACAGTGGGAGTGCAACCGCCTGATCTCCCTGGGCCGGATCATGCCGACGCTGTCCGCGGTCTACCCGCTGGCGGAGATCGGAGAGGCGGCCCGCTCGGTGCAGACCAACCAGCACCTCGGCAAGGTCGGCGTCCTCTGCCTGGCCTCCGCCCCCGGCCAGGGCGTCACCGACCCCGACCTGCGCGCCGCGCTGGGCGAGACCCGTCTGAACCCCCTCCAGAGCCTCACCTCCTGAAGCGACCGGAACGAACCCGAGAAAAAGGCAGGGATGTCATGACCATCGCGCCCCCCACCACCGCACCCGTATCCGCGCCGGTATCGCCGGCGCAGGCGATCCAGCGCGTCGGCGTCGTCGGCTGCGGCGTGATGGGCGCGGGGCTGGCCGAGGTCTGCGCCCGGGCCGGCCGTGACGTGCTGCTCGTCTCCTCCTCGGAGGCCGGCCTGGCCAGGGGGCGCGGCCGGCTGGAGCGCTCGCTGGGCAACGCGGTCCGCAAGGGCAAGATCAGCGAGGCGGGCCGGGAGGAGACGCTCTCCCGCGTCACCTATGTCACCGACCTCGGTTCGTTCCACGACCGCCAGCTCGTGCTGGAGGCCGTTCCCGAGCACGAGCCCACGAAACTGGGCGTCTTCCAGACCCTGGACCAGGTCGTCGAGGACCCGGACGCGATCATCGCCTCCAACACCTCCGCCCTGCCCCTCATCCGGCTGGCCCGTGCGACGCAGCGCCCGGAACACGTCCTGGGTCTGCACTTCTTCAACCCGGCCCCGGTACTTCCGCTCGTAGAGGTGGTCAGCTCACTGCTCACCGGCGAACGCACCCGGCAGACCGCCGCGGAGTTCGTCACCGAGGTACTCGGCAAGCAGGCCGTCCACGTCGGCGACCGCGCCGGCTTCGTGGTCAACGCCCTGCTGATCCCCTACCTCGTCGCCGCGATACGCATGTACGAGGCCGGCTACGCGGACGCCCCGACCATCGACAAGGCGATGACTCTGGGCTGCTCCCACCCGATGGGCCCGCTGGCCCTGGCCGACCTGATCGGTCTGGACACGGTCGCGGCGATCGCCACGGCGCTGTACGAGGAGTTCAAGGAGCCCACCCACGCGGTGCCCCCGATGCTGTCCCGCATGGTCGACGGCGGGCAGCTGGGCCGGAAGTCGGGACAGGGCTTCTACAGCTACTGATACGGCTGCCGACGCCTGTCGACCCCCGCCGGCTCCCGCCGACTCGTGCCGACAAGGTAAGAATCTGACTAGAGCATTGCCAAGTCGTGGGAGAACCGCGAGCGGGCAAAGCCTCTCATTACCAGACAACCTCCCCGGGTTCTCGCACAGACGCGCACTGTCACTCTCATGTGTGACAGCCCGCACACCCACTAGGTAAAGACCTCATCAAATAGTTTGTGATACGGTTCACGAGAACCCCCGGAGACAGCCGAAGGACCGCACCACGACGGTTCATTGGAGCGAGGTGGCGCGAGGTCTCTCGCCCCTCGGGCCGGGACTACGCTCGTCCATGACGACACCCTGCCCCCCTTGAATGCGGAGTTGCCGCCATGCAGTCCAACGACGTACGAACGCTCGTGCACTGTGCTCTGCCCACCGCGCTCGCGGGTGCGGCGGGAGTCGCGGTGAGTGCTGCCGTTGCCGGTGGCAAAGGAGCGCTCGGCGCCGTCTTCGGCGCGGTTCTCGTCCTGCTGTTCATGGGCGGCGGACTGATGGTGCTGCTGCGCACCGCGCGCCAACTTCCCCACCTGTTCCAGTCGATGGGGCTGTTGCTCTACACCACGCAGATCCTGTTCCTGATGATCCTGCTGATCGTTTTCAAGGGGACCTCGGCCTTCAATCCGAAAGCCTTCGCCTTCACCCTGCTCGCGGCCACCCTCGTGTGGATGGCCGCGCAGGTGCGCTCGCACATGAAGGCCAAGATCCTCTACGTCGAGCCGGACCCAGCCCGGACGACGTCGTGACCTGTAGGGCCGGGGTAAAGGGCCTTCCGCTCTTTTGCTATGGTCTCGCCACAACTGCGGCAGAGCTGGCGCGGGCGGCAGCCGTGCCTGTGACGCCTCACGGCTCGGAGCCCAGTCGCCGCCGCCCCCGTATCCGTAAGTCCAGTCCAGTGCCGTCCCGCGGTCGCAGGCCGCGCCGACACATCGAGGTTGCCGTACCCATGCGCCACGCTGAAGGAGCTCGCGGTGAGTAACGCCCAAACGCTCGCCTTCGAGACCGACTGTCATATTTTCGACGGGTGCGGTTTCCCGACCCCCGGCCTGCACTCGTTCTTGTTCGAGCCGCTGTTCACCGTGGGCGGCATCGAATTCAACAAGCCGATGCTGCTGTCGCTGGTCTCCACCGTCCTCGTCTGTGGATTCTTCTGGGCCGCGTTCAACAAGCCGAAGCTGATCCCCGGCAAGCTGCAGATGGTGGGCGAGGCCGGCTACGACTTCGTGCGCCGCGGGGTCGTGTACGAGACGATCGGCAAGCGGGAGGGCGAGAAGTACGTCCCGCTGATGGTCTCGCTGTTCTTCTTCATCTGGATCATGAACCTCTGGTCGATCATCCCGGTCGCCCAGTTCCCGGCCACGGCGGTCATCGCCTTCCCGGTGGGTCTCGCCGCGCTCGTCTACATCGTGTGGATGAGCATCACGTTCAAGCGCCACGGCTTCATCGGCGGCTGGAAGAACATCACGGGCTACGACCCGTCGCTCGGCCCCGTGTTCCCGATGGTCATGTTCTTCGAGTTCCTGTCGAACGTGTTCATCCGGCCCTTCACGCACGCCGTCCGGCTCTTCGCCAACATGTTCGCCGGGCACGTCCTGATCCTGATCTTCACCATCGGGACCTGGTACCTGCTCAACGGCATCGGCATCGCCTACTCGGCGGTCTCGTTCCTGATGGTCCTCGTGATGACGGTCTTCGAGCTGTTCATCCAGGCCCTCCAGGCCTACGTCTTCATCCTCCTGTCCTGCAGCTACATCCAGGGCGCGCTCGCCGAGCACCACTGAGCACCAGCACCACCGATCACCTGATCAACATCCCCTGAACTTCCGGTGGCCAACCCCCACCGGCCTGTGTAAAGAGAAGGAAGTTACGGCATGTCCGCTCTCGACACCCTCGCCGCGGTCGAAATCAAGGGCAACCTCGCTGCCATCGGCTACGGTCTCGCGGCCATCGGCCCCGGCGTCGGCGTTGGCATCATCTTCGGTAACGGCACGCAGGCGCTCGCCCGCCAGCCCGAGGCCGCCGGTCTGATCCGCCAGAACCAGATCCTCGGCTTCGTGCTCTGTGAGGCGCTTGCCCTGATCGGCCTGGTCATGGGCTTCGTCTACCCGACGTCCTGATCCGGTTTAACGCCGACGAGAGAATTCCACGGAAGGAACTGATGTGATCTCGCCCTTGCTGCAAATCGCGGCTGAGGAGGAGGCCCAGAATCCTCTGATCCCGGAGATCCCCGAGCTCGTCATCGGTCTGATCGCGTTCGCGATCGTGTTCTTCGTCCTGGGCAAGAAGCTCCTTCCGAACATCAACAAGGTTCTGGAAGAGCGCCGCGACGCCATCGAGGGCGGGATCGAACAGGCCGAGATTGCTCGGACCGAGGCGCAGAGCGTTCTGGAGCAGTACAAGGCCCAGCTGGCCGAGGCCCGTCACGAGGCCGCGCGGCTGCGCCAGGAAGCGCAGGAGCAGGGCGCCACGCTCATCACCGAGATGCGCGCGGAAGGCCAGCGCCAGCGCGAGGAGATCGTCGCCGCCGGGCACAACCAGATCGAGGCCGACCGCAAGGCCGCAGCGTCCGCGCTGCGCCAGGACGTCGGCAAGCTCGCCACCGAACTGGCCGGCAAGCTGGTCGGCGAGTCCCTTGAGGACCACGCCCGCCAGAGCCGCGTCATCGACCGCTTCCTCGACGAGCTCGAGGAGAAGGCCGAGGCGTCTCGATGACCGCACACGGAGCGAGCCGCGAGGCATTCGCAGCAGCCCGTGAGCGTCTCGACGCGCTGACGGACTCCACGTCCGTGGACGCGGCACGGCTGGCCGGAGAGCTGGCGGCAGTCACCGCCCTGCTCCACCGCGAGGTCTCCCTGCGCCGGGTCCTCACCGACCCGTCGCAGGCCGGCGACGCCAAGGCCGAGCTGGTCCAGCGCCTCCTCGGCACCCAGGTCGGCGGCAGCGCGGCCGACCTGGTCGCCGGCACGGTGCGTTCCCGCTGGTCGCAGTCCCGCGACCTGGTGGACGTGCTCGAGGAGCTGGCGAACATCGCCGACCTCACCGCCGCGCAGAAGGCGGGCACGCTCGACAACGTCGAGGACGAACTGTTCCGTTTCGGACGGATCGTCTCCTCGAACACCGGGCTGCGCGCCGCACTGACCGATCGGAAGGCCACCGCCTCGGCCAAGAGCGAGCTGCTGCACAGCCTGCTCGGCGGCCGGGCCGACGCGGCCACCGAGCGACTGGTGACGCGCCTCGTGACCGCGCCCCGTGGACGTAGCCTGGAAGCGGGCCTCGAAGCCCTGTCCAAGCTCGCCGCTGAGCGCCGGGACCGCATGGTCGCCGTCGTCACCTCGGCGGTACCGCTGAGCGACCCGCAGAAGCAGCGCCTCGGCGCCGCCCTCGCGAAGCTCTACGGCCGCCCGATGCACCTCAACCTCGACGTGGACCCCGCGGTCCTCGGCGGGATCCGGGTGCAGGTCGGCGACGAGGTGATCAACGGCTCCCTCGCGGACCGCATCGAGGACGCCGCCCGCCGCATGGCGAGCTAGCAGCAACTCAAGACCGCAAGTCGAACTGATGGCGGCCCTGGTTGGGCCGTGCAGAGGATTCACCTCTTTCAGGGGGGAGTCCCCATCCCCCCAAAGTGAAACTTCGGGCCCAACAAGGAGAGCAGGGAACCCAGATGGCGGAGCTCACGATCCGGCCGGAGGAGATCCGGGACGCGCTGGAGAACTTTGTCCAGTCGTACAAGCCGGACGCGGCCTCGCGCGAGGAGGTCGGTACGGTCACCCTTGCCGGCGACGGCATCGCGAAGGTCGAGGGCCTCCCCTCGGCCATGGCCAACGAACTGCTGAAGTTCGAGGACGGCACCCTCGGCCTCGCGCTCAACCTGGAAGAGCGCGAGATCGGCGCCGTCGTCCTCGGTGAGTTCAGCGGTATCGAGGAGGGCCAGCCGGTCACCCGCACCGGCGAGGTGCTGTCCGTGGCCGTCGGCGAGGGCTACCTCGGCCGTGTCGTCGACCCGCTCGGCAACCCGATCGACGGCCTCGGCGAGATCGAGACGTCCGGCCGCCGTGCCCTGGAGCTGCAGGCTCCGGGTGTCATGGCCCGTAAGTCGGTGCACGAGCCGATGGAGACCGGCTACAAGGCCGTCGACGCGATGACCCCGATCGGCCGTGGTCAGCGTCAGCTGATCATCGGTGACCGCCAGACCGGCAAGACCGCCCTGGCCGTCGACACGATCATCAACCAGCGTGACAACTGGCGCTCCGGTGACGTGAACAAGCAGGTCCGCTGCGTCTACGTCGCCATCGGTCAGAAGGGCTCGACCATCGCCTCCGTGCGTGGCGCCCTCGAAGAGGCCGGCGCGCTGGAGTACACGACCATCGTCGCCGCCCCGGCGTCCGACCCGGCCGGCTTCAAGTACCTGGCGCCGTACACCGGCTCGGCCATCGGTCAGCAGTGGATGTACGAGGGCAAGCACGTCCTCATCATCTTCGACGACCTGTCGAAGCAGGCCGACGCCTACCGCGCCGTGTCGCTGCTGCTGCGCCGCCCGCCGGGCCGCGAGGCCTACCCGGGCGACGTCTTCTACCTGCACTCCCGTCTGCTGGAGCGCTGCGCGAAGCTCTCCGACGACCTGGGCGCCGGCTCGATGACCGGTCTGCCGATCGTCGAGACGAAGGCCAACGACGTCTCGGCGTTCATCCCGACCAACGTCATCTCCATCACCGACGGCCAGTGCTTCCTGGAGTCCGACCTGTTCAACGCCGGCCAGCGTCCGGCCCTGAACGTCGGTATCTCGGTCTCCCGCGTCGGCGGCTCCGCCCAGCACAAGGCGATGCGCCAGGTGTCCGGCCGGCTCCGCCTCGACCTCGCCCAGTACCGTGAGCTGGAGGCCTTCGCCGCCTTCGGTTCCGACCTGGACGCCGCGTCGAAGTCGCAGCTGGAGCGTGGTCAGCGACTGGTCGAGCTGCTCAAGCAGCCGCAGTACCAGCCGATGCCGACCGAGGACCAGGTCGTCTCCGTGTGGGCCGGTACCACCGGCAAGATGGACGACGTTCCGGTCGCCGACATCCGCCGCTTCGAGAAGGAGCTCCTGGAGCACCTGCACCGCAAGGAGCAGGGCCTCATGACCTCCATCAAGGAGGGCGCGAAGATGTCGGACGACACCCTCATCGCTGTTGCCGACGCGATCGCCGAGTTCAAGAAGCAGTTCGAGACCTCGGACGGCAAGCTTCTCGGCGAGGACGCCCCGGCCGCGGCCAAGTGACGTAAGGAAGGGACCTGACTCATGGGAGCCCAGCTCCGGGTCTACAAGCGTCGCATCCGATCCGTCACCGCGACCAAGAAGATCACCAAGGCGATGGAGATGATCGCCGCCTCGCGTGTCGTCAAGGCGCAGCGCAAGGTGGCGGCCTCCTCGCCCTACGCGGCCGAGCTCACCCGCGCGGTCACGGCGGTCGGCACCGGCTCGAACACGAAGCACCCGCTGACCACGCAGGCCGAGACGGTCGTGCGGTCCGCGGTGCTGCTCCTGACGAGCGACCGAGGTCTCGCGGGCGCCTTCAACTCCAACGCCATCAAGGCCGCGGAGCAGCTGACGGCGCGCCTCGAGGCCGAGGGCAAGCAGGTCGACACGTACATCGTCGGCCGGCGCGGTCTGGCCCACTACCACTTCCGTGAGCGCACGGTCGCGGGGTCGTGGACGGGCTTCACCGACGAGCCGACGTACGCGGACGCCAAGAAGGTCGCGGGTCCGCTGATCGAGGCGATCGAGAAGGACACGGCCGAGGGCGGCGTGGACGAACTCCACATCGTCTTCACCGAGTTCGTCTCGATGATGACGCAGACGGCGCTCGATGACCGTCTGCTGCCGCTCAGCCTCGACGAGGTTGCCAAGGAGTCGGCGCCGAAGGGCGAGATCCTTCCGCTGTACGACTTCGAGCCCTCGGCGGAGGACGTCCTCGACGCCCTTCTGCCGCGGTATGTGGAGAGCCGCGTCTACAACGCTCTCCTCCAGTCGGCAGCCTCGAAGCACGCCGCCACGCGGCGCGCGATGAAGTCGGCGACCGACAACGCAGGAGAGCTCATCGAGACGCTCTCCCGCCTTGCCAACGCGGCCCGCCAGGCCGAAATCACCCAGGAAATCAGCGAGATCGTCGGTGGCTCCGCAGCCCTGGCCGACGCGACCGCGGGGAGTGACAGGTAATGACGACGACAGTTGAGACGGCCGTTGCCACGGGCCGCGTCGCCCGGGTCATCGGCCCGGTCGTCGACGTGGAATTCCCCGTCGACGCCATGCCGGAGATCTACAACGCCCTTCACGTCGAGGTGGCCGACCCGGCCCTCGCCGGCGAGAAGAAGACGCTGACCCTGGAGGTCGCCCAGCACCTGGGTGACGGCCTGGTCCGCACGATC
Source organism: Streptomyces sp. NPDC006872 (assembly GCF_040635845.1). Classification (NCBI taxonomy): domain Bacteria; kingdom Bacillati; phylum Actinomycetota; class Actinomycetes; order Kitasatosporales; family Streptomycetaceae; genus Streptomyces; species Streptomyces sp. NPDC006872. The sequence continues at coordinate 1,115,348 of NZ_JBEYIL010000001.1, forward strand.
TCGATGCAGCCCACCGACGGTCTGGTCCGCCAGGCCGTGGTCACCGACACCGGCACGGGCATCACCGTCCCGGTCGGCGACTTCACCAAGGGCAAGGTGTTCAACACCCTCGGTGAGGTGCTGAACGTCGACGAGCAGTACGAGGGCGAGCGCTGGTCCATCCACCGCAAGGCCCCGCGCTTCGACGAGCTCGAGTCGAAGACCGAGATGTTCGAGACCGGCGTCAAGGTCATCGACCTTCTCACCCCGTACGTCAAGGGTGGAAAGATCGGTCTGTTCGGCGGTGCCGGCGTCGGCAAGACGGTGCTCATCCAGGAGATGATCTACCGCGTCGCCAACAACCACGACGGTGTCTCCGTGTTCGCCGGTGTCGGCGAGCGCACCCGTGAGGGCAACGACCTCATCGAGGAGATGGCCGACTCGGGCGTCATCGACAAGACCGCCCTGGTCTTCGGTCAGATGGACGAGCCCCCGGGCACCCGTCTGCGCGTGGCCCTGGCCGGTCTGACCATGGCGGAGTACTTCCGCGATGTGCAGAAGCAGGACGTGCTGTTCTTCATCGACAACATCTTCCGCTTCACCCAGGCCGGTTCCGAGGTCTCGACCCTGCTCGGCCGGATGCCCTCCGCGGTGGGATACCAGCCGAACCTGGCCGACGAGATGGGTCTCCTCCAGGAGCGCATCACCTCGACCCGTGGTCACTCGATCACCTCGATGCAGGCGATCTACGTCCCCGCGGACGACCTGACCGACCCGGCCCCGGCCACCACCTTCGCCCACCTCGACGCGACGACGGTTCTGTCCCGTCCGATCTCCGAGAAGGGCATCTACCCGGCCGTGGACCCGCTGGACTCCACGTCCCGGATCCTGGACCCCCGCTACATCGCGGCGGACCACTACAACACCGCCATGCGCGTCAAGACGGTGCTGCAGAAGTACAAGGACCTCCAGGACATCATCGCGATCCTCGGTATCGACGAGCTGGGCGAGGAGGACAAGCTCACCGTCCACCGCGCCCGTCGCGTGGAGCGCTTCCTGTCCCAGAACACCCACGTCGCCAAGCAGTTCACCGGCGTCGACGGGTCGGACGTCCCGCTGGACGAGTCGATCGTGGCCTTCAACGCGATCATCGACGGCGAGTACGACCACTTCCCGGAGCAGGCGTTCTTCCTGTGCGGTGGCATCGAGGACCTCAAGGCCAACGCCAAGGAGCTGGGCGTCTCCTGAACTCCCTGAGTTCGAAGTGAGCCCTTCGGCTCACGTCTGAGGGGGCGGGTGCGTCCCGCCCCCTCTTTCACGCCCATTAGACTTGTAACCAACACCCGGCAGAACCCGCCGGGTGGTGACCCGAGGAGCCACCTTGGCTGCTGAGCTGCACGTCGCGCTGGTCGCGGCCGACCGAGAGGTCTGGTCCGGCGAGGCCACCCTGGTCGTCGCGCGCACCACGTCCGGCGACATCGGCGTCATGCCCGGTCACCAGCCGCTGCTCGGTGTGCTGGAGTCGGGCCCGGTGACCATCCGTACGAGTGATGGTGGAACGGTCGTCGCCGCGGTGCACGGCGGTTTCATCTCGTTCGCGGACAACAAGCTGTCGCTGCTGGCCGAGATCGCCGAGCTGTCGGACGAGATCGATGTCCAGCGCGTGGAGCGGGAGCTCGAGCGCGCGAAGGCGGAGGGCGACGCCGCCGCCGAGCGTCGCGCGGATGTTCGACTGCGTGCGGCGGCGACGCGCTAACCCGCGCGAGCCTGCATGACGTCACTCAGCCGCGGTCGGCTCCGGAGCAATCCGGAGCCGGTCGCGGCTGAGGCAGATATGGATGTTTTTTCCGTTCCGTTACCTATTTTCGGTACCTAGGAGACGAGGAGGTCGGTGTCGATGGTCCTCGCTCTGACTGTGTGCGGAATCGTCGTGGCCCTGGTGGCGCTGGGGCTGTTCGTCTTCGGCCTGCGCCGCAGACTCATCCAGCGCTCCGGGGGCACCTTCGACTGTTCCCTGCGCTGGGACGTGCCCGAGAAACCGGACACCAGCGGAAAAGGCTGGAGCTACGGCGTCGCCCGCTACAACGGCGACCGCATCGAGTGGTACCGCGTCTTCTCCTACGCCTACCGCCCGCGCCGCGTCCTGGAGCGCGGCTCGATCGAGGTGGCGGGCCGCCGCCTCCCCGAGGGCGAGGAGGAGCTGGCCCTGCTGTCCGACGCGGTGATCCTCGTCTGTGTGCACCAGGGCACGCGCCTCGAACTCGCGATGAGCGAAGACGCGCTGACCGGTTTCCTCGCGTGGCTGGAGGCAGCCCCGCCCGGTCAGCGCGTCAACGTCGCTTAATTCGCCGAACTGTCTTACGACAGTCCGCTGTTGATGGCGCTCACCAGCTCGCCGTTGCTGGTGTCACCGCTGAACTCCCAGAAGAACGCGCCGCCCAGGCCTTGGTTCTTGGCCCAGGTCATCTTGCCGGCGATGGTGGCCGGGGTGTCGTAGGACCACCAGTTGCTGCCGCACTTCGCGTACGCCGTGCCCGCGATGGTTCCGGTGGCCGGGCAGGACGTCTTGAGGACCTTGTAGTCCTCGATGCCCTGCTCGTACGTACCCGCCGCCGCGCCCGTGGCCGTGCCGCCCGGGGCGTCCTGGGTGACGCCGGTCCAGCCGCGGCCGTAGAAGCCGATGCCGATGAGCAGCTTGCTCGCGGGGACGCCCTTCGCCTTGAACTTGGCCATCGCGTCGGCCGTGGTGAACCCGGCCGTCGGGATGCCGCTGTACGAGGTGAGCGGGGAGTGCGGGGCCGTCGGGCCCTGCGCCGCCCAGGCGCCGAAGAAGTCGTACGTCATCACGTTGTACCAGTCCACATAGGCCGCGGCGCCCGCGTAGTCGGCCGCGTCGATCTTGCCGCCGGCGGAGCCGTCGGCGGTGGTGGCCGCGGTGACCAGGTTGCCCGTGCCGAACTTGGCGCGCAGGGCCTGCATCAGGTTCTTGTAGGCCGCCGCCCCGGACGTGTCGCAGGACAGGCCGCAGGCGTTCGGGTACTCCCAGTCGATGTCGATGCCGTCGAAGACGTCGGCCCAGCGCGGGTCCTCGACCAGGTTGTAGCAGGACTGCGCGAACGCGGCCGGGTTGGCGGCGGCCTGGGCGAAGCCGCCGGACCAGGTCCAGCCGCCGAAGGACCACAGCACCTTGATGTTCGGGTACTTGGCCTTCAGCTGACGCAGCTGGTTGAAGTTGCCGCGCAGTGGCTGGTCCCAGGTGTCGGCGACGCCGCTGACCGACTGGTCGGCGGTGAACGCCTTGTCGTAGTCGGCGTAGGAGTCGCCGATCGCGCACTGACCGCCCGTGACGTTGCCGAAGGCGTAGTTGATGTGTGTGATCTTCGCGGCCGAGCCGGACGTCACCAGGTTCTTGACCTGGTAGTTGCGGCCGTAGATGCCCCACTCGGTGAAGTAGCCGAGCTTGACCTTGGCACCGGTGGTCGGGGGATTGGTGCCGCCGCCGGTGGTGTGCACGGCGACCGCTCCGCTGACCGGTCCGGTCTGGTCGACGGTGTCCCGGGCCTGGACGGTGTAGGAGTAGTCGGTGCCGGCGGTGAGACCGGTGTCGGTGTACGAGGTCGTCGTCACCGTGGCGACCTTGGCGCCGCCGCGCAGGACGTCGTAGTTCTTGACGCCCTTGTCGTCGGTGGCGGCGGACCAGGTCAGCTTCACCGAGGTGTCGGTGATCGCCGAGGCGGTGGGGGTGCCCGGGGCGGAGGGGGAGGCGTCGCCGGGGACCGTCGTGCCGTCGCAACTGTCGCCGTTGAGCCGACAGTTGGACGGGGAGCCGGAGCCCGCGCCGTTGAAGCCGAAGGAGACCGAGGCGCCGGCGGCTATCGAGCCGTTGTACGACTTGTTCTTGGCGGTCCAGTGGGTGCCGGAGGAGGTGACGTCGGCGTCCCAGGCGGAGGTGACGGACGTGCCGGAGGGGAAGTCCCACTCGATCGTCCAGGAGCTGATGGCGGTGGTGCCGGTGTTCTTCACCGTCCACCTGCCCTCGAAGCCGGTGCCCCAGTCCGAGGCCTTGGTGTAGGTGGCGGTGGCGGTCGTGGCGGCCTCGGCGGGGCTTGCGAGGCCTACCGCGCCGGCCAGCGGGAGCAACAGGGAGGCGAACCCTGCCGCGACTCGGTGTCTGAAGCGCATCCTGCGCCTCCTAGGGGAGTCGGGGGGCGCGACTGAGCCTTCACGCCCACAGTGCCGCGAGAATAGAAAGGTCTGGACCACCGGTCAAGAGGTCTGGACCAGTCCCGCCCTTTAAACCTCCAGATCACCTCTGGATCCCCAACTCCTGTGCCAATACGGCCGCTTGAACCCGGCTGCGCAGCTCCAGCTTTCCCAGCAACCGACTCACATGCGTCTTCACCGTCGCCTCCGCCATGTCCAGCCGCTCGGCGATCCCCGCGTTGGACAGCCCCTCGCCGAGACAGACCAGCACCTGGCGCTCGCGCCGGGTGAGCGAGTCGAGGACGGCCGGATCCGCGGCCGGCGCCCGGACCGGCTTGGCGGCGAACTCGGCGATCAGACGGCGCGTCACGGCCGGGGCGATCAGCCCCTCCCCGCCCGCCACGGTACGGATCGCCGTGAGCAGATCCCGTGCCTCCGTGTTCTTCAGCAGGAACCCGGCCGCACCCGCCCGCAGCGCCCCGAACACATACTCGTCGAGGTCGAAGGTGGTCAGCACCAGAACGTCCGCAAGGCCCTCCTCGACGATCATCCGGGTCGCCGACACCCCGTCGAGACGCGGCATCTGAATGTCCATCAGCACCAGATCCGGCCTCGACTCCCTGGCCAGCGCCACCGCCTGCTCCCCGTCCGCGGCCTCCCCGATCACCTCGATGTCGGGCGCACTGCCCAGGATCAGCACCAGTCCGGCGCGGACGGCGGACTGGTCCTCGGCAACCAGCACTCGGATCATGTCAGCTCTCCTCGGACGGGGGTTCGGTCAGCGGCAGCGCGGCGCGCACGGTCCACGACTCGCCGTCGGGCCCGGCCGCGAAGGTGCCGCCCAGCAGCGCCGCACGCTCGCGCATCCCCACCAGACCGGCCCCGGAGCCGGGTGCGCGCGGCCCGTCCCGGTGGCCGTACGGGCTGCTCACCCGTACGTCGAGCACCCCGTCGCGCCGGGCGAGGCGCACCGTCACCCGGCCGGGGCAGGCGTGCTTGAGGGCATTGGTCAGCGACTCCTGGACGATCCGGTACGCGGCGAGCTCGACGGGCGTCGGCACCGGGCCGTGGTCGTCGTCCGGCCCGTCGTCCGACCCGTCCTCCAGCCCCACGTCGAGACCGTTGGCGCGGGCCCCGTCGACCAGGGCGGCGAGGCCGTCCAGGGTCGGGATCGCGGCGGGCTCCTTGTCCCCGCCGCCGTCGCGCAGGATTCCGATCAGCCGCCGCATCTCCGCGAGCCCCTCGACGCTGTTCTCCCGGATGGTCTTCAGCGCCTGTCGGGAGGTCGCGGGATCGTCGATGGACAGCGCGGCCGTGGAGTGGATGGCGATCGCGGACAGATGGTTGGCGACCATGTCGTGCAGCTCCCGGGCCATCCGCGCCCGTTCGGACGTCACGGCCTGGGCGCGGTCCATCTCGGCGAGCAGCGCCGTCTGTTCGGCGCGCAGCCGGGCGGCCTCGGCGGCGTCGCGGTGGTTGCGCACGATCCAGCCGGTGGCGGCGGGCGCGTAGGCGACGACGCCGACGACCACGCCGATCAGCAGCGCCTCGGGCGTGCGCCACACCGCGAACGGCACCAGCGTCCCGGCCACCGTGAGCAGGCCGGTGATCCACTGGATGCGACGGGCCGAGGCGAGCGGGCCGTACAGGACGGCCGCGTACATCACGTCGGTGAACATCAGGACGGTGGCCAGGCTGCCCTGGGTCAGCACGTCCGCGCCGACCGCGACCGTGCCGGTCAGCAGGGCCGCGCGCGGGGCCGTCCGGCGCAGCAGCTCGCAGCCGGACAGCACGACGAGCGGCACGAGGGCCGGCCAGGGGCCGTCGAACAGCGTGATCGGGTCCTTGGCGGGCCGGGTGCTCAGGCCGACGGCCGCCAGCAGCAGTCCGCCGAGCAGCCCGCCGACGGCGATGTACACGTCGAAGCGGTGCGGGCGGGGCAGGCGGCGCAGCTCTCGGACAGCCATGTCCTCCATCCAACACGCCCCGCGCCCCTGCCGCCTGCTCCCCACGGACGGTCCCGAACTGCATCTTTCGATGTACGGCGACCTCGTCAGCGACGACGACGAAACCGTCGGCCCGCGACGGGAGCCTGGGAGGGTGAGCGAGAGGAGCGAACCGTGATCGTCGCACTGATCATCGCCTGCGAGGCGGCCTTCTGGGTGCTGCTGGCCGCGGGACTGGCCTTCCGGTACGTGTTCCGGATGCCGCGGCTGGGGCTGGCCCTGCTGCTGTGCGAGCCGCTGCTGGAGGTCGTGCTGTTCACCGTGACCGCGATCGACCTCAAGAACGGCGCCGAGCCGGACTGGCGGCACGGCCTGGCCGCCGTCTACATCGGCTTCACCGTGGGCCTCGGCCACTCCACCGTCAAGTGGGCCGACGCCCGGGTCGCCCACCGCTTCGCCGGCGGCCCGCCGCCGGTGCGGCCGCCGAAGTACGGCACGGCCCGCGCCGTCCACGAGTGGAAGGTCGCGGGCCGCTGGGTCGTCGCCGCGCTGGTCGCCATGGCCCTGCTCCAGGCGGCCGTCTGGTACGTCGGCGGCGACGGCGACATCGGCTCGCTGCGGGCCTGGCAGCAGCGGATGCTGTGGGTGATCGGCATCAACGTCGTCATCGCCGGCAGCTACACCCTCTTCCCGAAGGAGCGCCCTGCGGCCGACCCGGACCCGGAGGCGGAACGGGAACAGGCCAAGATGCCCTAACGTTCGCCGCCCGGTACCCAGAGGACGTCGCCGGCTGCCTTGTTGGCTGTGCGGGCCAGGATGAAGAGCAGGTCCGAGAGGCGGTTGAGATACGTCGCGGTGAGCGGGTTCATCCGCTCGCCGTGCGCCTCCAGCGCGGCCCAGGTGGAGCGCTCGGCCCGGCGGACGACGGTGCAGGCCTGGTGGAGCAGGGCCGCACCCGGGGTGCCGCCGGGCAGGATGAAGGACCGCAGCTTCTCCAACTGCTCGTTGAAGTGGTCGCAGTCCGCCTCCAACCGGTCGACATAGAACTGTTCCACCCTCAGGGGCGGGAACTCCGGGTTCTCCACCACCGGCGTCGACAGGTCCGCGCCCACGTCGAACAGGTCGTTCTGGACGCGGATGAGGACCTTGACGAGCTCCTCGTCGAGCCCGCCCAGCGCGAGCGCCGTGCCGATGACCGCGTTCGCCTCGTTGGCGTCGGCGTAGGCGGCGATCCTGAGATCGGTCTTGGCGACCCTGCTCATGTCGCCGAGAGCGGTGGTGCCCTGGTCGCCGGTCCTGGTGTAGATACGCGTCAGATTGACCATGCGGCCAATCTAGACCGTCCGAGCGGCCCCACCAATCGGTGGGAACAGGCCTGAATCGGACAGGAATTGACGACGTGACCGGCGTCTCACCCCCTGAGACGTGAAACGCGTTACTAACCGGTCACACAGCGCCTCCCGACCGCTAATCTCCCGCCGAGAGGCACACGGACAGGCGCACGGACAGACGGACGGGCAGACGGACGGACAGACAGCCGGTCGGGCGACCGGAGCGGCTGCGCCGGATGGTTGACGCCGGTGACATCGGACGCGTGAGCGGGCAGGGCTTCTACAGGCATCGAAACCGCACAGGCCGCACGGGCCTCACTCCTGCGGGTGAATTCGGTATCGGTTCGCTCACAGACGGCAACCTATGACCGCTTCGTGCAGTCAGAGGATGCAACACCGGACAACCACACCGCGGAGCACGAGACGCACGCTTAGGGGAGCGCTATGTACATCAGGGGCGACCACGTCGAGCTGGTCGTCGGGGGCCGTCTCGACGTCCGCAGCGCGGCGGACGCCCGTACGGCCCTCCACACGGCCGTCGACGACGGAGTCGGCGACCTGGTGCTCGACCTGTCCGAACTGGACTCATGGGACGCCACCGGTCTCGGCGTCATCATGGGCGTCCACCGGCGGGCCGGCCGCTGCGGCCGACGGCTGGTGCTGCGCGGCGTGCCTCCGCAGATGCAACGCCTGCTGGTGGCCACCCGGCTGCACCGGATCCTCGCGATCGAGGGCGGCATCGGAGTGGAGTCCCTGCCCCGGGTGTGACCGTGGACAGGGTGTGGCCTGCGGCGGAAAACGTGCGACGGGTGCAATCCTCACGAGACTGTGACGCTTCGGGCGGCGCGGCACCCCGGGCTGTCGTAGATACTGTGCGAAGGTTTACGGTTCGTCTGCCCGCCGCCCTCAGCCCTCGAGCGGGCACCGGACCAGACGCGACAGCGCAGTGTGCAGCAAGGCCGGGAGGGGCACCGCCACACGACGCTTTTGGGGGGCTTGAGCCATGGACCCGAACACCCAGGGGCCCGAGGAGTACGACCGTGACGACGACGGCGGTACGCCGCGTCCGCGCCCGTCCAGGGACCCCCTGACACCCGACTTCGGCCAGCACGCGCCGGCCCAGGCCCGCACGGTGCGGCTCGTCGCCGGCGAACACCTGCTCACGGTCAACCCGGTCGACGGCAGCGAGATAGAACTCTGCCCGCCCACCCAGCGGGCCGAGCGGCCCGCCAAGCGCACCGCCGAGCAGCGGGCCGAGGCCGAGCGCGCCGCCCGGCCGCCCGCCCCCGCCGGATCCGCCCGGCCCGCACAGCCCCTCCAGGGCCGTCAGGACGAACGCGAACAGCTGGTCCGGCTGCTCGCCCGCGGCCGCTCCGTCCGGCTCACCGGGGCCCCCGGCTCCGGCCGCACCAGCCTCCTCGACCTGGTCGCCGAGGACTGCGAGGACCTCGCCCCCGAGGGCGTGGTCCGCCTCAGCGGCCTCGGCCGCACCGCCGCCGACCTGCTGCACGAGCTCTTCCACGCCGTCTTCGACGCCCCCCTCCACCGCCCGGACGAAGACGACCTGCGCGCCCTCGTCCGCGAGATCGGCGCGGTCGTCGTCATCGACGACCTCGACCTCGGCGGCGCCGCCCTGGACGAACTGCTGGACGCGACGCCCGAGTGCGCCTTCCTGCTCGGCGCGACCCCGGACACCCCGCTGCCCACCGCGGACTCCGCCGTCGAGGAGGTCGTCCTCACCGGCCTCGACCGGGCGGGCGGCGTCGAGGTCATCGAGCACGCCGTCGGCCGCGTCCTCACCGAGGAGGAGGCCAACTGGGCCGGCGACCTCTGGTTCGAGTCCGAGGGCCTGCCGCTCCGGTTCGTCCAGGCCGGCGCCCTGCTCTCGCAGCGCGACCGGCTGCGGGCCGGCGCGGACGCCGTCGACGCGTTCGGCGTCTTCGAGGACGCCCGGCCCTTCGTCGCGCCCGCCGACGCCGACCTCGTCGCCGGGGCCGGCGAGGCCGAGGAGATACCCCTGCCCTCGCTCGGCGAGGCCGCCGCGCCCGCCCCGCTGCTCGCCGCCCGGCTCAGCGCCTGCGCCCGCGCCGCCCTGCGCTTCGCCGTCGCCCTCGGCGGCGAGGTCCCGCACCAGGCCCACCTGCCCGCCCTGGTCGGCGACACCCACGCCGACGCGGCCCTCGGCGAACTGACCGCCTGCGGACTCGTCTCCCCGGTCGGCACCCGCTACCGGCTCGCCGCGGGCGTCCAGACCCAGCTGGAGGCCGCCGGATACGCCGACGACCGCGCGGCCCGCGCCCACGCCGCCGCCCAGCACTACACCTGGTGGGCCGGACACCCCTCGGTCACCCCCGAGCGGGTGTGCGCGGAGGCCGACGCCGTGCTCGCCGCCCTCATCGCGGTCGTCCCCACCACCACCCGGCCCGACGAGGGCGAGGAGTCCACCCCCGTTCAGCTGGCCCGCACCGCCGCGCCCGCCTTCGCCGCCGGCCTGCACTGGAGCGCCTGGGAGAGCAGCCTGCACGAGGGCGCCGAAGCCGCCCGGCTCGCCGGGGAGTCCGCCGACCGCGCCTACTTCCACCACGAGCTCGGCGTTCTCGCCCTGTGCGTCGGCGAACTCGACCGGGCCCGCTCGGAGCTCGAGGCCTCCCTCGCCCTGCGCTCCACCATCGCCGACAAGCGCGGCACCGTCGCCGGCCGCCGCGCCCTCGCCCTGGTCTCCGACCGCTCCGGCGACGTGCCCGGCCCGGCCGCGGCGACCGCCGGCGAGGAGGTGCCCGACGCCCGCCACGAGGAGTCGGCGTCCCCGCCCCGCGGCATCCAGGCGGCCCTTCCGACCTACCCGCCGGACGCCGAGACCGTCGTCCACCGCTCCGCGCCCCCGTCGACGCCCGCCAGGCACAGCCGGGGCGGCCTGAAGCACCTGGCCAAGCGCAACCTCGTCGCGGCCGGCGCGGGCGCCCTGCTCGTCGCCGTCCTCGGCACGGTGGTGGGGCTCGGCGCGACGTCCAACAACGACGCCAACGACCCCTCCAACCAGGTCAGCGTCAACCCGTCCGCCAGCACCGGCCCGGACGACGGCGGCCTGGACTCCGACACCCCGGGCGACGACACCGGCTCCTCCGGCGACACGGGCACGGCCACCAGCAGACCGACGGACCCGGGCCCGGACGGCACGATGGGGACGTCGGACGATCCGACGCCCACGGAGGAGACGGAGCCGTCGTCGGGGGCGAGCAGCTCGCACAGCTCGGGCAACGGCGGGTCTTCCGGCTCGCCCAAGCCGTCGTCGTCGGGCTCGAGTTCCGGGTCGCCGTCGCCGTCGCCGTCCTCGTCCAGCAGCGGAACAGGATCGACGTCGCCTTCGCCGTCCGGATCTGCCACGACCAGCCCGTCCCCGTCGGTCGGCACCAGCCCGCCCATCTCGAACTCGGCCAGCAGCTCGATGTCGTCGTCGCCCGCCGGCTCGATCAGCTCCGCCGAGAGCAGTGCCTCGCCGGATCAGGTGATCTGAGCGCCTCCGGGCAGCGCCGAGGGCCGGGTTCCCGTCAGGGGAGCCCGGCCCTCGGTGGGTGCAGGGGTCAGAACAGCCGCAGCTTGTCGTCCTCGATGCCGCGCATCGCGTTGTAGTCCAGGACCTGGCAGCCGATGCCGCGGTCCGTGGCGAGCACGCGGGCCTGCGGCTTGATCTCCTGGGCCGCGAACACCCCGCGGACCGGCGCGAGATGCGGGTCGCGGTTCAACAGCTCCAGATAGCGGGTGAGTTGCTCGACCCCGTCGATCTCGCCGCGCCGCTTGATCTCCACCGCGACGGTCTGACCCTCCGCGTCCCGGCACAGGATGTCCACCGGGCCGATGGCGGTCATGTACTCGCGGCGGATGAGGGTGTAGCCCTCGCCGAGGGTCTCGATGCGGTCCGCGAGCAGCTCTTGGAGGTGCGCTTCCACGCCGTCCTTGATCAGGCCCGGATCGACGCCCAGTTCGTGCGACGAGTCGTGGAGGATCTCCTCCATCGTGATGATGAGCTTCTCGCCGCCTTTGTTGACGACGGTCCAGACGCCTTCTTCGTCGCCCGTGCCCTCCTTCAGCGTGCAGGGCGGCGACATCCAGTTCAGGGGCTTGTAGGCCCGGTCGTCCGCATGGATCGAGACGCTGCCGTCCGCCTTCACCAGAATGAGACGGGGGGCGGAGGGGAGGTGGGCGGTGAGCCGGCCGGCGTAGTCGACGGAGCACCGGGCGATGACGAGACGCATGGGGCGCAACGCTATCCGACCCGCACGCGCGTACGCGATTCGCCCTGGAAAAAGATCGTTCGACAGTGGCCGATTGTGTGCCACATAGGGGTTCCCTATGTGCCCATTCTCCTGGTGCGGTCACGGTCCGTTGCCTACCGTAGTGAACGGGAGGTCGCGATGCGTGTACTCAGCGTGTGCGGTGTTTCGGCATGCGGACTCCCTTTCCCTGTCCGGCAACCCCTGTTGTTCCGGGGGTGCGAGAGGAGTACCCATGTCGCTCGACGTCTCACCGGCGCTACTCGAACAGGCCGAGCGAGGCGAGGTCGACGAAGCAGAATTCGTCGACTGCGTCCGGACCTCCCTGCCCTATGCATGGGAGATGGTCAGCTCCCTGGTGGCCCAGCTGAAGGTGGACGGCGGAGACTTCGCCGACAACCAGACGCCCCCGCCGGACGAGCAGGCGCGCGGCCAGTTGCTGCGTGCGCTCGCGAGTGACGCGATACGCGGCGCGCTGCAGCGGCACTTCGGTGTGCGGCTGGCCTTCCAGAACTGCCACCGGGTGGCGGTGTTCCCGTTGGACTCGGCTGTCGACGAGAAGCTCACCCGGTTCACCTCGCTCCGCAGTCAGGTACTGAACCAGTCCCCGGAATTCCGGGACTGCTGAGGTACCCGTGTGAACCTGTTGCTTGCCGCTCCTGACGCGGGAGGTGCCATCAGTACGGGAGCGGCAAGCTTCGCGGTCGGCTGGGCCGCTCACCCGAGGTGGGGGAGCACCTCAGCGCCCAGCCGCCGTACGTTCTCCTCCGTGGCCGCCAGGTCGCCGGAGCCCTCGACGAGCAGGGCGAAACGCGAGATGCCGGTCCGTTCGCTGGTCGCCGCGAGGCGGTCGACGCACAGTCGCGGGGTGCCCACCGGATGCAGCCCGCAGAGCAGTTCGGTGTACGCCACCGGGTCCCGCATACCGCGGGCCCGGCCGTCGACCGTGACATGCGCGTCGAGCCCCTGCCGCAGCCAGCCCGGCATCGCCTTCACCAGCGTCTCCACCGCGTCCGTACGCCGGTCCGCGATCTGGCAGACGCCTGCCGAGACATGCGCCACACTCCGGATCTCGTCCCCGGACCGCCCGGCCGCGCGCGCGTACTGGCGCCACAGGGCGACCATCTCGGCCTTCTCCTCGTCCCCCACGTGCATGCCGAGGAGCATCGGCAGCCCGCGCTCGGCGGCCAGCCGCACGCTCCCCGGCGAGGTGCAGGCCACGACGACCTCCGGCCCGCCGACGTCCGTCAGCGCCTCCGACGGCCTTGGCACGACGGCGACTTCACGGAACCGGAAACGCTCGCCGTCGGACCCCACGGAGGGCTCGCGCAGCCAGCGCACCAGCAGATCGAGTGATTCCGGGAACCCCTGCTCGTACGCCTCCAGACCTGAGCCGAACACCTCCAGGTCGACCCACGGTCCGCCGCGCCCCACGCCCAGCGAGAAGCGGCCGCCGCTCGTCAGGTGCAGCAGTGCGGCCTGTTCGCCGAGGGCGACGGGATGGACGGTGGGCAGCACGCTGACCGCCGTGCCGACCCGGATACGGCGGGTGCGGCCCAGCAGCAGAGCGGCGAGCGTCACTGCCGACGGGCATGTGCCGTACGGCACGAAGTGGTGCTCGGCCAGCCAGACCGAGTCGAGACCCGCCTCCTCGGCCACCTCGGCCGAGCGGACCGCACGGTGCAGTGCCTCGCCCTGACCCTGGCCGGGAAACTGGGCTCCCAACACGAAACTTCCAACGCGCATGGACTTTCCTGCTTCCTTGGCTCCGACACGGAGCTCCCCCACCCGGCATAACCGTCTGACACGTGCCGAGGACACGGCCTGGCGAAGAGATTTGCGGATTGTCTGCAGAATGCGACGGTCGGGAGGGGGACTTATGGGGGTCGCTGCCCTACGGGTGCCCGCGTTCACGCCGCGTAGGCTGGATACCAACCCTGCTTCCTGTATAGCCCCGTGAGGTGTCCTGTGTCCCCGCGTCGCAACCGACCCAAGGGTGAGGGCTCGTCCGGCCAGAGTGCCGAGGACGACCGCACGAGCCGTTACGGCGGCTGGCAGTCGGCGGAGAGCTGGCACGGCGAGCAGTGGAGCGTACGGCATGTGGCCGGGGCGAGCGCGCAGGGCAAGGCGTACCGGTGCCCCGGCTGCGACCAGCTGATCCCCGACGGCGTCCCGCACGTCGTCGCCTGGCCCGAGCACGCGGGCGTCGACGACCGCCGGCACTGGCACAAGGCGTGCTGGAACGCACGGGACCGCCGCACCCCGGGGGTGCGGCGGTCCCGAAACACGCCGAAGTTCTAGGGCCGGACAGGCCTGGTAGCTCTGGTTGTTCTAGACGTCCCGCTTCTCCAGCAGGGCGAAGGCGGCGCCGAGGACGGCGGTCGTCAGGCCCAGCGCGATCCACAGCGGGTCCCAGCCGCTCGGACCGCTGTCGCTGAGCGAGGACGAGTAGAAGATGCTCAGCTGGTTCGGGATCGAGTACTCGAACAGGGCCTGCTGAAGGTCCGCCAGCGAGGACGAGAACATGAAGATCGCGATGACCAGCGGGGCCAGCAGGACGCCGATCATGATGGTGATGGCGCCCGCCGAGTGCCGGATGATCGAGCCGACGGCCAGCGAGAGCAGCCCGAGCAGCGCGATGTAGAAGGAGACGCCGAAGGTGGCCTTGAGCCATTCCTCGCCGGTCGGCTGCCGGGCGTCGCCCAGCATGCCCACGTGCACCATGGCGACGAAGCCCGAGGACGCGAGCGTCACGACGAACGCGACGGCGAAGAACACGATCGCCTTCGCCACGAGGACCCGGCTGCGGGACGGGCAGGCCACCATGGTCGTGCGGATCATGCCGGTGCCGTACTCCGAGGCCGTGGTCAGCACGCCGAGCGTGATGATGCACATGCTGCCGAGCAGCACCCCGAAGAAGCCGAACGACAGTGCCGTCTCGCCGGCGAGGTCGGCCTCGGAGGCGTTCGCGGAGACGATCGCCCCGGCCAGCAGTCCGATGCCGACGACGAGCAGCACGAACACGCCCAGCGTCCACATCGTGGAGCGCACCGACCGGATCTTCGTCCACTCCGAGGCGACGGCGTGCCCGAGGTGGGTGCGCACGATCGGGATCGGCGAGGTGTAGCCCGGCACGGGCACGGGAGCGGCGTACGAGGGACCGGGCGCCCCCTGCCAGGCGGGCGCGGCCTGCGGCGACGGATGCTGCGGGGTGCTCATCGGGCGTCCTCGGACTTGGTCGTGGCGTCGGGTGCGGGGGTGGGCGCGGACACGGCCGACGCCTTGTCCAGCGAGGGGGCGGGCGCGGCCGTGGTCGCCGGTGCCGGAGCGGCCGGTGCCTGACTCGCGGGCGCTGCGGGCGCTGCGGGCGCCGCGGGCGTGATCGGGGCGGCGGGCTGGGCCGGAGCGGCCGACGCGGCCGGGGGCTGCGCGGGGGCGTGCGCGGGGCCCTGGGCGTACGGGTTGGCGACGTTCGGGCCCGGGGCCACCGCGGGCGCGCCCGGCGCGCCGTAGGCCCCGTAGGAGGCAGCCGGAGGTGTCTGGGCGGGCTGCGGCGGCGCGTAGCCCTGCTGCTGCGGGTGCGGCGGGGCGTACCAGCCGGGCTGGCCCTGGCCCGGCACCGGCATCGGCGGCTGCGCGCCCGGCGGCAGCTGCTGCTGGAGCCCGGCCTTCTGGTCGATGGTGGACCGGTAGTCCACGGCGCCCTGCGTCATCCGCATGTACGCCTCCTCCAGCGAGGCCTGGTGCGGCGACAGCTCCCACAGGCGGACGTCGGCGTCGTGGGCGATGTCGCTGATGCGGGGGAGGGCGAGTCCCGTCACGCGCAGGGCGCCGTCCTGCTCGGGCAGCACGGCGCCGCCCGCCTCGGTGAGCGCCGAGGCCAGCTTCTCGCGCAGCTGCGGCTCGGTGTCCGGGATGCGTACGCGCGCGAAGTCGGCGGAGTTGGCCGAGATGAAGTCCTTCACGCTCATGTCGGAGAGCAACTGGCCGCGTCCGATGACGATCAGATGGTCGGCGGTCAGCGCCATCTCGCTCATGAGGTGCGAGGAGACGAAGACGGTACGGCCCTCCGCCGCCAGCGACTTCATCAGGTTGCGCACCCAGAGGATGCCCTCGGGGTCGAGGCCGTTGACCGGCTCGTCGAACAGCAGCACCTGGGGGTCGCCGAGCAGCGCGGCCGCGATGCCGAGCCGCTGGCCCATGCCGAGCGAGAAGCCCTTGGAGCGCTTGCGGGCCACGTCCTGGAGGCCGACCACGCCGAGCACCTCGTCGACCCGCCGGGCCGGGATGCCGGACAGCTGGGCCAGGCACATCAGGTGGTTGCGGGCGTGCCGGCCGCCGTGCACGGCCTTGGCGTCGAGCAGGGCGCCCACCTGGCGGGCCGCGTTCGGCAGCCGGCGGTACGGGTAGCCGCCGATCGTCACCGATCCCGCGGTGGGGTTGTCCAGGCCCAGGATCATCCGCATGGTCGTCGACTTGCCCGAGCCGTTGGGTCCGAGGAAGCCGGTGACGGCGCCGGGCCGCACCTGGAAGGAAAGGTTGTACACAGCGGTCTTGTCGCCGTACCGCTTGGTCAGGCCGACAGCCTCGATCATGCTCCGCACCCATCGAAAGGTTCAGGACAGCAGGGCACACGCCCCCGTAAGGGTTAGGAGGATATCCGGGCGCTGACGGTTCCGCTCAAAAGAAAGCAAAGGCGAAAGCGTTACGCGTCGCGTTTCTTCAGCAGGAGGTATCCGCCGGCGAGCGCGGCGACCACCCACAGCGCCATGATGGCCAGCCCGCCCCACGGTCCGTACGGGGTGTCGTCGTCGATCGGCGTGACCACCTGCATGATCTTGCTGCCGGCCTGGTCGGGAAGATACCGGCCGATCTTCTTCGTCGCGGGGACGTTCCCGAGGATGTTGGAGATCAGGAAGAAGAACGGCATCAGGATGCCGAGCGACAGCATCGGCGAACGCAGCATGGTGGCCACGCCCATCGAGAACACCGCGATCAGGGTCATGTACAAGCCACCGCCGATGACCGCGCGCAGCACTCCGCTGTCGCCGATCGACGCCTTGTGGGTGCCGAGCATCGCCTGTCCCAGGAAGAACGTGACGAAGCTGGTGACGAGTCCGACGGCGAGACAGAGCCCGGCGGCCACCGTGATCTTGCTGAACAGGAACGTGCCGCGCTGCGGAACGGCGGCCAGCGAGGTGCGGATCATGCCGGTGCTGTACTCGTTCGACACCACCAGCACGCCGAACACGATCATCGCGAGCTGTCCGAGGCTCATCCCGGCGAAGCTGATGAACGTCGGGTCGAAGGACAGCCGGTCGTCGCGGCTCATGTTGTCGAACTCGTTCTTCGACAGCGCGGAGATCAGCATGCCGAGGGCGATCGTGACGACCACGGCGAGCGAGAGCGTCCACACGGTGGACGCCACCGACCGGATCTTGGTCCACTCGGACCGGATGACCTGCGTCGCCGCCATCATCGGCTCCTCGTCCAGTCGTCGCCCCACGGCTCTTCGGGGGGCGTGTCCGCGTGCGCGTGGTACTCCACCGACTCCGCGGTCAGCTGCATGAACGCCTCCTCCAGGGAGGCCTGCTGGGGGCTCAGCTCGTGCAGCACGATCTGGTGCTGCGCGGCCAGCTCGCCGATGCGCTCGGCCTTGCCGCCGTCCACCTCCAGCACCCCGCTGCCGCTCTCCACGACGGTGACCCCGGCACTGTGCAGCACGTCGAGCAGGCGCTCCCGCTGCGGGGTGCGGATACGGACGTAACTGCGCGAGTTCTGCTCGATGAAGTCGGCCATGGAGGTGTCGGCGAGCAGCCGGCCCTGGCCGATCACGACGAGATGGTCGGCGGTCAGCGCCATCTCGCTCATGAGGTGGGAGGAGACGAACACCGTCCGCCCCTGCGCGGCCAGCGATTTCATCAGGTTGCGGATCCAGTGGATGCCCTCGGGGTCGAGGCCGTTCACCGGCTCGTCGAACATCAGGATCCGGGGGTCGCCGAGCAGCGCGCCCGCGATGCCGAGCCGCTGCCCCATGCCGAGCGAGAACCCCTTGGCCTTCTTCTTCGCCACGGCCGTCAGCCCGACGGTGTCGAGCACCTCGTGCACCCGGCTCTTCGGGATGCCGTTGCTCTGCGCCAGACACAGCAGGTGGTTGAAGGCGCTGCGCCCGCCGTGCATGGCCTTGGCGTCCAGCAGGGCGCCGATGTACTTGAAGGGGTCCTTGAGCCGGTCGTAGTGCTGCCCGTCGATACGGACGTCCCCGGCGGTGGGCCGGTCGAGGCCGAGCATCATCCGCATGGTGGTGGACTTGCCGGCGCCGTTGGGACCGAGGAAGCCCGTGACGATGCCCGGTCTCACGGTGAAGGTGAGGTTGTTCACCGCCAGCTTCTCGCCGTACCGCTTCGTCAGGCCTTCCAGCTCGATCATGCCGACACGCTAGTGCGCGACGAAGCCCTCTGCCACCGCAGTGACGGAGGGCTTCGGCGATGTTCAGTCGCTGTACCGCCGGACGTTACCGGGACTGCTGGGCCGGAACCCC
Organism: Streptomyces sp. NPDC006872; assembly: GCF_040635845.1. Lineage (NCBI taxonomy): Bacteria > Bacillati > Actinomycetota > Actinomycetes > Kitasatosporales > Streptomycetaceae > Streptomyces > Streptomyces sp. NPDC006872. Next base: position 1,133,619 of record NZ_JBEYIL010000001.1, read on the forward strand.
GCGGGAGATCGGCTCGTCGTCCGTGGACGGCGTGCCGGCCGCGGCGACCGCGGCGCCGGTCAGCGTGGCGAGCATCTCGCGGACGTTCGTCAGCTGGGCGTTGATGCTGTCGCGACGGTTGGTGAGGGCCGCCAGCTCGCGCTCGGATTCCGAACGGATCCGGTCCGCCTTGGCATTGGCGTCGGCGACGATGTCCTCGGCCTGACGCTGAGCGGTCTCCACCGTCTGACGGGCGCGACGCTCCGCGTCCGTGCGCAGCTTCTCGGCCTCCAGCCGCAGCTGCTCCGCGCGGTGCTCGATCTCCGCGAGACGCTTCTCCGCCTTCTGCTGACGGGACGCCAGGTCGCGCTCCGACTGCTCGCGGCGCTTGGCGAGGTTGGTCTCGAAGTCGGCGGCGGCCTGGGCGGCCTTGGCACGGGTCTCCTCGAAGAGGGCGTCGGCCTCCTCACGCTTCGACTGCGCGTCCTTCTGCGCCTCGGAACGCAGCTGCGACGCGTCGCTCTTGGCCTTCTCGACGATCCGGACGCCCTCGTCCTCAGCCTTGGCCTTGCGCTCCGCAGCGAACGATTCTGCGTCGTTGCGAACCTGCTGGGCCGCCGACTCGGCGAGCTCGCGGTGCTGCTCGGCCGCCCGCCGGGCCTCCTCGCGCAGATCCTTGGCCTCTTCCTCGGCGAGGCGGAGGATTTTCTCGACACGCGCGCCGAGACCTGCGTACGACGGCTCGGCGTCGCTTACCTGGGCCTGGGCGTTCTGCGTTTCGAGGTGGAGCTCCTCGATGCGCTTTTCCAGAGCAGTGATACGGGCCAGAGCGCTGTCACGGTCGGAGACGAGCTTCGAGATGCGTTCGTCCACCTGAGCGCGGTCGTACCCACGCCGCACAAGCTCGAAGCCGTAGGGGGAAGTGTCGCTCATGGGGTTCCTGTCGAATGAGACCGGTGAGGTGATAGGTGGAATCCTAGGGGCCTGAGCGGTGTGTCATAGAGCGTATGCGTGTTTGATCTGGAGAATGACACCCCTTTTGGGTGGCTGACCGGCAGGACCCTTGCCAGAGATTCGGTCAAAGACCCCAGACTTTAACGCAATTCACACATTCCGCTAGCCGTCCGAGGACTTCCCACCCGATCGGGGCGACCCGATGGTCACGCCCGCCTTGACGCCCCCGTCCTTGCCGCCGGCCGGGGCCTCGAAGGACTCCAGCGCCTCCAGGACGTCCTGAACCCGGGAGATCTCGGCGTTGATGTCCTCGCGCCGACGCACCAGGACCTCCAGTTCGCGCTTGCCCTCCTCGACCGTGCGCCGCGCCTCGCGGATCGCCTCGGCCTTGAGCTCCTCGGCCTCCCGTACCAGTGTCGACTTCTTCTGCTCGGCCTCCTTGAGCAGCCCCTCGGCCTTCTTCACGGCGGCGATACGGACCTTGCCCGCCTCGGAGTTGGCGTCCGACACCAGCTCCTTCGCCTTCGCCTGAGCCTTGGTGAGCTGCTCCTCGGACGCCTTGATGAGCGCGTCGCAGCGGTCTCCGGTCGACTTCATGGTCTCGGAGGCCTCGCGGCGGGCCCGCTCGTGCAGCGCCTCGATCTCGTTCGTGATGCGGTCGCGCAGCTCCTCGGCCCGCTCCCTTATGGCCGTCGCGTCCCGACGGGCGCCGACGAGCAGCTCGTCCGCGTCCGTACGGGCCTTCTCCACCCGGGAATTGCCCTCGACGGTCGCCTCGGACACCAGCCGGTCCGCCTCGCTGCGGGCCGCGCCGACCATCGAGTCGGCCTGCGCCTCCGCGTCCGCGGTCGCCTGCTGTGCCTGGGTCTGCGCCTCGTTGAGCAGTTTGTCCGCCTCGGCCGCGGTCTCCGTGATGAGGGTGTCGACCTGCTCGGCCGCCTCGGAGCGCCGTTTGTTGGACTCCTTGCGGGCTTCGTCCAGCGTCGAGTCGGCCTCTTCGCGGGCCACGCTCATCAGACGGTCGGCCTCCGCGGCCGCCTCCCGCTTGAAGCGCTCGGCCTCCGTGCGGACCCGCTCGGCGTGCGCCTGCGCGGAACCCACCGTGTCGGCGGCCTCGGCGCGCAGCCGCTCCGCGTCCCCGGAGGCGTCCGAGATCAGCTTCTCCGCCTTGGCGACCGACTCGGCGCGCAGCCGCTCGGCCTCCGTGATCGTCTCCGACTGGAGCAGCTCCGCCTCGTTGCGTGCCTCGGTGATGAGGGTGTCGGCCTGCGTCGCCGCGTCCGAGCGGATGCGGTTGGCGTCGTCGCGGGCCTCCGCCCGGGTGCGCGACGCGTCCTGGTCGGCCTGCGCGATGGAGTCCGAGACCTCGGTGCGCACCCGCTGGGCGTGCGCCGACGCCTCCGAACGCATCCGCTCCGCCTCCGCGATCGCCTCGCCGACGGTCCGCTCGGCCAGTTCCTGCGCGGCCTGAGAGGCCTCGCCCGCCTCGCGCCGGACCCGGCCCGCGTCCTCGGCGGCCCGTTCCCGCTCGGCGTAGGCGTCGGCGCGGACCCGGTCCGCCTCCTCCTGGGCCTCGCGCCGGGTACGGTCCGCCGCGTGCTCGGCGGCGGAACGCAGCCCGATGATCTCGTCCTGGGCCTGCTCGTGCAGCCCCACCACGGAGTCCCGGACCTGCTGCGCGTGCTGCTCGGCCGCCGACACCATCTCGACGGCCCGCCGGTCGGCCTCCTCGACCAGCCGGACGGCCTCGGTCTGCGCCTCCTCGACACGCTTGCGCGCCGAGGCCAGCAGTTCCTCGCTCTGGTCGCGGGCCCGCTCGCGCTCCTGGTCGGCCTCCTGGCGGGCGGAACCGAGAAGATCCTCGGCCTCGCGCCGGCGCCTGAGGGCCTCCTCCTGGGCGGCGGCCAGCGTCTCGGTCGCCTCGTCGGCCAGCCGCTCGGCCGCGGCCGCCGCCTCCGCGCGCAGCCGGTCGGCGGTGTCCTGCGCCTCGGACTTCAACCGCTCCGCCTCGGCGGCGGCCTCGGACCGCAGCCGTACGGCGACGGCCTCGCCCTCGGCACGCGAGGCGGACGCGTCGGCGGCGGCCTCGTTGCGCAGCCGGTCGGCCTCCGCGTCGGCCTGCTGCTGGAGGCCGCGGATCCGCTCCGCGGCCTCGCCGCGCAGCCGGTCGGTCTCCTCGGCGGCCTCGCGACGGATCCGCGCGGCCTCCTCGCGGGCGTCGGACAGCGCCTGCTCGGCGGAGGCGAACCGGGCCTCCGCGTCCGTGTGCAGCCGGGTCAGCTCCTCGGCGGCCTCCGCCTGCCGGGCGTCTATCCCGCGCTCGGTCTCCTCGCGCAGCTCGCGCGCCGCCTGCTCGGCGTTGGAGGTGATGGTCTCGGCGAGCTCCACCGCCTCCTCGCGGGAGCGCTCGGCCTCCGCGCGGGTGCGCTCCAGGGTGTCCTCGGCCTGCCGGCGCAGCGTGGTGGCGCGCTCGATGGCCTCGGTGCGCACCTTCTCGCTGTCCGAGGTGGCCTTCTGGCGCAGCTCGTCCGCGTCGGCCCGCGCCTTGGACAGCAGCTCCTCGGCGGTCCTGGCCGCCTCCTCGATCTGCTGGACGGCCTCCCTGCGGGCCTCCGCGCGGATCTTCTCGCCCTCGGCCACCGCGTCGGCGCGCAGCTGCTCGGCCTCGCCGCGCAGCCGGCGCGCCTCCTCCTGCAGCTCGACCGTCTTGGCGCGGTACTCCTTGGTGTCGTCCTTCGCGGAGCCCTTGAGCTGCTCGGCGATGTCGTGCGCCTCGGACCGCAGCCGGTCCGCCTCGTTCTCCGCCTCGCGGCGGATCCGCTCGGCCTCCTCGGCGGCGGCCTTGGTGGTGTTCTGCGCGTCCTCCTGCGCCCGGTTCAGGACGTCCTCGGCGGTCTTGGCCGCCTTCGACAGCTGGGTCGCCGACTCCTCGGCGGTCAGCGTGCGGGCCCGCTCCGAGGCCTCGCCGACGATCTTCTCGGCCTCCGCGCGGGCGTCCGCGACGACCTGCTCGGCCGACTCCCTGGTCGCCTCGGCCTCCTTGGTGGCCTCGGTGACCAGGCGGGCGACCTGCTCCTTCGCGGTACGGGTGCGCTGCTCGTTGGCCGACTCGGCGCCGGCGAGCGCCTTCTCGGCGGCGGCCTTCGCCTCGCCGAGCACCTTGTCCGCCTCGGCCTGCGCCTTGCGCAGCGCTTCGTCGGCCTCGGACATGCGCAGATCGGCGGCGCGGCTGAGCTCACCGGCCTGGCGGCGGGCCGCGTCGGACTCCGTGACGGTGGAGTTGCGCAGCTGCTCCGCGTGGTCGTTGGCCTCCTGGGCCTGGGTGGAGGCGGCAGTCAGCAGCCGGTCGGCGTCCGTGCGGGCCCGCAGCAGGAGCTGCTCGGCCTCCGCACGGGTCGTCTCGGCGTCGGCCTGGAGCCGCTGACGGGCCTCCGTGGCGACCCGCTCGGCCTCGGCACGAGCGGCCGCCAGGGACTGCTCGGCCTCGGCCCGCGACTCGTCGAGCAGCCGGCGTGCCTGTGCCTCGGTGCGGGCCCGCAGCTGCTCCGCCCACGCCACGTTCTCGTTGACGTGCGACTCGACGTTCTGCCGGCGCTCCGCCAGCTCCTGGTCGAGCTGCTGGCGACGGGCCACCGCCTCCTGGTGCAGCTCCGCCTGCAGACGCGCCGCCTGCTCGGCGTGCTCCTGGAGGATGCGCTGCGTCTGCGCGCGGGTCTGGCTGAGCTCGCGCTCGGCGTCCTGCCGCAACTGGTCGGCCTGCATCTGCGCATTACGCAGCATCTGCTCGGCCTGGTACCCGATGTCGCCGCCGTCGAAGGCGGGCCGGGACATGATGGTGCGGCGCGCCTCGTGCAACTTGGCGCGCAGCACCTCGACCTGGTAGCCGAGGTCCTCGGCATGCTGAATCGCCTTTTCCCGCTCGGTCTTCAGCCGCTTCATCTCGGCTTCGAACCGAGTCAGGTGGTCGACGTCAGCCGCCGGCTCCCGCTCCTGGCTCTCGTAGCCCCGCACTGCGCGGTCCCATCCGTCCCTGGTCGCAAGCTTCCCGAACGAGCTCCGTCCATCCGCCGAACGGGGCCCCCGGGGAATGGTGTCAGATCAACGACGGAGCATGGGCTGCTGCCCCGACGCTCGTCCCCCGAAACCCGGACCCCGGCTGCGTCCCGCCGCCGAACGGCAGGACCGGGTCGCCCCGGTGTGAGCGGCGACCGAGCCCAACCCTACCGGCCCATATGTACGAGGGTCAGTGCTCAGGTGACTCAACAGGGGCCGAAGTGACCAGTTCTGTCAGTACTCCGTGGCAATCCTTTGGATGCAGGAACGTGATTCGTGACCCCATGGAGCCGATCCGGGGCTCTTCGTACAGAACGCGTACGCCCTTGGCGCGGATGTCCGCGGAGTCGCCGTCCACATCCGCCGTGCCGAAAGCGATGTGGTGGACGCCCTCGCCGTTCTTGGCGAGCCACTTGCCCACGGCCGAATCCTCCCGTGTCGGCTCGAGAAGCTGCAGGTACGAGGCGCCTCCGTCGGACGTATCGTTGATCTTGAGCATGGCCTCGCGCACGCCCTGCTCCTCGTTGACCTCGGAGTGGAAGACCTCGAAGCCGTAGGTGGCACGGTAGAACTCGACGGTCGCGTCGAGGTCGTGGCAGGCGATCCCGATGTGGTCGATTCGCGTCAGCATGGTGTCAGTGCAGCGCGAAGGAGGTGGTTACGCAACGTGCGCGCGATCACACTGACGGCCCGATGACGGCACGGAGTGCCACTCAGTACATTCGCAGTAAACCCTCGTTCACTCCTCGGCCAGTGCAGGCCGGTAAGGGGAATCGCAGCTCATGACTGGATCGACTGGAACCAACGGCACGACCTCGGTGATCGTCGCGGGCGCGCGTACGCCCATGGGACGACTGCTGGGCTCCCTGAAGTCCTTCTCCGGAGCCGACCTCGGCGGCTTCGCGATCAAGGCCGCCCTCGACCGTGCCGGGATCGGCGGCGACCAGGTGCAGTACGTCATCATGGGCCAGGTGCTCCAGGCCGGGGCGGGGCAGATCCCGGCACGCCAGGCCGCGGTCAAGGCCGGCATCCCGATGAACGTGCCGGCGCTCACGATCAACAAGGTGTGTCTGTCGGGCCTCGACGCGATCGCGCTCGCCGACCAGCTGATCCGCGCGGGCGAGTTCGACATCGTGGTGGCCGGCGGCCAGGAGTCCATGACCAACGCCCCCCACCTGCTGCCGAAGTCCCGCGAGGGCTTCAAGTACGGCGCGATCGAGATGCTCGACGCGATGGCGCACGACGGGCTGACCGACGCCTTCGAGAACATCGCCATGGGCGAGTCCACGGAGAACCACAACACCCGGCTGGGCATCGCCCGCCCGGAGCAGGACGAGTTCGCCGCCCTGTCCCACCAGCGCGCGGCCGCCGCCCAGAAGAACGGCGTCTTCGAGGCCGAGATCACCCCGGTCGAGATCCCGCAGCGCAAGGGCGAGCCGGTCGTCTTCAGCAAGGACGAGGGCATCCGCGCCGACACCACGGCGGAGTCCCTGGGCAAGCTTCGCCCGGCCTTCACCCGGGAGGGCACGATCACCGCGGGCACGTCCTCGCAGATCTCCGACGGCGCGGCCGCCGTCGTCGTGATGAGCAAGGCCAAGGCCGAGGAGCTGGGCCTCGCCTGGATCGCCGAGATCGGCGCCCACGGCAATGTGGCCGGGCCGGACAACTCGCTGCATTCGCAGCCGTCCAACGCCATCCTGCACGCCCTGAAGAAGGAGGGCCTGGACGTCTCCGACCTGGACCTGATCGAGATCAACGAGGCCTTCGCCGCTGTCGCCGTGCAGTCAATGAACGACCTGGGCGTGTCCACGGAAAAGGTGAACGTGAACGGCGGCGCGATCGCCCTGGGCCACCCGATCGGCATGTCCGGCGCCCGGCTCGTGCTGCACCTGGCCCTGGAGCTCAAGCGCCGGGGCGGCGGCGTCGGCGCGGCCGCGCTGTGCGGCGGCGGCGGTCAGGGTGACGCGCTGATCGTCCGGGTACCCAAGGCCTGAGGCCCCCGTAGGCCCCTTGGTTCCTTTCCGAACGGAGCTGTGATGCAGGACGTCTCCTCGCTGGTCGCCCAGGCCAGGGAAGGCCGGCCCAGGGCCGTGGCCCGGCTGATCTCCCTGGTGGAGGGGGCGTCCCCGCAGCTCAGGGAGGTCATGGCGGCCCTGGCCCCGCTGACGGGGAACGCGTACGTCGTCGGCCTGACGGGCTCGCCGGGCGTCGGCAAGTCCACGTCGACCTCCGCGCTGGTCACCGCCTACCGCAAGCAGGGCAGACGGGTCGGCGTCCTGGCCGTCGACCCGTCGTCGCCGTTCTCCGGGGGAGCCCTGCTCGGCGACCGCGTCCGGATGTCGGAGCACGCCTCCGACCCCGGCGTCTACATCCGCTCCATGGCCACCCGGGGCCACCTGGGCGGCCTCGCCTGGTCGGCCCCGCAGGCGATCCGCGTGCTGGACGCGGCGGGCTGCGACGTGATCCTGGTCGAGACGGTCGGCGTGGGCCAGTCGGAGGTCGAGATCGCCTCCCAGGCCGACACCAGCGTCGTCCTGCTGGCCCCCGGCATGGGGGACGGCATCCAGGCCGCCAAGGCGGGCATCCTGGAGATCGGCGACGTCTACGTCGTCAACAAGGCCGACCGGGACGGCGCCGACGCCACCGTCCGCGAGCTGAACCACATGCTCGGCCTCGGCGAGGCCCGCCGCCCCGGCGACTGGCGGCCGCCCATCGTGAAGACGGTCGCCAGTCGCGCCGAGGGCGTCGACGAGGTCGTCGAGGCGCTGGAGAAGCACCGCGCGTGGATGGAGGAGCACGGCGTCCTCGACCGGCGACGCGCCTCCCGAGCCGCCCGCGAGGTCGAGACCATCGCCGTCACGGCCCTGCGCGAACGCATCGGCGACCTGCACGGCGACCGCCGCCTCGACACCCTCGCCGAACGCATCGTCGCCGGCGACCTCGACCCCTACCGCGCGGCGGACGAACTGGTGGCGGGACTCACCCAGGGCTGAGCCGCGCCGCAAGGGTCCCTCGGGGCCGGAAAAGGCGTGGTGGGTCTTCCGGCCGCGCTGATACGTTCGGCCGCGTGTTCCTCCTCTTGGCATAGGGCCCGCCCAGGCCCGTGATCGGCGAGCGGCAGTCGGCCGCCCGGTCGCGGCGATCAGGCGTCCCCTTTTCCGCTCTGCCTCGAGTCGAGGAACCGTCATGGCCACCCCCATGTCCGCTTCGTATGCCGTCGTGCTGCGCATTCCGCACGCCCGGCGCACCTTCGCCGCCGCTCTGACCGGCCGGCTGTCGTACGGGATCGTCCCGCTGTCCGTGATGCTCGCCGTGACCCGGGCCTCGGGCTCGTACACGGTGGCGGGCGGCGTGATGGCGCTGTTCGGAGCCACCGCCGTCTTTCTGTCGCCCGCGCGGGCGGCGCTCGTCGACCGGCACGGGCCGCGCCGGTCGCTCGCCTGGATGACGGCCGTGTACACCGCGCTGCTGGGACTGCTGACCGCGGCTCTCGTGCGCCCGGACCCCGCCCCCGCGTCCGTGCTGGGCGCCCTCGCCGCGGCCGCCGGCGCCTCGGTGCCGCCGCTGGGACCGACCATGCGGGCCGTGTGGGGAAGGCTCGCCCCGGACCGGGCGCTGCTCCAGCGCGCCTACAGCCTCGACGGGGTCGCCGAGGAACTGCTCTTCGTCGCCGGGCCGCTGCTGGTCGGCGTGCTCGTCGGCTGCGCACCGCCGGCCGCCGGGATCGTCGTCGGGGCGGCCCTGATGGTCGCGGGGACGGCCGGGTTCGTGTCCTCGCCCGTGGTGCGGGCGGTGCCGCCGGGGAAGGCGGCCGCCGCGCGGCGGGGCGGCGGCGGGCTGCGCGGGCTCGGCCGGCCCGTGGTCGCCATCGCGGGCGTCGGGCTCGCGCTGGGCGTGGTCGACCTGCTGGTCGTGGCGTTCGCCGAACGGCACGGGCACGGGACCGGTGGGTCGGCCGTGGCCTGGGTGCTGGCCGCGCTGTCGGCCGGCAGCGCCGTCGGCGGGCTGCTCAACGGGGCCGTCGACTGGCGGACCTCGGCCGGGGCGCGGCTGCCGCTGCTCACGGCGGGGCTCGGTCTGACGCTGTGCGGCGCGGGACTGGCGTCAGGGCTCGGCACGCTCGCGGTGGCCGCCGCGGCCGCCGGGTTCTTCGTGTCGCCGGCGATCACCACGGCCTATCTGATCGCCGACGAGGCCGCTGCCCCGGAGGCCCGGGTGCGGGCCGGGGCGTGGGTCAACACGGCCGTCAACGCGGGGGGCACGGCCGGCACGGCGGCCGCGGGAGCGCTGGCCGCGCGGCTGCCGGTGGGGGTGTGCTTCGCGGTGACGGGGGCGGCGGTGCTGGCGACGGCGGCGGTCGTCGCCGTCGCCGGAACGCTCCGCCGGCCCGGCCGGCTCGGCGGGCTCAGTCGTCCTGGTCCTGCGTGACCTTGCCGGTGCCCACGTCCACCAGCCACTCGCCGCCCCCCCCGCGGTGTCCACGCTCCAGGCCGTCGCGCGGTCCTCGCCGTCCAGGTCGACGTCGGTCACCGCGCCCTTGCCCGCGACGGCCAGGGCGGCCTCGCGGGCCTCGACGTCCGCGCCCTTCAGCGCGGCGGCACGCCCGGTCGGCGGTCGGCGTGCGGGTGCGGCAGGTGGGGGAGCGGGCCGTCGTCGAGATCGCCGACGACGGGGACGGCGTGCCCGAGGCGGACCGGGAGCGGATCTTCGAGCGGTTCGTCCGGCTCGACGACGCGCGCAGCCGGGACGACGGCGGGGCGGGCCTCGGTCTGGCGATCGCCCGGGACGTGGCCGTCCGGCACGGCGGCACGCTCACGGTCCGTGAGACGCCGGCAGGCGGAGCCCTGTTCGAGCTCCGCCTGCCGATCGCCTGATCCCCCGGATCGCCCGCAGGGCGTCTGTTACGGCCGTCCCCGGTGGCCGCGGAGGTGTTCCGCGACGGGCTTGAGGGCCTTGGAGAGTTCCGCCAGGGCCTCGGGGGAGAGAAGGTCGATGAAGTGCCGCCGCACCGAGTCCACATGGTGGGGCGCGACCTTCTGCATCGTCTCCATGCCGTGGTCGGTCAGCACCGCGTACAGACCGCGGCGGTCCGACTCGCAGTTCTCACGGCGCACCAGGTCGGCGTTCTCCATCCGGGTGATCTGGTGCGAGAGCCGGCTCTTGGACTGGAGCGTGGCGGACGCGAGGTCGCTCATCCGCATCCGGACGCCCTCCGACTCGGAGAGGTTCACGAGGATCTCGTAGTCGTTCATGGTCAGGCCGAACGGTTGGAGATCCCTTTCGAGCTGGTACGTCAACAGCCTGTTGACCTCCAGGTGGGTGCGCCAGGCGCACTGCTCCGCATCGGTCAGCCAGCGCGTGGCCGTTTCGGTCTCCATAAATGAAGTCTACCTAAAATGTTGAAAGGCGAACTAGTGAGGGTGGTGTGACTGTGCGCACGCGTTCGATGTCACACTCCGCAGACTACCGCTCACAGCCCGAAGCGACGCTGGAGGTCCCCCAGCTGTCCGGGAAGGCGCGGTGCGCCGGATTGCGCGCCGTGGCCGCCGTGTCCCCCCGGGCCGACGCCGCCGCCGGGCACCCCCGGCTCGTGCGGAACCGCCCCCGTGGCCTGCTCGGCCATGAGGGTCTCGGTCGACTGCAGCAGCACGGTGCCGGCGCCCACGAACTCGAACTGATGCTCCTCCCCGGAGGCCCCTCCGAGGCCCGTCAGCGCACGTAGACCGCCCATCAGGCCCGTCATGTACCCGTGGTCGTAGTGATGGCACGGGGACGGGCAGTCAGCCCAGCCGACGAGTGCCTGCGGGTCCACCCGGATGGGAGGCTCCATGAACACCACCGGCCCGTTAGATGCCGCCACGAACTTTCCGGTTCCGATCAGCGTGAGAAATCCCGGGACGATCGACTGCTTGAGCGACAGAGTTGGCTGAAACGCGAGCAGATTGCCCGAGCGAATGGTCAGATTGCCGTCGTCGAGGTCGTACGAGTTCACGTCGAAGGCCCGGTCGGCGAGGAGCATCTTGCCCGAGCCCTCCGCCACGACCCAGTCGCTCGCGTGCAGAGGCGAATGGAACGAGGTGCGCACGAGACGGTCCAGCCGGCCGTGCCCGACGCCGTTGAAGTCGATCGACCCGTAGTAGGCGATCATCTTCCCCTTCTGCAGGAACCACTGGCTCCCCTTGAGCTCCACGCAGAAGGTGTAGCTGTTCACGTTGTCGTCGACCGGCAGGGTCATGGGGTCGTAGACCGTCGGGCCGCCGCCCGGAGCCCCGTACATGCTCACAGCTTCTCCTCCGACGCCTGGACGAACACCGCACCGCTGCCGCTCAGCTCCAGCTGGAACGCCTCGCCGGAGCCGCGGCCCACCATGTCCCGCCAGCCCAGCGCGGTCGACAGCTTGTTGCGGACGTCGCCGTGGTGGGCCACATAGGCCTGGGGGTCGACGTGGACCGGGCGCTGCGGGGTGATCGGGACCTCGAAGACGCCGCCGTGCGCCATCACGGCCACCGCCCCGTGGCCCTTCAGCGTGGTGGTGAACAGCCCCTGCCCGCTGACCTGGCCGCGGACCATGCCCATGACCCCGCCCTGCGCGCCCAGGAACATCGTGCCCTGCTGGAGCGTGCCCTCGAAGGCGAGCAGCCGGTCCGCCTCGACGTACAGCGTGTCGCCGGCGAGCCGGATGACCTGGACGTGATGGCCGCCGTGCCCGAAGAAGACCGTGCCGTTGCCCTCGACGGTCATCAGGGGCGTGTCCTCGTTGGCGAGCCGCCGCCCGATCATGGACATCACGCCGCCCTGTCCGCCCTGGACGTTGGGAGTGAAGGACACCTCGCCGCGGTACGCGAGCATGGCGCCGCGCTGGCTGAAGAGCCGCTGCCCGGGGGCGACCGTCGCCTCGACCATCTTGGAGTTGATCTCGCGGAGGGTCATGTCACACATCCCCCGCGATCGTGTTGCGCTCGCTCGGCTGGACGTACACCAGGCCGTCCCCCTCGAACCGGATCTGGAAGGCCTCGCCGCCGCCCTCGCCCATGAACGTGCGGAACGTCACACCGGACTGGAAGGACTGCCGGACGTTGCCCTGGTGCGCGACATAGGCGCCGGGGTCGACGGTCAGCGGGTACTGCGGGCTGACGCGCAGCACCACGGCCGGCCCGTCCGAGGTGATCGCGGCCAGCCCGTGGCCCTCGACCGTCGTCGTGAAGAGCCCGTTGCCCTGGGTCGCGCCGCGCAGCCCGGTGAAACTCGTCCCGGTTCGCAGGCCGGCGTCGGTCGCCAGCAGATTGCTCGACTCGACGTACAGCTTGTCGCCCTGGAGCTGGACGAGGTTGATCTCGGAGGCACGGTCGGCGAACCAGCACGTGCCCTGTCCCTTCACCTCCATCACGGTCATCTGCTCACCGGTGAGCCGCCGGGTCACCATGCCCCGGATGCCCTCACCGCCGCCGCTGAGCTTCTTGAAGGCCATCTGTCCGTCGTACGCGACCATCGAGCCGTTCTTCGCCTTCACGGCGTCCCCGGTCATGTCGACGGCAAGCACCTTGCTGCCTTGAAGTCGAAACATCGCCACGCTGCGAAGGTAACCGCCGGACCGGGGCGCGGAACAGCACCCGTAGGTGGAGAGAGACCCTGAACGCACCCCTAGGGGGACCGTTTGCCACAATGGGTGAACGCTTGTGCGTGCGTTCACAAACCGCCGCCCCCTCAAACCTCCCCCGAAGGTGACCCGTGGACCTGAAGACAGCCTCCGCCCTCCGACGCCTGCGCCTGGTCTCCGCCCCGGAAGCCGTGTCCTTCCTCCTGCTGCTGCTCTGCTCGGTGCTGAAGCGGACCACGGACTTCAACGCGGTGCCCGTCATGGGCATGGTCCACGGCGTGCTGTTCATCCTGTACGTGCTCTTCTGGGCGGACGCCTGGAACCGCACCAAGTGGTCCTTCGGGACCGCGGCCCTCTACTTCGTCCTCTCGGTCCTGCCGACCGGCGGCTTCTTCGCCGAGCGCAAGCTGCGCCGTGAGGCCGAGGACGCCGTCATCGCCTCCCGCGCCCGCAAGGAAGGCGTCGTGAGCGCATGATCGTCGCCTTCTCGGTCACCCCGCTGGGCGTCGGCGAGGAGGTCGGCGAATACGTCGCCGACGCCGTCCGCGTCGTCCGCGAATCCGGCCTCCCGAACCGCACCGACGCCATGTTCACCTCCGTCGAGGGCGAATGGGACGAGGTCATGGACGTCGTCAAGCGCGCCGTGGCCGCCGTCGAGGAACGCGCCCCCCGGGTCTCCCTCGTCCTGAAGGCGGACATCCGCCCCGGTGTGACGGACGGCCTGACCTCGAAGGTCGAGACCGTGGAGCGGCACCTGGCGCAGTGACCGACCTGAGCACTTGTCTCACCAATCGCCCGAACGGGTGACGTGGGACGGGGTTTTGGCACGTGCCGCCTGGCAATGTCTCCCGGGGTCGATCAAGTTCCGTGCTGTGGCGCGGGATTGAAGGGGAGTGTGCGGTGGCAGGGCGGCGCGGGCCGGGGTCTCTCGGCAGGGCGATCACGGCGTTGGTACTGGGGGCGGCGCTGTCGGCGGTCTGCGTGGGGGAGGTGCAGCGCACGCCCGCGTGCGCGCCGGCCCGGGGCGAGCTGACCGTGGACGATCTGCCCGCCGGCTCGTCCGTGCTCGACTGTCTCGCCGTCGGCCGCGTCGTCACGCACGCCGGCGCCGGTGTGACCGTGCCCGAACCCGGCACGACGGTCAGCGTCGACGCCCTCACGGCGGACGGCGAGGAGCACGGCTTCACCGTGGCGGTCGCCGCCGACGGCAAGGTCGCCTACACCTACGAGGCGGCCCACGCACCCGCCCGCCCGGACAGCCGCGCCGACGCCCCCGGCCCCTGCACCGACGGCGCGTACTCCACCGCCGGGCGCAAGGAGTACGGCACCTACGAGTGGTTCGTCGGCGACGGCCCCCTGCCCGGCAACCTCTCCGGCGCCGAGGCCCGGCGGGCCTTCGAGGACGCCGTCGCCACCATCACCGGCAGCCGCAACGACTGCGGCTACGACGACGCGGTCGGGGCGAAGGCCCGCTATCTGTCGACCACCGCCAACGAGGCCGGCATCGACCGCGCCGCCCGCTGCGTCCGCCGGGACGGCCTGAGCGTCTGGGACGCGGGCGACATCGGCAGCGACGCCGTCGCCACGACCTGCTCCTGGAGTAGGCCGGTGCAGGGCGGACCGGACGAGCTCCTCGAGGCCGACGTCCGCTTCAACACCCACGACTACGCGTTCACCGACAGCCCGTCCGGCGCCTGCACGCACGCGTACGACGTCCGCAGCGTCGCCACCCACGAGGCCGGGCACGTCTTCGGCCTCGGCCACTCCGGCGCCGGACACCAGAACCTGACCATGTACTCGAGCTCGTTCGCCTGCTCCACCAGCGCCCGCACCCTCGGCAAGGGCGACGTCCTCGGCCTGCGCAGCCTCTACTGAGCGCCGTCCGGCGTGCGGGCGCCGCCGGACACCAGCGCGATGCCCAGCGGCGTCCGCTCGTACAGCACCCGGTGGCCGTAGCGCCGGGACACCAGCAGGCCGGAGTCGCGCAGCACGGTCAGGTGCGCGGACACCGAGGACGGGGCGAGGCCGAGGCGGTGGGCGAGGGCGGAGGTGGTCGCCGGATCGTCCAGTGCGGTGAGCACGGCGGCCCGGCCCCGGCCCAGCAGCCGGACCAGGGTCTCGGGGGAGCGGTCGACGGGATCCGACCACAGACCGGCGATCCCGCGCGCGGGATAGACCAGCGTCGGCTGCCAGGGCGGATCGAATCCCGTGACGACGTCCGGCCAGGAGAACACGCTCGGCATCAGCACCAGCCCCTGCCCGCCCAGGTGCCGCTCGTGCGCGCCGTTCGAGGCGACGGTCAGCGTCCCGGCCCGCCAGCCGCACCGCCGGTCGATCTCCGGCAGCAGCCCGCCCAGACCCACCTCGGCCAGCCGACGCGAGTGGAAGGCGACGTCCGCCTCCAGCAGGGCGCGCAGCCGCGTCCAGTCCGGCGCGAGGAGGGTGTGCCAGACCTCCTCCAGCACATCGGCCACCTCCTCGATCATCCGCTCCGGATCCGCCAGCCAGGCCCGCCCCCGCGGCGAGTCCAGCGCGCCGGGGGTGTCCGCGAGCGAGCGGGCGCTGTCCTCCCGGGCGGCCCGTGGATCGGCGGCCCGGACCGCGGCGAGCTCCTCCTCGAAACCGGCCGCGGGCCCGAGCGGCGGCGGGCACAGCCAGTCGGGGGTGTGGCCCCGGCGCGGCATCAGCAGCCACAGACCGGTCAGGTCGAGCGCCTCGGCCGCCGTCCGGATCCGGCGCAGCCACGGTGCGTGGTAGCCGTGCCGGTCGGGCCGCTTGAGGGTGCGCGCGACCTCCTGCGTCTCCCACAGCGGGGACACGGCGAAGCGGCAGCGCAGGAAGTCGTCCTCCCCGAAATGCAGGTGCGACGGCACATTCCCTCCTTGCGGACTCTCCCGAATGTTCGGCAGATCATTCGGCCGAACATTCGGCTGTGCCCGAAACTCTAGGGCGCACGCCCGTGCCCCAGCACGCTGCTGCCCATGTCAGAAGCCGAGACGGTCACGACCGCCACCACGAAAGCCGCGCCCGCGGGATACCGCCGGGTCTTCGCCGTGCGCGAGTTCCGGGCCGTCTTCGCCGCCCATCTGCTGTCCATGCTCGGCGTGATCGTCGCCGAGATCACGCTGTCCGTACTCGTCTACGACCTGACCGGCTCGCCCCTGATGAGCGCACTGGCCTGGGCCGTCGGCTTCCTGCCGTACATCGTCGGCGGCACCCTGCTCGCCGGGGTCGCCGACCGCTACCCCGCCCGGCGGGTGCTCGTCGGCTGCGACCTGGTGTGCGCGGTGTGCGTGCTGCCGATGACGGCGCCGGGCGCGCCCCTCGCCGTCCTGCTGGCCCTGCGCTGCTGCCTCGCCGTCGTCTCGCCGATCTTCGCGGGCACCCGGATGGCCACCCTCGCGGACATCCTCGGCGACGGCGACCTGTTCGTCCTCGGCCGTTCCCTGCTGCGCATCACCGCGCAGAGCGCGCTGCTCGTCGGCTTCGGACTCGGCGGGGTGCTGCTCACCGTCGCCTCCCCGCGTCAGGCCCTCCTGATCACCGTCGGCACCTTCCTCGCCTCCGCCGTCCTGCTGCGGCTGGGCACCCGCCGCCGTCCCGCCCGGGCCCGCACCGGCGGGGCGCTGGTCACGGACTCCCTCAACGGGGCCCGACAGGTCCTCGCCGACCGGCGTACCCGGGCGCTGCTGCTGCTCTTCTGGCTGCCGCCGACGTTCACCGTCGCCCCGGAGGCGCTGTCGGCGCCGTACGCCGACGACCTCGGCGTCGGCCCGGCCGGCCTGGGCCTGCTGATGTGCGCGCTGCCGGTGGGCACGATCGCCGGCGAGCTGTACGCCGGGTCGCGGCTGCGCCCCGTCACCCGCGAGCGCATCGCCCTCCCGCTCGTCTGTGTGACCCTGCTGCCCTACCTCGGCTACGCCTTCCACCCGGGCCTCGCGGTCTCACTGCTCCTGCTGCTGGTCGCGGGCGCCGGATCGGCGTACACCCTCGGCCTCGACCAGTGGATCGTCCGGGACGTGCCCGAGGAACTGCGCGGCCGGGCGATGACGCTGCTCACGGCCGGGCTCATGACGCTCCAGGGCGTCGGCATGGCCCTGGCGGGGGCGGCCGCCGAGCTCGTTGGCGTGGCGGCCGCGGTCATGGGGGCGGGCGTGCTGGGGACGGCGGTCTGTGTGCTGGCGGCCCGGGAAGTGCGGCGGACCGAGGGCCGAGACAGGGGCTGACCGCGATATGACCGGCCGGTAAGGTCTGGAAGCGTGCCGAAACCGCCCAGTCTCCCCTTCGACCCCATCGCCCGTGCCGACGAGCTCTGGAAGCAGCGTTGGGGGAGCGTGCCGTCCATGGCCGCGATCACGTCGATCATGCGTGCGCACCAGATCCTGCTCGCCGAGGTGGACTCCGTGGTCAAGCCGTACGGCCTGACGTTCGCACGCTACGAGGCGCTGGTGCTGCTCACCTTCTCCAAGGAGGGCGAGCTGACCATGTCGAAGATCGGCGAGCGGCTCCAGGTGCACCCGACCTCGGTGACCAACACCGTCGACCGCCTGGTGAAGTCGGGCCTGGTGGCCCGGCGCCCCAACCCCAACGACGGGCGCGGCACCCTCGCCGTCATCACCGACAAGGGCCGCGAGGTCGTCGAGGCGGCGACCCGCGACCTGATGGCGATGGACTTCGGGCTCGGGGTGTACGACGCGGAGGAGTGCGGGGAGATCTTCGCGATGCTGCGGCCGCTGCGGGTCGCCGCGAGCGACTTCGACGAGGAGTGACCCGGATCCCGCAGCGCTGACCCGGGGCAAGATCCCCCGGAACGGGTCGTTACGCTCGATGGCATGAAGAAAAGCGTGCTGACCCGCTACCGCGTTCTGGCCTACGTCACCGGTGTGCTGCTGGTCCTGCTGTGCCTGAGCATGATCGCCAAGTACGGCCTGGACGTCGACGGCGCCGCCGACTTCACCCGCGTCGTCGCCATCGCGCACGGCTGGCTGTACGTCCTCTACCTCGTCTTCGCCTTCGACCTGGGCTCCAAGGCGAAGTGGCCGGTGGCCCGTCAGCTGTGGGTGCTGCTGGCCGGGACGATCCCGACGGCCGCCTTCTTCGTGGAGCGGAAGATCAGCCGCGAGCTGGAGGCCAAGGTCGTGGACGAAGCCCCCGTGGCCGCCAAGGCGTAACCCCCACCGCCGGGACCACCGCCGTACGTACACACGTACGGCGGTCAGCTGTCGACGTTTACTAGGACGTCCTAGTAAATTGGGGGCATGGACGCTGACGCCATCGAAGAGGGCCGTCGCCGCTGGCAGGCCCGGTACGACGCTTCACGCAAGCGCGAGGCCGACTTCAGCACGCTCTCCGGAGACTCGGTGGAGCCGGTGTACGGGCCACGCGCGGGGGATGTCTACGACGGCTTCGAGCGGATCGGGTGGCCGGGGGAGTACCCCTTCACGCGCGGGCTCTACCCGACCGGCTACCGGGGGCGCAGCTGGACCATCCGGCAGTTCGCCGGGTTCGGCAACGCCGAGCAGACCAACGAGCGGTACAGGACGATCCTCGCCAACGGGGGCGGGGGCCTGTCCGTGGCGTTCGACATGCCCACCCTGATGGGGCGGGACTCCGACGACCCCCGGTCGCTGGGCGAGGTCGGACACTGCGGGGTCGCCGTCGACTCGGCCGCCGACATGGAGGTCCTGTTCAAGGACATCCCGCTGGGCGAGGTCACGACGTCCATGACGATCAGCGGGCCGGCCGTGCCCGTCTTCTGCATGTACCTCGTCGCCGCCGAACGGCAGGGGGTGGATCCGGGGGTGCTCAACGGCACGCTCCAGACCGACATCTTCAAGGAGTACATCGCGCAGAAGGAGTGGCTCTTCCAGCCGGAGCCCCATCTGCGGCTGATCGGCGATCTGATGGAGTACTGCGCGACGGGCATTCCCGCCTACAAGCCGCTGTCCGTCTCCGGCTACCACATCCGGGAGGCGGGAGCCACGGCCGCGCAGGAGCTGGCCTACACGCTGGCGGACGGCTTCGGGTACGTGGAACTGGGGCTCAGCCGTGGGCTGGACGTGGACGTGTTCGCCCCCGGCCTCTCCTTCTTCTTCGACGCGCACGTCGATTTCTTCGAGGAAATCGCCAAGTTCCGCGCGGCGCGCCGGATCTGGGCCCGATGGATGCGGGACGTGTACGGCGCGGAGTCCGAAAAGGCGCAGTGGCTGCGGTTCCACACGCAGACCGCCGGTGTCTCGCTGACCGCGCAGCAGCCGTACAACAACGTGGTGCGTACGGCGGTGGAGGCGCTCGCGGCGGTCCTCGGCGGGACCAACTCGCTGCACACCAACGCCCTCGACGAGACGCTCGCCCTGCCGAGCGAGCAGGCCGCCGAGATCGCGCTGCGCACGCAGCAGGTGCTGATGGAGGAGACCGGGGTCGCCAACGTGGCCGATCCGCTGGGCGGTTCGTGGTACGTCGAGCAGCTGACGGACCGGATCGAGGCCGCCGCCGAGAAGATCTTCGAGCAGGTCAGGGAGCGGGGGCTGCGGGCCCACCCCGACGGACGGCACCCGA
This sequence comes from Streptomyces sp. NPDC006872, assembly GCF_040635845.1. Classification (NCBI taxonomy): domain Bacteria; kingdom Bacillati; phylum Actinomycetota; class Actinomycetes; order Kitasatosporales; family Streptomycetaceae; genus Streptomyces; species Streptomyces sp. NPDC006872. The sequence continues at coordinate 1,152,760 of NZ_JBEYIL010000001.1, forward strand.
TCGGGCCGATCACCTCCGGGATCCTGCGGGGCATCGAGGACGGCTGGTTCACCGGGGAGATCGCGGAGTCGGCGTTCCGGTACCAGCAGTCGCTGGAGAAGGGGGAGAAGCGGGTCGTCGGCGTCAACGCGCACACCGGGTCGGTGACCGGGGATCTGGAGATCCTGCGCGTCAGCCATGAGGTGGAGCGGGAGCAGGTGCGGGAGTTGGGGGCGCGGAAGGCCGCTCGCGACGAGATCGCCGTGCGCGGGGCGCTCGATGCGATGCTGGGCGCCGCCCGGCACGGCTCCAACATGATCGGGCCGATGCTGGACGCCGTCCGCGCCGAGGCGACGCTCGGTGAGATCTGCGGCGTGCTGCGGGACGAGTGGGGCGTGTACACCGAGCCCCCGGGGTTCTAGCCCACTCCCGGGCCTGCCGTCAGGCCCGTCAGAAGGAGTCTCGTGAAGCTCCGCACCCATGCGTCGTCCGCCGGTTCCGCGCTGACCAGGGTGCGGTGCACCACCGCGCCCGCCACCACGTCGAAGATGAGGTCGACCGTGCGGGCGGCCTCGGACGCGTCCGTCTCCGGGGGGAGTTCGCCGCGGGCCTGGGCGCGGGCCCGGCCCTCCAGGACCAGGTCCTTCTGGGGGTCGACGATGGAGGCCCGGATGCGTTCGCGCAGGGCGTCGTCGCGGGTGGACTCGGCGACGGCCGCCATCAGGCCGCTCTTGGCCTCCGGGCGGGCCAGGATCGCCGCGAACTGCAGGACCACGCCCTCGATGTCAGCGGCGAGGCTGCCGCGGTCGGGGAGTTCGAGTTCGCCGAAGAGTTCCGCGACGGCGTCGACGACCAGTTCGTTCTTGCCGGCCCAGCGGCGGTAGAGGGTCGTCTTGGCGACTCCGGCGCGCGTCGCCACGTCTCCCAGGGTCAGTTTCGACCAGCCCAGCTCGACCAGTGCCTGCCGGGTCGCGGCCAGGATCGCGGTGTCCGCGGCGGCGCTGCGCGGACGGCCGGTGCGGCCGGCGCGACAGACGGGGGTGCGGATCTGCATCCCCAGACGATAACCGCAGGTTTTGTCCGGCCTCCCGTGAGGGAGATCACCTGGTAGCGGTGTTGCACAGGCACTCAGTGCCATTACGCTACGACTCGTAGCGAAAGCCCGTGACGGACGTACACGGGCCGGGCCCGGCAGGGCGCGGGTGGGGACCCGGGCGCTCGTGTTCGGGATGTTCGAGGCGCAGTTCGGGATGTATTCGGATCGCTTTTCACGCAGGCGCGCGGACGGGGGAGGATAGACGCATGCAGCCACGGAACATGTCCATGAGCGGAGTCGTCGACCTCGCCGCGGTGAAGGCGGCCCAGGAGGCCAAGGCGAAGGCGGAGCAGACGCGCGCCGAAGCGGCCAGGCAGGGCGGCGCGGGGGCCGTCTCCCCGGCCGATCTCGTCATCGACGTCGATGAGGCGGGGTTCGAGCGGGAGGTCCTGCAGAGGTCCGCCGAGGTACCCGTCGTCATCGACTTCTGGGCGGAGTGGTGTCAGCCCTGCAAGCAGCTGAGCCCCGTCCTGGAGCGGCTCGCCGTCGAGTACGACGGCCGCTTCCTGCTCGCCAAGATCGACGTCGACGCCAATCAGATGCTGATGCAGCAGTTCGGGGTGCAGGGCATCCCGGCAGTGTTCGCGGTCGTCGCCGGGCAGGCGCTGCCGCTCTTCCAGGGGGCCGCCGGCGAGGCGCAGATCCGGCAGACCCTCGACCAGCTGATCCAGGTCGCCGAGGAGCGGTTCGGGCTCACCGGTCTGACGGTCGACCCCGACGCCGCGCCGGGCGCCGGCCCGCAGGAGGTCGCGGTGGAGCAGGCCGGGCCGTACGACGGGCTGCTCGAAGCCGCCGTACGGGCGCTGGACGCCGGTGACTTCGCCGGCGCGGTGCAGGCCTACAAGAACGTGCTCGCCGACGACCCGGGCAACAGCGAGGCCGAACTCGGGCTCGCGCAGGCCGAGTTGCTCCAGCGGGTGGGCGGTATGGATCCGCAGCAGGTACGGAAGGACGCCGCCGAGCGGCCGACGGACGCCGCTGCCCAGATCGCCGCCGCCGACCTGGATCTGGTGGGCGGTCATGTCGAGGACGCGTTCGGGCGGCTCATCGACACCGTGCGGCGCACGGCCGGCGAGGACCGGGACGCCGTACGACTGCGGCTGCTGGAGCTGTTCGAAGTGGTCGGTCCGGAGGATCCGCGAGTGGCGGCGGCCCGGCGGGCGTTGGCCCGCGCGCTGTTCTGATCCGGTCCGGTCGGCCCGGCCCCTGTGGCCGGAAGCGCGGGTTCTGACCAGTCGCTAAACGTCGGGGCCCGTGTTGTCGGAGTGAAAGTTCTGCCCAAGTGGTTCCCGTGCGGCCGCGCTTTACCAAATCTTGGTAATCGCGGCAGCTGTTACTGCAAGTAAGACGAGGCCGCCGATCTGTCGGATTCTGTCCAGCGATCAACAGCTTTGTCCTGGGCATGTTTGACACCCTGCGTCGCCGGTCGAGACCTGTGGGTCGTTGTTCGGTTATCCGGCCGTTACTAGCCAGTAACGAACCCCCTTGTGCGAGCCGCGAGAATGCACCACGATCGGCCACGCTCGGTCCAATCCCGTACCCCGACAGCCGGTTGGGTCAATGGGTTTTCCTGGGTCCCCACCGAGCAGGGACGACGACAGTGACGTCGGCCCTTGGGCAGGGGGGTCTTCGCTGTGGCGAAGCCTGTCCAGCAAGGTTGTGCGTGATGCGTGTCAGGCGCGACCAGTGGTTGTCGCTCGGGGGTGATCGCCGGTGATCGGTGCGCGGTTCGCGCCTCCGAGACGGGCGCTCCCCTTCCCGAGGACGTAGCACTTCTCCCATCCCTGCCCGTCTGAGCCGCCGCAACCGGGGGCGAGTCGGGACCAGGAGATGTACGTCCGAGAAGGAGGAAATATGGAGTCCCAGGTGCGTGGCGGGACCAGATGGAAGCGGTTCGCCGTCGTCATGGTGCCCAGCGTGGCCGCCACGGCGTGCATAGGCGTCGCCCTCGCGCAGGGCGCGCTCGCCGCGTCGTTCAGCGTGTCGGGGCAGTCGTTCAAGGTCACGGCCGACAAGCTCGACGGCACGGGCTTCTCGCAGTACGGCGCGATCGACACGGGTTACACCCTCGACGGCAAGAAGACGGCGCACGCCGTCGCCGTCTCGGCGTTCAAGACCGCCTCGATCACGAACATGTGCCAGTCCGTGGTCACCCCGAACATCCCGCTGCTCGGTTCGGTCAGCCTCACGCTGAAGGCCGGTGGCGACGGTACTCCGGTCGAGGCCGAGAACCTGTACATCGACGTCGAGGACCTGCAGGCGAACGCCGTCTTCAGGGGCATCGACATCGGTGTGGCCGCCAAGGACGCCTCCAAGGGTCCGGGTCTCAAGAGCGGTGACACGGCCAACCCGTACGGGTTCGCCCAGCAGGCGGACTCCGCCACGCTGACCGACGTGAAGCAGACGGCGTGGGCCACCACTGCCGGAACCTTCAAGCTCAGCGGCCTGAAGATGTCGCTGTCGACGGGTGTCAAGGAGTGCTACTAAGCACTCTCTGACGGGCGGGGGAGCCGGTGGCGCCCCCGCCCGTCCAGTTGGAGCCCGGGTCTTCACGGCCCGGGCCTCCACCCGCAGTACAACTCACCACCACAGCAAAGCCGCACCAGGGAGCTGTTTTCCATGAGCGCCGAGACCCCTGTCGCCCCCGGCCAGTTCACCCGCCGGAGGCAGCAGTTCCGCGCCTGGCGAGGTACGCGGCCGTTCTGGGCCGGTCTGTTCGTCCTTCTCAGCGGACTTCCCATCGCCTACTTCCCGTACGCGCACCTCCAGGTGGGCCATCTGACGCTGGCGATGGCGACCACCGCGGGCGCCGGGTCCCTGATCATCGGTGTGCTGCTGGGTGTGCTGGGCGTCAGCCTGTGGTTTCAGAAGCACGTACAGACCTTCGCGGGCGTCGCGGCGATCCTGTTGGGGCTGGTGTCCATCCCCGTCTCCAACCTCGGCGGTTTCCTCATCGGCTTTCTGCTCGCTCTGATCGGCGGTGCGATGGCCGTCTCCTGGGCGCCGGGCGCGCCGCCCGCGCCGACACCGGCGCCGGAGCACGGCACGGCTGCCGGAGACGCCCCCGAGGGTGTGTTCCCCGAGGGTCCCGCCACGCCGGGCGACCTCAGCGAGAACCCGTACAGCACGGGCCCCGCCCTCACCGAGAAGCCGTCCTTCACCAAGGACGACGAGGGCCCGGGCGAGCCGCACGATCTGCACGATCTGTCAGGAACGAGCCCGGCCAACGGGGCGAACGGGAGGCACAGTGCCGGCTGACGAGGTTTCCACCGGGAGCGATGTGGACGCTGCCCGCGTGAGAACCACCGGGCCGCGGCACGCGGCACCCAAGAAGCCGCTGTTCACCAGGTTCCACATGCCGGCCGGCAAGGCGATAGCCCTGGCGGCCATGCCGACGGCGGTGCTGATGGGGATGGGCTTCACGCCCACCCTCGCCAACGCCGAGGACCAGCCGACGTCCAAGAGCCTCACGATCGACGAGTACAAGGACTGTCTGGCGGCCCTGGAAGACGAGGACGCCTCCGCGTCGGCCTCGCCGTCGCCGTCCGCCTCGGAGAGCGCGGCCGAGTCCGCCGAGCCCTCCGCCGACGAGTCCTCGGACACGTCCACGGACGACTCGAAGGACACGTCGAGCAACGCGGGCGACACGGACGACTCGTCCTCGTCGGATTCAGGTTCCGACGACACGACCGAGCCGTCCCCTTCGGCGTCCTCCTCGCCCTCGACGTCGACGAACTCCGGCGACACGACGACCACCGAGCCGTCGGACACCGAGACGAGCAAGAACGTCCTGGAGACCATCGGCGACGCCATCACCGACCTCTTCGACGGCAGCGGCTCCGACGCGACGGCCAGTTCGAGCCCGTCGCCGTCGGCCTCCGCGTCGGCCTCGGCCGACGACTCGACGTCTGACTCGGGTTCGGGATCGGGCTCGTCGGACGGCTCCGGCTCGTCCGACTCCTCGGGCACGTCCAAGGACACCACCGACGCCGTCACCGACGAGGCGAAGGACACCGTCGAGACGACCGAGGAGACGGCGAAGGACACCGAGGAGGACACGGAGGCGGCCGCCGACGACGCCACGGCCTCGCCGAGCCCCTCGGAGAGCGCCGCCACGGACGTCGACGACTGCCCCGTCGCCACCGAGGACGAGAGCGGCATCGACAACAAGATCAGGCTGCCCGACGACCCCTGGTTCCTGAACGCCAGCTCGCTGCTTCTCAAGGGCGCCGACTACCAGGGCATCGTCAAGGTGAAGACCGCCAACGGCACCGTCAAGGAGGTGCTGAAGTACGTCATCTCCGACGGCACCGACATCGGCGACCTGCACCAGACGGTGGCCGACAAGCAGTCCGGCAAGACCTACCACGTGCAGGCGGGCAAGGGCACCACGTCCACCATCCGTGACGGCGACACGATCATGTACACGGAGAGCATCTCCGGCAACCTGTTCGGCCTGATCCCGGTCACGTTCACCCCTCAGAGCCCGCCGCCGCTCAACATCCCGCTGATCTACTTCACCAATGTGAAGGTGCAGCAGGCGGGCCAGCTGGGCGGCACGCTGACCATACCCGGCCTCCACCAGTACACGACGGCCGGCTGAGCACCCCCAAGACCCGTTCGGGAGCCGCAGAAAGCGCTGAGGGCGCCCCCTGTCCGCAGGGAGCGCCCTCAGCGCTGTACCAGCCCCTTCACGGGGCCGTCCGGTCAGTCGCGGTCGCCGCCGCCGAGGTGGTGGACGCGCAGCATGTTGGTGGTGCCGGCGACGCCGGGGGGCGAGCCGGCGGTGATGATGACGATCTCGCCCGGGTTGAAGCGCTTGATCTTGGCGATCTCCTGGTCGACCATGTCGACCATTTCGTCGGTGCTGTTCACGAACGGCACGACGTGCGACTCCACGCCCCAGCTGAGCGCCAGCTGGTTGCGGGTGTTCTCGTCGGTGGTGAACGCGATGATCGGCTGGGACGCCCGGTAGCGGGACAGCCGGCGGGCGGTGTCGCCGGACTGCGTGAAGGCCACCAGGCCCCGGCCGCCCAGGAAGTCGGAGATCTCACACGCGGCACGGGCGATCGAACCGCCCTGCGTACGCGGCTTCTTGCCCGGCACGAGCGGCTGCAGCCCCTTGCTGAGCAGCTCCTGCTCGGCCGCGGTGACGATCTTCGACATCGTCTTCACGGTCTCGATCGGGTAGGCGCCCACGCTCGACTCGGCGGACAGCATGACCGCGTCCGCGCCGTCCAGGATCGCGTTGGCCACGTCGGAGGCCTCGGCGCGGGTCGGACGGGAGTTGGTGATCATCGACTCCATCATCTGGGTCGCCACGATCACCGGCTTGGCGTTGCGCCGGCACAGCTCGATGAGGCGCTTCTGCACCATGGGGACCCGCTCCAGCGGGTACTCGACGGCGAGGTCGCCACGCGCGACCATCACACCGTCGAACGCCATCACGACGTCCTCCATGTTCTCCACCGCCTGCGGCTTCTCCACCTTGGCGATGACGGGGACCCGGCGGCCCTCCTCGTCCATGACCTTGTGGACGTCGGCGACGTCCGCCGCGTCCCGGACGAAGGACAGCGCGACCAGGTCGGCGCCCATCCGCAGCGCGAACCGCAGGTCCTCGATGTCCTTCTCGCTCAGCGCGGGCACGTTGACGGCCGCGCCGGGCAGGTTGATGCCCTTGTGGTCGGAGATGACACCGCCCTCGATGACGATCGTCTTCACCCGCGAGCCCTCGACGTCCAGGACCTTCAGCTCGACGTTGCCGTCGTTGATCAGGATCTGGTCGCCGCGCGAGACGTCGCCGGGCAGGCCCTTGTACGTGGTGCCGCAGATCGTCTTGTCGCCGGGGACGTCCTCGGTGGTGATGGTGAACTCGTCACCGCGCACCAGCTCCACCGGACCCTCGGCGAAGGTCTCGAGGCGGATCTTCGGGCCCTGGAGGTCGGCGAGGACGCCGATGGCCCGGCCGGTCTCCTTGGCGGCGGCCCGGACCCGGTCGTACCGGCCCTGGTGCTCGGCGTGCGTGCCGTGGCTGAAGTTGAAGCGGGCCACATTCATACCGGCTTCGATCAGGGACACGAGCATTTCGTGGGAGTCGACCGCGGGGCCGAGAGTACAGACGATTTTCGAACGGCGCATGGGGCGATCCTATCGGTTTGTTTCGCTACGGAATATTCCGTCTGGTGGAAGAACAAATGAGTGCGCAGGTGCTCAGTTGCTTTCCTGATCAGTTGCCGCGCGACGGAGCCGCATATCAATACCGCCCCACCAACGCGTAGGTCTGTGCGGCGATCTCCAGTTCCTCGTCCGTCGGCACCACGGCGACCGCCACCCGCGCGCCGGCCGGCGAGATCAGCCGCGGCTCGTCGCCGCGTACGGCGTTCAGCTCACCGTCCACCGCCAGGCCCAGCGAGTCCAGCCCCGCCACGGCCGCCGCCCGCACCGGCGCCGCGTTCTCCCCGACCCCGGCCGTGAACGCGACCGCGTCCACCCGCCCGAGTACCGCGTAATAGGCGCCGATGTACTTCCGCAGTCGGTGAATGTAGATGTCGAAGGCGAGCTTCGCCCGCTCGTCGCCCTCGTCGATCCGCCGCCGGATCTCCCGCATGTCGTTGTCACCGCACAGCCCGATGAGACCGCTCTTCTTGTTGAGAAGAGTGTCGATTTCGTCGATGGACATTCCGCCAACACGCGCCAAATGGAAGATGACGGCCGGATCGACGTCCCCCGAGCGGGTGCCCATGACGAGGCCTTCCAGCGGGGTGAGCCCCATGGACGTGTCCACGCACCGGCCGCCCTCGACCGCCGACGCGGACGCCCCGTTGCCCAGGTGCAGCACGATGACGTTGACCTCCTCGGGCGTCTTGCCGAGCAGCTTCGCCGTCGCCCGGGAGACGTACGCGTGCGAGGTCCCGTGGAAGCCGTAGCGCCGCACCCGGTGGGCGTCGGCGGTCTCGACGTCGATCGCGTAGCGCGCGGCCGCCTCCGGCATCGTCGTGTGGAACGCGGTGTCGAAGACGGCGACCTGGGGCAGGTCGGGGCGCAGCGCCTGCGCGGTGCGGATACCGGTGAGGTTGGCCGGGTTGTGCAGCGGGGCGACCGGGATCAGCCGCTCGATCTCGGCGAGGACGGCGTCGTCGACGACCGTCGGCTCGGTGAAGCTCTGCCCGCCGTGCACGACGCGGTGCCCGATGGCGGCGAGTTCGGGGGAGTCGAGGCCGAGCCCGTCCTTCGCCAGCTCCTCCGCGACGGCCTTCAGCGCGGCGTCGTGGTCGGCGATCGGCCCGGTCAGCTCACGGCTCGCGCCGCCGGCGGCGAGCGGGGTGTGCTTCAGCCGCGAGGACTGCTCGCCGATGCGCTCGACGAGCCCCATCGCCAGCCGGCTGCCGTCGCGCATGTCGAGCAGCTGGTACTTCACCGACGAGGAGCCGGAGTTCAGGACGAGGACACGGGTGGGGCTCACAGCTGGGAAACCTTCTGCTCGGAGCTCTGGGCCTGGATGGCCGTGATGGCGACGGTGTTGACGATGTCCTGGACGAGGGCGCCCCGGGACAGGTCGTTGACGGGCTTGCGCAGACCCTGCAGCACCGGCCCGACCGCGATCGCGCCGGCCGAACGCTGCACGGCCTTGTACGTGTTGTTGCCCGTGTTGAGGTCCGGGAAGATCAACACGCTTGCCTGTCCGGCGACTTCGGAGCCCGGCAGCTTGGTCGCGGCGACGCTCGGCTCCACGGCGGCGTCGTACTGGATGGGCCCCTCGATCTTCAGATCGGGCCGCCGCGAGCGGACCAGCTCGGTCGCCTCGCGCACCTTGTCGACGTCGACGCCCGACCCGGACGTGCCCGTCGAGTACGACAGCATCGCGATCCGCGGCTCCACCCCGAACCGGGCGGCGGTCACGGCCGACTGGACGGCGATGTCGGCGAGCTGCTCCGCGTTCGGGTCGGGGTTCACCGCGCAGTCGCCGTAGACGAGGACCTTGTCGGCCAGGCACATGAAGAACACCGACGACACGATGTCGGCGTCCGGCTTCGTCTTGATGATCTCGAAGGCGGGCCGGATGGTCGCGGCCGTCGAGTGCACGGACCCGGAGACCATGCCGTCGGCGAGCCCCTCCTGCACCATCAGCGTCCCGAAGTAGTTCACATCGGAGACGACGTCGTACGCCAGCTCGACGCTGACGCCCTTGTGGGCCCGGAAGCCGGCGTACAGCTCGGCGAAGCGGTCGCGCAGCTCGCTGGTCGCGGGGTCGATGAGTTGGCAGTCGCCGAGGTCGATGCCCAGGTCGGCGGCCTTCTTGCGGATCTGGTCGACGGGACCGAGCAGGGTGAGGTCGCACACGCCCCGGCGCAGCAGCACCTCGGCGGCGTGCAGGACGCGCTCCTCGGTGCCCTCCGGGAGGACGACCCGGCGCTTGTCGGAGCGGGCCTGCTCGAGGAGCTTGTGCTCGAACATCATCGGGGTGACGCGGTCGGTGCTGGGCGCGGAGACCCGCTTCAGCAGCTCGCTCGTGTCGACGTGCCGTTCGAACAGCCCCAGGGCGGTCTCGGCCTTGCGCGGGGTGGCCGCGTTCAGCTTGCCCTCCAGGGAGAACAGCTGCTCGGCGATGGGGAAGCTGGTGCCGGGCACCGAGAGGACGGGGGTGCCGGGGGCCAGCCGGGCGGCGAGCGTGAGGACCTCCGCGCTCGGGACCTCGCCCAGCGTGAGCAGCACCCCGGCGATCGGCGGGGTGCCGGCGCTGTGCGCGGCGAGCGAGCCGACGACCAGGTCCGCCCGGTCGCCCGGGGTGACGACCAGACTGCCCGGGGTCAGCGCGTCGAGGAAGTTCGGCAGCATCGCCCCGCCGAAGACGAAGTCGAGCGCGTCGCGGGCCAGCCCGGAGTCGTCGCCGAGGACCACCCGCGCACCCAGGGCGTGACTGATCTGCGCGACGGTCGGCGCGGACAGGGCGGCGTCGTCGGGCACGACGTAGCAGGGCACGGGCAGCCGGAGGGCGAGACCGGCGGCTATCTCGTCCCGGTCCTCCGGGGCGACCCGGTTCGCGACCATGGCGAGGACGTCGCACCCGAGGCCTTCGTAGGCCCGGTAGGCGTTGCGGGTCTCGGCGAGCACCGACTCCGCGGTCTGCTTGCGGCCGCCGACCACGGGGATCACCGAAGCGCCGAACTCGTTCGCGAGCCGGGCGTTGAGGGCCAGCTCGTCGGGGAACTGCGTGTCGGCGAAGTCCGTCCCGAGGACCAGGACGACGTCGTAGTCGCGGGCGACGAGATGGAACCGGTCGACGAGGGTCGAGACCAGCTCGTCCGCGCCCTGCTCCGCCTGGAGGGCGGACGCCTCGTGGTAGTCCATCCCGTAGACCGTGGCCGGATCCTGCGCCAGCCGGTAGCGGGCGCGCAGCAGCTCGAAGAGCCGGTCGGGCCCGTCGTGGACGAGGGGGCGGAACACGCCCACCCGGTCGACCTGTCGGGTCAGGAGCTCCATGACTCCCAGCTCGACGACCTGGCGGCCGTCGCCGCGGTCGATCCCGGTCACGTACACGCTGCGGGTCACGCGAGCTCTCCGTTCGATGAAGTTCTGGCCCTGTCGCAAAAATCGCCCACCTAGGTGAGCAGATCCCTCTTGACAATACCTCTGCGCGTAGTTAAGGCGCCCGTCAAGCGACAGCCCGTTCGGCGGCGTGAAACAATCGAACCCGGCTCACCGGTATCGACAGCGAGCAGGAGACACAGCACGATGCGCATCGGAGTTCTCACCGCAGGTGGCGACTGTCCAGGCCTGAACGCAGTGATCCGGTCGGTCGTACACCGAGCGGTCGACAACTACGGCGACGAGGTCATCGGCTTCGAGGACGGCTACGCGGGTCTGCTCGACGGCCGCTACCGAGTCCTCGACCTCAACGCGGTGAGCGGCATCCTGGCCCGCGGCGGCACCATCCTCGGCTCGTCCCGTCTGGAGCGCGACCGGCTGCGCGAGGCCTGCGAGAGCGCCTCCGACATGATCGAGGCCTTCGGCATCGACGCGCTCGTCCCGATCGGCGGCGAGGGCACGCTGACGGCCGCGCGCATGCTGTCGGACGCCGGGCTGCCGGTGGTGGGCGTCCCGAAGACCATCGACAACGACATCTCCTCGACGGACCGCACGTTCGGCTTCGACACGGCGGTCGGCGTCGCCACGGAGGCGATGGACCGCCTCAAGACGACGGCCGAGTCCCACCAGCGGGTGATGGTCGTCGAGGTCATGGGCCGCCACGCCGGCTGGATCGCGCTGGAGTCCGGGATGGCGGCGGGCGCGCACGGCATCTGCCTCCCCGAGCGGCCCTTCGACCCGGCCGACCTGGTCAAGATGGTCGAGGAGCGCTTCGCCCGCGGCAAGAAGTTCGCGGTGATCTGCGTCGCGGAAGGCGCCCACCCGGCCGACGGCACCATGGACTACGGCAAGGGCGCGATCGACAAGTTCGGCCACGAGCGCTTCCAGGGCATCGGCACGGCCCTGGCCTACGAGCTGGAGAAGCGGCTCGGCAAGGAGGCCCGACCGGTCATCCTCGGCCACATCCAGCGCGGCGGCGTCCCGACGGCGTACGACCGTGTCCTCGCGACCCGCTTCGGCTGGCACGCGGTGGAGGCGGCGCACCGAGGCGTGTTCGGGAGGATGACGGCCCTGCGCGGAACGGACGTGGTCATGGTGCCGCTGGCGGAGGCGGTGACCGAGCTGAAGACGGTCCCGAAGGACCGGATGGACGAGGCGGAGTCGGTCTTCTAACCCGTTCAACCGGTCAAGCGTTCAACCGTTCTGCGACGTGCGGTTCTGCACGATCGTCCAGAAGGCGTCGACGATCCCGTCGAGGAAGTCCCGGCCGGCGTCGCTCGCGGCGCCGGCCGCGTCGCCCCCGGACCAGTTCGGCGTGGCGACCAGCTGCCCCTGATAGACCTGATGCAGCTCCCGCAGCGCGTGCTCCACGAGCCGCCGGTCCAGCGGCAGCAGCTTGGCCACCGGCTTCACATGTGCCTGCCAACGGGTGCGGGCGGCGGTCCGCAGCAGATCACCGAGCCTGCCCTCACGGCCGGTGACGGTGACCAGGTCGGGCAGCGAGAGGTCCAGCAGCTCGGCGAGGGCCGCGCACTGCCGGTCCGAGCCCTCCCACTGCCCGCTCTCCTCCATCCGCGCGTACTCCGGGAACGCGTGCCCCACGGCCCGCGCCACGTCCTCGGGCGCGAAGCCACGGGCGATGCGGTGTTCGCGCAGCGTGCGGGGCCTGCCGAGCAGTTCGGCGGGCGAACACCACAACACGCCCGCGAGGGCGGTGAGTTCGGGACTGCTCGGCGTCATGATCCCGCGTTCCCAGGCGACGACGAGATCCGGGGTGGCGTAGGGGAGCCCGTAGGACGAGCGAAGACTGTGGGCGACATGCTCGGGGGCCATGCCGAGGGCTGAGCGGAGCCTGGCGGCAGCGGGGGAGTCGAAGGGCGGACCGGGCTGGTGAGTGTGGGACGGGGGTCTGGGCACGGGGACACCGTAGGCGGTGGGGCGTGCGATGACTACTGGGGGTTGGCCGAAGGCAACGGATTGTTGAATTCCCCGTGGGTCGTCGGCTCACCGGCGTCCGTCGATCTTTCCGACGACGGGGCCGTCAGGCCCGCCCCCTCACCGCCCCCGAGTCCCTTTCACCCACCGGTACACCAGCTCCGGCCGCCCCACCTGCCCGTACAACGGCTTCCGCTCCGCCCGCCCGGCCTCGACCAGGTGCTCCAGGTACCGGCGGGCCGTAATACGAGAGATTCCGACCGCCTCGGCCACCCCCGCCGCCGTCAGTCCCTCCGCCGCCTCCCGCACCGTCTCCGTCACCCGTTCCAGCGTCGGCGCGCTCAGGCCCTTCGGGAGGGCTGCCGGGCCCGGTGCGCGGAGTGCGGCCAGGGCGCGGTCCACCTCGTCCTGGCCGCTCGCCTCGCCCGCGGCCCCACGGAACTCCGCGTACCGGACCAGGCGGTCGCGGAGCGTCGCGAAGGTGAACGGCTTCAGGACGTACTGCACCACCCCCAGCGAGACGCCCTCCCGCACCACCGTCAGGTCGCGTGCCGACGTCACCGCGATCACGTCCGCGTGGTAGCCGGCCGCCCGGAGCGAGCGGGCCAGCTGCAGGCCGTGCGCGTCGGGGAGGTGCAGGTCCAGGAGGAGAAGGTCCACCGGGGTGCGGTCCAGGAGGCGTCGGGCCTCCGCGCCGGTGTGGGCCTTGCCCACCGCCACGAAACCCGGGACCCGTCCCACGTACATGACATGGGCGTCCGCGGCGACCGGATCGTCCTCCACGACCAGCACTCTGATCGGCTCTTCGCTTGTCATCCTCGGCCTCCAGTCCCGGACACGGACCCGGAGGTACCGGACACGGCCGTGGTCCGCAACGGCAGGCGTACCACGAACTCGGCTCCGCCGCCCTCGGCCTCCGCCACCGACAGCGTTCCCTCGTGCCGGTTCACGGCCTGCCGGACGAGGGCCAGCCCGAGGCCCCGGCCGCCCGGTCCCGCCGGTTTGGTGGAGAAGCCGCGTTCGAAGACCAGCGAGGCGTGCGCGGGATCGACCCCCGCGCCGGTGTCCGCCACCCGCAGGAGCAGCTCGTCGCCCTCCGTGCACGCCGTCACCGTCACCCGGCCCCGGACGCTGCCCTGCGCCGCGTCCACCGCGTTGTCGATGAGGTTGCCGAGGATCGTGACCAGGTCGCGGGCCGGGAGCGACTCGGGCAGCAGGCCGTCGTCCAGGCCGCTCGCCTCCGAGACGACGAGTTCCACGCCCCGCTCGTTCGCCTGGGCCGTCTTGCCCAGCAGAAGGGCGGCCAGCACGGGCTCGCTCACCGCCGCGACCACCTGGTCGGTCAGGGCCTGGGCCAGTTCCAGTTCCGCCGTCGCGAAGTCCACGGCCTCCTCCGCGCGCCCCAGCTCGATCAGCGAGACGACCGTGTGCAGCCGGTTCGCGGCCTCGTGGGCCTGCGAGCGGAGGGCCTGTGTGAAGCCGCGCTCCGAGTCCAGCTCGCCCATCAGGGACTGGAGTTCGGTCACATCGCGCAGGGTGACGACCGTGCCCCTGCGTTCGCCGCCCGACACGGGCGAGGTGTTCACCACCAAGACGCGGTCCGCCGTCAGATGCACCTCGTCCACCCGCGGCTCCGAGGCGAGCAGCGCGCCCGTCAGGGGGGCCGGCAGACGGAGCTCCGCCACCGACCTGCCCACCACCTCGCCCGACACCCCGAGCAGTTCCCGACCCCCGTCGTTGATCAGCGCCACCCGGTACTGCCCGTCCAGCATCAGCAGTCCCTCGCGCACCGCGTGCAACGCGGCCTGGTGGTAGTCGTGCATGGCGCTGAGCTCGGCCGCGTTCATCCCGTGGGTGTGCCGGCGCAGGGACGCGTTGATCACGTACGTGCCGATCGCGCCCAGCGCGAGCGCGCCGACGGCCACCGCGAGCATGGCCGTCACCTGGTCCTGCACCCGATGGCTGATCGACTCGACCTTGATGCCCGCGCTGACCATCCCGACGACGTGCTTGTCGTCGTCCTCGATCGGGGTGACCGCGCGGACGGACGCGCCGAGGGTGCCGGTGTAGGTCTCGGTGAAGGACTCGCCCTTCAGGGCCTTCGCCGTGTTGCCGAGGAAGCGCTGGCCGATCTGCGTCTCGTCCGGGTGGGTCCAGCGGATGCCCTCCGGGTTCATGATCGTGACGAAGTCGACGTCCGTGTCGCGCATGACCCGCAGCGCGTACGGCTGGAGCTCGGCGGTGGGGTCCGGGGTCCCTATGGCCGCCCGCACGGAGGGGGAGTCGGCGACCGAGCGGGCCACCGCCGTGGCCTGGCGGGCCGCGGCCTCCTCGGCCTGGCTGCGGTCGCTGACGTACGTGAACAGCGCGTACCCCGCCACGAGGACCGCTATCAGCACCGCCTGCATGGCGAAGAGCTGGCCGGCCAGGCTGCGGGGTCTGGGGAGCGACGGGATGCGCATGTCGTCAGTGTGCCCCCGAGGTTAAGTGTGAACTAAATGAACGGAAGGGTGACCGGCCTCACAGGGCGGGAGATAGTCACGGCAATCCCCCATAACCCCGGACGTGAGCCGCACGCCGGTGATGCCGACGAAGACGTCAAGGAGGGCAGCCGTGGCCGCCAGCAGCACCCCCGATACGGCACCTGCCGCACCCGCAGTCAAGCGGGACCGCACCCACTATCTGTACATCGCGGTGATCGTCGCGGTCGCCATCGGCATCGCCGTGGGCCTCATCGCCCCCGACTTCGCCGTCGAGATGAAGCCCATCGGAACCGGTTTCGTCAACCTGATCAAGATGATGATCTCGCCGATCATCTTCTGCACGATCGTCCTCGGTATCGGGTCGGTACGGAAGGCCGCCAAGGTCGGCGCCGTCGGCGGTATCGCCCTCGGCTACTTCGTGGTCATGTCACTGGTCGCGCTCGGCATCGGCCTCGTCGTCGGCAACATCCTGGAGCCGGGCACGGGCCTCGCCATCACGGACGCCGTCAAGGAGACCGGACAGGCGCAGGTCTCGCCGGAGGCCAAGGACACCACCGAGTTCCTGCTCGGCATCATCCCCAAGACGATCGTCTCCGCCTTCACCGAGGGCGAGGTCCTGCAGACCCTCCTCATCGCCCTGCTCTGCGGCTTCGCCCTGCAGGCCATGGGCAAGGCCGGCCAGCCGATCCTGCGCGGCGTCGAGCACATCCAGCGGCTCGTCTTCCGCGTCCTGACGATGGTGATGTGGGCCGCCCCGGTCGGCGCCTTCGGCGCGATGGCCGCGGTCGTCGGTTCGGCCGGCGTGGACGCCCTGAAGAGCCTCGCGGTGCTGATGCTCGGCTTCTACGTCACCTGCTTCCTCTTCGTCTTCATCGTCCTCGGCGCCCTGCTGAAGATCATCTCGGGCCTGAACATCCTCTCCCTGTTCAAGTACCTGGCCCGTGAGTTCCTGCTGATCCTGTCCACCTCCTCCTCCGAGTCCGCGCTGCCGCGCCTCATCGCGAAGATGGAGCACCTGGGCATCAGCAAGCCCGTCGTCGGCATCACCGTCCCGACCGGCTACTCCTTCAACCTCGACGGCACCATGATCTACATGACCATGGCGTCCCTGTTCATCGCCGACGCGATGGGCACCCCGATGTCGATCGGCGAGCAGATCCCGCTGCTGCTGTTCCTGTTCGTCGCCTCCAAGGGCGCCGCGGGCGTCACCGGCGCCGGCATGGCGACCCTGGCCGGCGGACTGCAGTCGCACAAGCCCGCCCTGGTGGACGGCATCGGCCTCATCGTCGGCATCGACCGCTTCATGAGCGAGGCCCGCGCCCTCACCAACTTCGCCGGCAACGCCGTCGCGACCGTCCTGGTCGGCACCTGGACCAAGGAGATCGACAAGGAGCGCGTGCAGCTGGTGCTCGCGGGCGGCCTGCCCTTCGACGAGAAGACCCTTCTCGACGAGGACGGCGACGACGACGTCCTGACGGACAGCAGCCTGCCCGAGCAGCGCGAAGGCGGCGAGAAGGAACTCGCGAAGGCGTAGTTCCTCCCCTCAGTTCCGGATGTCCGGCCCCGCCTGAACCGGGGCCGGACATCCGGCCATCAGCCCCCCATACTCCGGACGGTCGAGCACTCCCCCGTGGCTCGGCCGTCCGGTCTTTGTCCGCGGGTGCGTTGGGGCTGGTCGTGCCCCGCGGCGGAGCCGCAGATGTCACAGCCCCGCGCCCCTTAGGGGGTGCGTTCCACCGCCGTATCCAGTCGCCGCAGCTCCGCCTCGCCCAACACCAAGTCGGCTGCCGCCGCCGAGTCTCGTATCGTCTCCGGGCGGCTCGCGCCCGGGATCGGGATCACTGTGGGGCCGCGGGACAGGAGCCAGGCCAGGCAGATCTGCTGGGGGCTCACGCCTCGCTCCCGGGCGATCTCGTGGAACGCGCCGAACCTCCGCTCGCCGCTCCCCGCGCCCGGTCCGTCCAGTGCGCTGCGGGAGATGCCGCCCAGGGGGCTCCACGGGAGGAACGCCAGTCCCAGTTCGGCCGTCAGCCGCAGCTCGGGCTCGCTGTCGCGCACGGCGGGGGAGTACCGGTTCTGTACGGACACCAGTCGGTCGCCGAGGATCTCGTGGGCCCGGCGGATCTGGGCAGGGTCCGTGTTGGAGACGCCGGCCAGCCTGATCTTCCCCTCGTCGAGCAGGTCCCGCAGCGCGCCCACGGACTCCTCGAAGGGGACCGCCGGGTCGGGCTTGTGCAGCTGGTAGAGGCCGATCGCCTCGACGCCGAGCCGCTTGAGGGAGCCCTCGGCGGCCGCCTTGAGGTGGCGTGGGTCGCCGTTCACCGTCCAGCTGCCGTCGGACGGTCTGCCCCGGCCGCCCTTCGTGGCGACCAGCACGTCGGAGGTGTCGCCGCCGTATGCGGCGAGCGCGCGGGCGACCAGCAGTTCGTTGTGGCCGGGGTCGGCGCCGGGCAGCTGGTAGGAGTCCGCGGTGTCCAGCAGGGTGACGCCCGCGTCCAGCGCGGTGTGGATCGTCGCCAGGGCGCGGGCCTCGTCCGGGCGGCCCTCGATGGACAGCGGCATCGCGCCGAGCCCGATGGCGCTCACGCGGAGGTCGCCAAGTGTGCGGTAGCGCATGTCAGTCACCCGTCCCGAGGGTCTCGGCGACCGCCGTGGGCAGCCAGTGCCGTACGTCTGCGAAGGTGAAACCGAGGCGGGTGGCCCGGGAGTTGTCCATGCCGTAGGAGCGGAAGAAGGAGAACGGCGAGACCTCGCCGATCTCGACGAGCTGGAGCACGACCTCGCTCTCGGGCAGGTGCGCGGCCACCGCCTCGCAGAGATCGACGGTGGTCAGCAGGGAGTGGGAGGCCGCGTTGACCGGCCCGGTGAACTCCTCGCCCGCCGTCCACGCCAGGAAGTCGGCGATCTCCTCGACGTGGATGTAGGTGGCGGGCTGGTTCGAGAAGGGCACCGCGATGGGCCGGCCGTCCCGGATACGGGAGGCGTAGTGGTCGAGGCGGCCCGTGAAGTCGTCGTCCCCGCCCAGTACATGGGCCACGCGCACGGCCACATACGGGAGCTCGGGACCCGAGGCCGCGAACACCGCCTCCGCCTGCCGCTTGCCCTCGCCGTAGTGGGCGTCGAGGAACTCCGGGTCGTCCCAGGGGAGTTCGAGATCGACCGACACCTCCAGCGGATCGACGGCGTCCTCCCGTACGAGCGTGATCGAGTCCTCGTACTCGTACACCTCGACCGTCGACGTCATCACATACCGCCGGGTGCGGCCCGCGAACACCCGGCGGGCGACGGCCGCCTGGCGCGGGGTGTAGCAGACCTGGTCGACGACGACGTCGAAGACGCGGGACCCCAGGGCGTTGCGCAGCGACGTCTCGTCGTCGCGGTCCGCGACCAGGTGCACGGTGCCCGGCGGCGGGGCCGACGATCCGCGGTTCAGCACGGTCACCCGGTCCCCGGCGGCGAGCAGCCGACTGATCAGCCGCTTGCCGAAGTAGCGGTTCCCGCCGATGACCAGTACCTCTCGTGGCTTGTCCATGACCATAATTCTCCCGGCGTGTCCGTCTGTTCTGAAGGGGGAACCATGGGAGTTCCGGCCGCCGCGCCGAAAGAACCGCGGCATTCACGAGTCGGCGCCATGGAAACATCGGCGGCCTTCGACGCCGTGGACCGGCAGATCCTCCAGCTGCTCCAGACCGACGGCCGGATCAAGCTCAGCGAGCTGGGCCGCCGGGTGCGGCTGAGTCCCGCGGCGGTGACCGAGCGGGTGCGGCGGCTGGAGTCCGCGGGGGTGATCAGCGGGTACGGCGCCAGGGTCGTCCCGGCCCGGCTCGGCTACGGGATCCAGGCGTTCATCCGGGTCAATCCGCACGGCGGCTACAACCTGAAGCACCCCAGGACCCTGGAGCTGATGGAGCGGCCGGAGATCACCGAGGTGCATCACGTGGTCGGCGAGGACTGCTGGATCCTCAAGGTCGCCGTCACCGACACGGTGCACCTGGAGGAGGTCCTGGAGGCGGTCTCGGTCCTCGGCCGCACCACCACCTCGATCGTGCTCACCTCGCCGGTCGAACGCAAACCCCTCTTGCCTTGACGTCGGCGTCAAGCCCTACGTTCGTAGGCATGCGCATCGGAGAGCTGGCCGCGCGGGCCGGGACCACGACCCGGACGCTGCGGTACTACGAGTCGCGCGGGCTGCTGCCCGCGCGGCGCGGCGACAACGGGTACCGGACGTACGACGAGAGCGATCTGCGGCTGCTCAGGCAGATCCGGACGCTCCAGGACTTCGGGTTCGACCTGGAGGAGACCCGGCCCTTCGTGGAGTGTCTGCGGGCCGGGCATCCCGAGGGCGACTCGTGTCCGGCGTCGCTCGCGGTCTACCGGAGCAAGCTGGACGAGCTGGACGCGCTCATCGGGGAGCTGAAGGCGGTGCGGGAGACGGTCGCCGGGCAGCTGGTGCGGGCCGAGCGGGCCCGGGACCGGCTGGGCGCCGAGGCGCTGGTTCCGGGGGGTCCGGAACCCGGGTGCGAACTGGGAGGCCGGTAAATGGGGACAGGTGTGACCGATGTGACGGACGACGACTTCGAGGCCGAGGTGATCGGGTCCGATCTGCCGGTGCTCGTGGAGTTCACCGCGGACTGGTGTCCGCCGTGCCGGCAGATGGGGCCGGTGCTCAGCGCTCTCGCCGCGGAGGAGGGCGAGCGGCTGAAGGTGGTGCAGCTGAACGTGGACCACAACCCGTCGACGACCAACGCCTACAAGGTGCTGTCGATGCCGACCTTCATGGTCTTCCGGGGCGGCGAGCCGGTGAAGTCGATGGTGGGCGCCCGGCCCAAGCGCCGACTCCTGGCGGAACTGTCCGAGGTGCTCCCGGACGCGGTGTTCCGACCTGAGCTCTGACCTGAGCTCTGACCTGACGTAATACGAAGAAATCCCCCGAGCAATTGCGCTCGGGGGATTGCTTTGCGTATATTTAATGGTTCGTGACTTCACGGGAATTGGAGTCACAAAGAAGCTCAGTGAGCACAGTATATCCGGGCGGGAGCAGAATTGTCAAACAGCGAATTTCCAGACGATGAAATGTGCCGCGAACAGGAATTCATCGACGGCCTGTACACGCGCGTGGACGCCTTGCGCGGTGACACCGAGTCCTCCGTCACCGACGCCCTCGCCCAGGGCAACACGCCCATGCAGGCCCGGCTGGAGCGCGACATCCTCGTCGCCGAGCGCTCGGGGCTGCTGGCCGCGCTGAACGCGGTCGACGGCTCCCTCTGTTTCGGCCGCATCGACCTCACCTCGGGCACGAAGCACCACATCGGCCGCATCGGTCTGCGGGCCGACGACGCCGAGCTCACGCCGATCCTGATCGACTGGCGGGCCGACGTCGCCCGCCCCTTCTACCTGGCCACCGGCCACACCCCGATGGGGCTGCGCCGACGCCGGCACCTCACCACCGAGGGCCGCCGGGTCACCGCCCTGCACGACGAGATCCTCGACCTCGGCGACCAGGAGCGCACCGGCCACGAGGACCCGACCGGCGACGCCGTGCTGCTCGCCGCGCTGGGCGCCGCGCGCACCGGCCGGATGAGCGACATCGTGCAGACCATCCAGGCCGAGCAGGACGAGATCATCCGGGCGCCGCACCGCGGGGTGCTGGTCGTCGAGGGCGGCCCCGGCACCGGAAAGACGGCCGTCGCCCTGCACCGCGCCGCATACCTGCTGTACGAACACCGGGAGCTCCTCGCCAAGCGGGCCGTCCTGATCGTCGGCCCCAACCCCGCCTTCCTCGGCTACATCGGCGAGGTGCTGCCCTCGCTGGGCGAGACCGGCGTCCTGCTGGCCACGGTCGGCGAGCTGTACCCGGGCGTCCACGCGACGGCCGCGGACCGGCCCGAGGCGGCCGCCGTCAAGGGCCGCGCCGACATGGCGGACGTCCTCGCCGCCGTCGTACGCGACCGGCAGGCGCTGCCCGACCCGGTGATCACGATCGAGCACGACCGCGAGATCCTGATGCTCGACGACGGACTGGCCGGCGTCGCCCGCGACCGCACCCGCGCCGCCGGGCTGCCGCACAACGCGGCCCGCGAGCACTTCGAGGGCCACATCCTCAACGCGCTGACGGACATGGTCGCCGAACGCATCGGCACCGACCCCTACGACGGCTCGAACCTGCTCGACGCGAGCGACATCACCCAGATCCGCGACGAGCTCGCCGAGAACCCCGAAGTCTGGTCCGCCATCGACGAGCTGTGGCCGCGCATCACCCCGCAGCGCCTGGTCGCCGACTTCCTCGCTGCCCCCGAGGCCCATCTGAGCGCCGAGGACGCGGCCGCCGTCCGCCGTCCGGTGACCTTGGCCTGGACCGTGTCGGACGTGCCGCTCCTCGACGAGGCCGCCGAACTCCTCGGCGAGGACGACCGGTCGGCGCGGGCGCTCGCCGAGCGCGAGCGGGAGACACAGGTCGCCTACGCGCAGGGCGTGCTCGACGTGTCCTACGCCTCCCGGAGCTTCGAGTTCGAGGACAAGGAGGACGACGACCCCGAGGCCGGCGAGGTCCTCTCCGCGCACGACATCATCGACGCCGAGCGGTTCGCCGAGCGGCACGAGGAGGACGATCACCGCAGCGCCGCCGAGCGCGCGGCGGCCGACCGGACCTGGGCGTTCGGACACATCATCGTCGACGAGGCGCAGGAGCTGTCGCCGATGGCGTGGCGGCTGCTCATGCGGCGCAGCCCGACCCGCTCGATGACCCTGGTCGGCGACCCGGCCCAGACGGCGGAGGCGGCCGGCGTCGGCTCCTGGTCGAAGATCCTCGCCCCGTACGTCGAGAACCGCTGGGAGCACACCCGGCTCGGCGTCAACTACCGCACCCCGGCCGAGATCATGGAGGTCGCGGCGGCGGTCGTCCGCGCCGAGCACCCCGGCTTCGAGCCGCCCAGCTCGGTCCGCTCCACCGGCGTACGGCCCTGGGCGCGTGCCACGGACGACCTGCCCGGCGCGGTCGCCGAGGCCGTCGCCGAGCTCACGCCCGCCGAGGGCCGGCTCGCGGTGATCGCCCCGCGTGCACTGCACCGGCGGCTGGCGGCCCGCCTCGACGGGGTGACCGCGGGGGCCGAACCGGACCTCACCCACACCGTCGTCCTGCTCGACCCCCGCCAGTCCAAGGGCCTGGAGTTCGACTCCGTGCTCGTGGTCGAACCGAGCGACTACGGCACCAGCGATCTCTATGTCGCGCTGACCCGCGCCACCCAACGGCTCGCAGTGGTCCATACCAAGGAACTGCCGAAAGCGCTGGCCGCGGCCCTGGAGGCGCCCTCGGTCTGACTCAGGATCACCAAGACGTAACAGTTCGTGCCGTGATCACTGCGCGTGCACGGCCGGTGCGGTAAGCGTGGCGGTATGGAAGCCCAGCCGCACGCCCTCGCACCGGCCGACAGCCCGCACCTGGAGTCGCTCCCCGTCCAGCCGCTGCTCACGGCGGAGTTCGACGCGGACCCCGGCGCGGTGTACCGGCGGCTGCGGAGCAGGTACGGGCCGGTGGCCCCCGTCGGGCTCATGGGCGTGCCGGTGTGGCTCGTGCTCGACTACCGGGAGGTCCTCGAGGTCCTGAAGAACGAGAGCCGGTGGCGGCGCGACGTACGGCACTGGCGGGCCCGCGCCCAGGGCGAACTGCCGCCCGGCTGGCCGCTGCTCGCGGGCTACGAGGTGCGGCAGACGATGTTCATGGACGACGAGGAGCACCGGGCCGCCCGCCGTACCCAGCACGCCGCCCTGCGCCCCTTCCAGGACGCCAGCAGCCCCGAGGGCTGGGAACTGCGCGCGGCCGTCGCCCGCTACGCCGACGAACTCGTCGCGCTGCTCGCCGCCGAGTCGGGCCGCTCCGGCTTCGCCGACCTGGGCGCGCAGTACACCCGGCCGCTGCTGCTGATGATCACCGCCAAACTGTTCGGCTGCCCGGTCGAACTCGGCGACGAACTGGTCATGGACCTGTGGCGGATGCTCGACGGCGGCCCCGACTCCGGGCCCGCCACCGGCCGGGCGCTGGCCGCCTTCACCCGCCTCGCCGCCCACCGCAGGGCCAGGCCCGGCGACGACCTCACCTCGTACATGATGCTCGCCGACCCCGACCTCACCGACGATCAGCTCGGCCGGGAGCTGTTCATGAACGCCGTCTACCTCAACGACATCACCGGCAACATGGTCCTCAACACCCTCCTGGAGGTGTTGCGGGGCAACGCGACGGTACGCCGCAGCCTGTCGGCCGGGCAGCTCGGCGAGACCGTCAACCGGGCCGCCCTCGCCAACCCGCCCGTCGCCAACATGTGCTTCCGGTTCGCCGCCCGGGACGTGCGGCTGGGCCGGTTCTGGATCCGTGCCGGGGACATCGTCTCCCCGTCCTCCGCCGCCGCCCACCAGGACCTGCTGGCGATCGGCTCCTCCCACATGGTCGGCTCCACCGTCTCCACCCGCGCCCATCTGGGCTGGGGCGCCGGGGCCCACCAGTGCCCCAGCGCGGCCCGCGAACTCGGCGGCCTCATCGTCACCACCGCCGTCGGCCGCGTCTTCGACCACTTCATCCGCGCCGAACTGACCCTTCCCTCCGACCAGTTGCCCTGGCGCTCGGGCCCGGTGGTGCGGGGGCTGCGGGTACTGCCCGTGCGCTACGAACTCTCCGCCGACGCGCCCACGCTGCGCCCTACGGACCCCCGGCAGGCCACGCCGGCCTCGCACCGCGACGAGAACCGGACGAGCGGACTGCTGGCGGCGCTGCGACGGCTGATGTTCGGCAGGAAATAGGCCGCCGCGGCTCAGACCGGCGTGGCTCAGACCGCCGTGGCTCAGGCCGGCCGCAGCCACACCGTCGCCAGCGGAGGCAGGGTCAGCCGGACGCTCGCCGGCCGGCCGTGCAGGGCCTGCGGCTCCGGCTTGACCGGCTCCGGTCCGACGACCCCGCTGCCGCCGTACCGCTCGGCGTCCGTGTTGAGGATCTCGTGCCAGGCCGGGACGTCGTCGGGGACGCCGAGGCGGTAGTCGTGGCGGACGACGGGGGACAGGTTGGAGACGGACAGCAGCGGGGAGCCCTCGGCGTCGTACCGCAGGAACGCGAAGACGTTGTCCTCGGCCGCGTCCCCCACCACCCACTGGAAGCCGCCCGGGTCGGTGTCGCGCTGCCAGAGGGCGGGGGCCGTCCGGTAGACGGTGTTGAGGTCCCGGACCAGGTCTCTGACCCCCCGGTGATCGGCCTGCGCGCCGTACGCCGGGTCCAGCAGCCACCAGTCCGGGCCGTGCGCCTCGGACCACTCCGCGCCCTGGGCGAACTCCTGCCCCATGAACAGGAGCTGCTTGCCCGGGTGGGCCCACATGAAGCCCAGGTACGCGCGCAGGTTGGCGCGCTGCTGCCACCAGTCGCCGGGCATCTTCGACACCAGCGAGCGCTTCCCGTGCACCACCTCGTCGTGCGACAGGGGCAGCACATAGTTCTCGCTGTACGCGTACACCATCGAGAAGGTCATCTCATGGTGGTGGAAGCTGCGGTGCACCGGCTCGTGGCTCATGTACTGCAGCGAGTCGTGCATCCAGCCCATGTTCCACTTCAGCCCGAAACCCAGCCCGCCGAAGCCGCTCGGACCCGGGTGGTGGGTGGCCCGTGTGACGCCGTCCCAGGCCGTGGACTCCTCCGCGATCGTGACGACCCCGGGACTGCGGCGGTAGACCGTCGCGTTCATCTCCTGCAGGAACGCCACCGCGTCCAGGTTCTCCCGGCCGCCGTGCTCGTTCGGCGACCACTGACCGTGCTCGCGTGAGTAGTCGAGGTAGAGCATGGAGGCGACGGCGTCCACCCGCAGCCCGTCGACATGGAACTCCTCGCACCAGTAACTGGCGTTGGCGACCAGGAAGTTGCGCACCTCGCGCCGCCCGAAGTCGAACTCCAGAGTCCCCCAGTCGGGGTGCGCGGCCCGCAGCGGATCCTCGTGCTCGTACAGCGGACGCCCGTCGAACTCGGCCAGCGCCCACTCGTCGCGTGGGAAGTGCGCCGGCACCCAGTCCATCAGGACGCCGACGCCGGCCCGGTGCAGCGCGTCCACCAGGTACTTGAAGTCGTCCGGCGTGCCGAGCCGGGCCGTCGGCGCGTAGAAGCCGGTGACCTGGTAGCCCCAGGAGCCGCCGAAGGGATGCTCGGCGACCGGCATCAGCTCGACGTGCGTGAAGCCCAGGTCCCTGACGTACGCGGGCAGCTGCTCGGCGAGTTGACGGTACGTCAGGCCAGGCCGCCAGGAGGGCAGATGGACCTCGTAGACGGAGAACGGGGCCTCGTGCACGGGTGTCTCGGCCCGCCGGGCCAGCCACTCCTCGTCGCCCCACTCGTAGTGCGAGGCGTGCACGATCGACGAGGTCGCCGGCGGGACCTCCGTACGCCTCGCCATCGGGTCGGCGCGCAGGGTGTGCGAGCCGTCCGGGCGGGTGATGTCGAACTTGTACAGCTCGCCCTCGCCGATCCCGGGCACGAACAGCTCCCAGATCCCGGACGAACCGAGGGAGCGCATCGGATACCCGGTGCCATCCCAGAAGTTGAAGGTGCCGGCCAGCCGCACCCCGCGCGCGTTCGGCGCCCACACGCGAAAACCGGTGCCGGGCACGCCCTCGTGGGCCGTCGGGTGCGCGCCGAGCACCGTCCACAGCTCCTCGTGCCGGCCCTCGCCGATCAGATGCAGGTCCAGGTCGCCCAGCGTGGGCAGGAAACGGTAGGCGTCCTCGGTCTCCACGCTCGTGCCCTCGTACTCCACGAGGAGCCGGTAGGCCGGGACCTCGACCAGGGGCAGCAGACCGGAGAAGAAGCCGTCGCCGTCGTCGTGCAGCTCGGCGCGCAGAGCGCCCGACAGGACGGTGACGGACCGCGCGTACGGGCGCAGTGCCCGGAAGACGATCCCGCCGGACGCCGGATGCGCGCCGAGCACGCCGTGCGGGTCGTGGTGCGTGCCGTGCAGCAGACGCTCACGGTCGGCGGCGTCGAGGGCGGGGGAGGGGGTCGCTTCGAGTGGCGGCACGGGTGCTACGGGCTGCGCGGGCGCTACGGGCTGCGCGGCTGCCACGGGCGGCACGGGCTGCGCGGGCGCTTCGGGCTGCGCGGGTGCCACGGGCGGCGCGGGCTCTACAGGCAGCACGGGCACCACAGGCGGCACGGCTGCCACGGGCTGTGCGGGTGCTACGGGCTGTGCGGGTGCCACGGGCTGCGCGGGCGCTACAGGCGGCACGGGTGCCACGGGCTGCGCGGCGGCTTTCGCGACGCCTGTCGCCTTCTTGCCCGGAGCTTCTTTGCCCGGAGCCTCTTTGCTCGGAGCCTTTTTGCCCGGCGCCTTCTTGCTCACGGCTTTCTTGCCCACCCCCTCGTCGCCGGCCGCCTTCTTGCCCGCAGCCTTCTGGGTCACTGCTTTCTTCGCGGCGGCCTTCTTCTTCGGGGGAGTCACGTACGGAGCCTCCTCAAGGCAGGTCGGGAGCGGCGAGGCGATGTATCGCGGACAGGGGGACGGGGAGCCAGTCGGGGCGGTGCCGGGCTTCGTAGACGACCTCGTAGACCGCCTTGTCCGTCTCGTGGGCCCGCAGCAGCACGGGGTCGGTACGCGGATCGACGCCCGCGGCCTCGGCGTACCCGGAGCAGTACGCCGCCCGGCAGGCGTGCGCCCAGCCCGGGGCGGGCGGGTCGGCCGACCGGGCCGCGTAGTCGAAGGAGCGCAGCATGCCCGCCACGTCCCGCACGGCCGGCTGGGGCATCCGCCGCTCGGCCAGCGGCCGGGCGGGCTCCCCCTCGAAGTCGATCAGCGCCCACTGGCCGGAGGCCGCGCGCAGACACTGGCCGAGGTGCAGATCGCCGTGGATGCGCTGGGCGGTCCAGGTGCAGCCCTCGGCCGCGAGGTCGGCCAGCGCGGTGAAGGCGGTGCGCAGCGCGGGCGCGTACGGGCGCAGCGCGGGCACCGCCTGCGCGGCCGCGTCGAGCCGCTCGGTCATGCCGTCCACCATCGGCCCTATCTGCGCCTGCCCCAGCGTCGCCGTGGGCAGCGCCCGGGCCAGGGCCCCGTGCACCTCGGCCGTGGCCCGCCCCAGCGCCCGCGCCTCCGCGACGAAGTCCTCGCCCTTGGCCAGTTCCCGCAACGCCAGCTCCCAGCCGTCCGCCGCGCCCTGGACGTAGGGCTGGAGCACCGCCAGGACGTACGACTGGCCCTCGCCCCCGCCGCCGTCGTCCTCATTCGGGTCCGCGAACATCCACGCGGTCGGCGCGGGCACCCTGGGGCAGCCCTCGCGGGCCAGCGCCAGCGGCAGCTCCAGGTCGGGATTGACGCCCGGCACGACCCGCCGCAGAAGCTTCAGGATGAACGTATCTCCATAGATGACGGACGAGTTCGACTGTTCGCCGGTCAGCCGGCGCGGGACCAGCCCCGACCGGATCTCCTGCCCCGGGTCGCGCTCGCAGCGCAGCCCGCCGATCCGGGCCCGGCTGCGCAGCGCCTCCAGAAGCACCTCGGCGGGCCGGCTGTCGTACAAGGCGTCGAACACGGTCCGCCCGGCCAGCGGGCCGTCCGTGACGTGGCCGATCAGCGCGGGAGCCAGCCGGGGCGGAAGGGCCTCGCGGACGCCGATCAGCAGTTGGTAGCAGTCGCCGGGCGCGGCTCCCTGACGGGCGCGCACCAGCAGGTGGTACAGGCCGAGCCTGGCCCCGGCGGGCAGCAGCTCGGTGGCCGTCACCAGCGAGAACCCGGTGATCGGACGCCCCTTGCCGGCGAACCAGCGCTGCCGGGGAAGCCACTCCCGCAGCAGGGGGTCCAACGATGCGAGCAGGCCGGGGCTGGTCTTGCCGGAAATTGTGACAGTCTCCGCCATATGTGTCACATTCCTTTCCCCGGGGGGTCGGGGTGTGAGTGATGCGTGCCCCGGGCGGGACAGGGGAAACCGCCCCGCCCCGGAGTTCTAGGCCGCGTCCCTGCGCAGCCTGAACCAGTAGAAGCCGTGCCCGGCCAGCGTGAGCAGGTAGGGCAGCTCGCCGACCGCCGGGAAGCGCACCCCGCCGAACAGCTCCACCGGATACCGCCCGTTGAAGCGGCTCAGGTCCAGCTCCGTGGGCTGTGCGAAGCGCGAGAAGTTGTGCACGCACAGCACCAGGTCGTCCCCTCCCCCTTCGGTGAGGGGGGCCTCGCGCAGGAACGCGAGGACGGCCGGGTTGGAGGACTGCAGTTCGGTGTACGTCCCGAGCCCGAAGGCGGGATTCTGCTTGCGGATCTCGATCATGCGCCGGGTCCAGTGCAGCAGCGACGAGGGCGACGACATCGACGCCTCGACATTGGCCACCTGGTACCCGTAGACGGGATCCATGATGGTCGGCAGGAAGAGCCGCCCGGGGTCACAGGACGAAAAACCTGCGTTGCGATCCGGTGTCCACTGCATCGGTGTGCGGACAGCGTCGCGGTCGCCGAGCCAGATGTTGTCGCCCATGCCGATCTCGTCGCCGTAGTAGAGGATCGGCGAGCCGGGCAGGGACAGCAGGAGCGCGGTGAAGAGCTCGATCTGGTTGCGGTCGTTGTCGAGGAGCGGTGCGAGCCTGCGCCGGATGCCGATGTTGGCGCGCATACGCGGGTCTTTCGCGTATTCGGCGTACATGTAGTCGCGTTCCTCGTCGGTGACCATTTCGAGGGTGAGCTCGTCGTGGTTCCGCAGGAAGATTCCCCACTGGCAGTTGGCGGGGATCGCCGGGGTCTTGGCGAGGATTTCCGAGACGGGATAGCGGGACTCCCGGCGGACCGCCATGAAGATGCGGGGCATGACGGGGAAGTGGAACGCCATATGGCATTCGTCGCCGCCGGACGCGTAGTCGCCGAAGTAGTCGACGACGTCCTCCGGCCACTGGTTGGCCTCGGCGAGGATCACCGTGTCCGGGTAGTGCGCGTCGATCTCCTTGCGGACCCGCTTGAGGAACTCGTGGGAGGCCGGGAGGTTCTCGCAGTTCGTGCCCTCCTGCGCGTACAGGTAGGGCACGGCGTCGAGGCGGAAGCCGTCGATGCCGAGGTCCAGCCAGAATCGCAGCGCCGAGATCATCTCCTCCTGCACGGCAGGGTTCTCGTAGTTGAGGTCCGGCTGGTGGGAGAAGAAGCGGTGGAAGAAGTACTGCTTGCGGACGGGGTCGAAGGTCCAGTTGGAGACCTCGGTGTCGACGAAGATGATGCGGGCGTCGGCGTACTGTTTGTCGTCGTCGGCCCACATGTAGTAGTCGCCGTAGGGTCCGTCGGGGTCTTTTCTCGATTCCTGGAACCACGGGTGCTGGTCGCTGGT